>CAZOXD010000030.1:0-5376 GCA_964583525.1 uncultured Pseudomonadota bacterium
CGGAAGTTCGAGGTGGAAATCCCGCCACACGGGAGCACGCCTTCTTTTTTTAATCCCTTGACCATTGCACGCGCATTTACTATGTTCCGCTGGGGAAAGAACCCACGGGTTCCCCAAGGGAATACCTCGGAATCCCGAATCGGAACAGGTCATCAAAAAACTTGAGCCGTATTCATAGGGATTGTTCCATCAACGGTCCGAAGCAGCCCATCCCGTCCATGACGGGCAGGTCTGCCGGGGGATCAAACGTGTCCATCATCGGTATGGCCGGATACCGCGGTATCCAGCGCCGCGGGGCACAGCACCACCAATCGGGAGATTTCATTATGCGGTTAAACAAAAGCCTCAGGCTGATTGCCTTGGCGGGATTTGTCGCGTTGCTGGCGGTCACCTTCAGCACCCCGGCCAGCGCTCAAAAAACGGTGCGCTGGAAAATGCAGAGCACCTGGGGCAGCAAGCTGCCCCATCTCGGATGGTCGGGAGTACGTTTTACGGAAGACGTAAAGGTGATGAGCGGCGGCAAGCTGCAATTCAAGTTCTTCGAGCCGGGCGCGCTGATACCGGCGCTGGAGTGCTTCGATTCGGTTTCGAAGGGCGCCATCGAATCCTGCTGGACCACCCCCGGCTACCATACGTCGAGATATCCTGCCTTGGCCTTCTTCACCGCGGTGCCCTTCGGCCCCGGGTTCGGTGAGTACATGGCCTGGAAGATATACGGCGGGGCCGACAAGATCCGGGACGAGATCTACAAGAAGCACAACCTGATCGCCATCGACAGCCTGGCCATCGGCCCGGAGACCTCCGGCTGGTTCAAAAAACCGATCACGTCGCTCGATCAACTCAAGGGCATGAAGATGCGCTTCTTCGGCATCGGCGCCCGGGTTATTCAGAAGATGGGCGTGAGCACCCAGTTGCTCGCGGGCGGCGATATTTACCCCGCGCTGGAAAAGGGTGTGATCGACGCCACCGAGTTCTCCATGCCCAATATGGATATCTCCTACGGCTTCTACCAGATCGCCAAGTACAACTACTTCCCCGGCTGGCACCAGCAGGTATCCGTCAGTGAGCTGCTGATGAATCGGGGCAAATTCAACAAGCTTTCCGATGCGCACAAGCGGATCATCAAAGTCGCCCTCGGTAACCAGGTTATGGTTACCTATGCCGAGACCGAAGCCCTGAACTTCGGGGCCATGCTCGAGATGTCCACCAAGTACGGCGTCAAACGCATGCGCTGGCCGGATTCCTTTTTGAAGAAGTTCGAGCAGGCCTGGATGGAAGTGGTCGCCGAGGATTCCGCCAAGGATCCGCTCTTCAAGAAGGTGGCGGACAGCTACTTCTCTTTCCGCGCGAAATACAAGGTCTGGTTGGATGCGCAGACTTTGAAAGCCACGTACCTGGAATGATGGTTCGCTCGGCGGAGCCAACCTGGATTCCGTTTGAAATCACATAAGACGGACAGTTGCTGGAGCCCGGTGAGCCGGGTTCCGGCACTGTTTTTATTTAATCACCAAACATTTCGGTGCATGGCATGAAGAATATTGGTTCCACCGACGCCCAGACGAAGGGCAAAAACTGGGCTCTGTTGACTCTCCCGCTGGTATTGATCCCGGCAGTTGTATTCGGGGTGTGGAACGCGGGCGAGCTGTTGGATTTCTTTATCGATTACTTGCCGCTTTTTATGTTCTTGTGCCTGGCGATTTTACTGTTTTCGGGCTATCCGGTGGCCTTCATCCTGGGCGGGTTGGCCCTGCTATTCGGCGTTATCGGTTATTTCCTGGATATTTTCTCCTTAATCGAATTTTTCAACTTCGTGCCACGCATCTGGGGCATGGCCGCGGAAAACCTGGTGCTGGTCGCCGTCCCCACATTTGTCTTCATGGGCGTGATGATGGAGCGCAGCGGGGTGGCCGAAAACCTGCTCTTTGCCGTGCAGGTAATTTTCCGCCGCGTGCCGGGCGCTCTGGCCCTGGCCGTGACGGTGATGGGCACCATTCTGGCGGCCATCACCGGCATTATCGGGGCCTCGGTGACCATGATGACGGCGCTGGCCCTGCCCACCATGCTGCGGCAAGGGTACAGCCGATCCCTGGCGACGGGGTGCATCGCGGCCTCCGGCACGCTGGGCATCCTGATTCCGCCCAGCATCATGCTGATCATCATGGCCGATCTGCTGGCGGTCTCCGTGGGAAGCCTCTTCATGGCCGCCCTCGTTCCGGGCCTGACCCTCGCCTCATTGTACCTGATTTACATTGCCACGCTGGCCAAGTTTAAACCGCAGGTGGCGCCATCGCTGCCGCCCGAACTGCTGGATGTCCCGGCCCGCGAGATGCCGGCCCTCCTCCTGAAAGGCTTCCTGCCCGCGGCCACCCTGCTCTTCATGGTGAAGGGTTCCATTCTGTTCGGCTGGGCCACCCCCAGCGAGGCCGGGGCCGTGGGTGCTTTCGGCGCGGTGTGCCTCGCCGCCTTGAACCGCCGCCTGAATTGGGAGCTTTTCAAGGGAGTGAACTACAGTGCCGGGCTCACCATTGCGATGATCTTTTTCATCGTCATATCCGCGACCTGTTTCGCCTACGTATTCCGCTCGCTGGGTGGCGACGACGTGGTGTCCGGTCTGGTCCTCCTGGCCGGGCTGGATTCCTGGGGGTTGTTGCTCCTGATCCTGTTCATTGTGTTCATTCTGGGCTTCTTCCTGGACTGGATCGAGATCACGCTGATCATCCTGCCCATCTTCGCGCCGTTGGTGGCGGGCTTCGATTTCGGCGATCACGTGCCCGTCGTGGGTCTGCGGGGTCAAGAGGTAACCTTCTGGTTCACCGTCCTGATCGCCGTGAACCTGCAGACCTCGTTCCTCACGCCGCCCTTCGGTTTCGCGCTGTTCTACATGAAAGGCATCGCGCCTCCCGAGGTGAAAATCACCGACATTTACATCGGGATCATTCCTTTCGTGATCCTTCAGTTGCTCGGTCTGATTGCGGTGTTGGCCTTCCCGTGGTTGGCCCTTTGGCTGCCGGGAGCGGTCTATGGTGTCTTATGAAAAGGGGTTGTCCCGGGAAATCTCTTCAATTCCCCGGCCGCTACCCTCTCGGCCGGTAATGTGCAAGGCGCCGTGATGTGGCGTCATGATGAGATGGGGAAGGCTGACTGGAAGAAGTTTGCGGCTTTTCAGCAGCAAGGCAAACGCCTGAAGCCCCGTTCGGGGGCCTGCGGGATGGTTCGCCGCAATAACGCAATGACAAGGAGAGAATCGTGCCTGTTGAAGCCATGATCCGCCTCAGCCTGTTTCTCAGGAAGTATGTCGAGGCCGTCGGAAAATTTGGTACTATTTTCATCTGGCCGCTGGTGTTCGTAACGATGTGGGACGTTATTATGCGAAAACTGGGCGGAATGCAGTATTGGCTGATCCAGAATCTCGGTTCCATGTTCGAATCGACCAAAATCCAGGAATGGGAGTGGCATTTTCACACCGTTCTGTTTTCCCTGGTGCTGGGCTTTGGATATGTCAACAACCGGCACGTGCGGGTCGATTTGATCCGGGAGAAGCTTTCCTTCCGCAAGCAGGCCTGGATCGAATTTCTGGGTTGCACCTTCTTCCTGATTCCCTATACCCTGGTCGTAGGCTGGTTTGCCATGGATATCGCCTATGGCGCCTTTCAGGTGAGCGAGGGCTCCGCTTCCCTGGTTGGCTTGTGCTGCCGCTGGTCAATCCGGTCCGTGCTGGTGGTCGGCCTGATCTTCGCCTGCCTTTCCGGTGTCGCGGTCTGGTTGCAGACCGTGCTGGTGCTGTTCACGCCTGGAGCCGCTCTGCTTGATTCGAAACTCAATCAAATGGCCAGCCAGCATTTCGCTCCGAAGGATTTCCTGATCGATACGAACGGAGACCTCACAGGCACTGCCGGAGCTACCTATGTGCCTGTGGAAAAATTACCCTTGAGCCTAAGCGAGATTTCGGTGACCGGTGCCGATGGTCCGGTGAGCTTCGAGTGGAAACCGGATACGTCGATCATTTATTTTCCCAAATCGCCGGAGCAGGCGATTACCGTCCATTACGAACACAGGTTCCAACTGATGACACTGGTCTGGCCGGAGGAGCAAGCAATTAGAGGAGGAAGAACCCGGACGATGTAATCCGGGGGAACCTGTCGTCGCATGAGGATGCGCGGGCTATCAGGCCCGCCAACAATGGGGCCGTGGTGGACTGGTTTGGTTACGTAAAGAAATACGTCTGGGACGAGAATAAGACTCCTTATTTTATCCCGGCCGAAAAATTGACCAGGGCCCAGGCCGGCAAGGAGATCTTCGTTTACGCCTTGTTCCTCTCCATCCTGTTCGCCTTTCTGACCCTCGATGCTCTCGCCGAGGTTCAAAATGGGTCCAATCCCTTCTCATTCCTGAAAGCCCTGTACGCCCTCTCCCTGTTTTCCTGCGGTATCTTCCTGGGCATCACCAAGCATACCTCTGGTGCCCAGTATTGCGTGACGGCGCCCGTGGCCGCCATTGTGATGTTCATCGGCAAGGGCATTCATCTCGATCTGTCCGTGGTGGAAAACGTGGTGCTTCTGGCCATCGCTGTGGCGATGCTGCGTTATTCTCTCCGGGTGGTGGCCATCACCCGGGCCTATCAGGACATGCGCGATGGAGAGGAACGGTAGCACCCAGTCCCGGTTTCCCACCGGCCCGGCCGGCTTATGCCCGGCTGTTCCTCATTGTGAGCAGGTCACATGACTCTACCCTCCTGGAGCCTATAGAATGGTCCAAATTGGCCGTACCCGGTATGAAATCCCTGATGTAGAGTAGTTGTGAAAACGAGCGTGGGGATTGGCCACCGGGAAGCAAAACGGACCCGGCAGGGTCACGGCTTTTCAACCGGCATTCCAAACATGCGAGGAGACCTCCGATGAACACAGCACCAGCAGCGGCCGGAACGCAATCCGGCCAGCCCGGATATGGCATTTTCCGCCAAGTGGACCTGTCCTATGAGCAGGCGGTGGAAAAAGTGACCGAAACCCTGAAAGAGCAGGGATTCGGGATTCTCACCCAAATCGACATCAAGGCGACCCTGAAGGCCAAGTTGGACAAGGACTTCACCAAGTACATCATCCTGGGCGCATGCAATCCCCCCCTGGCCTACCGTGCGCTTAGCACGGAACTCGATATCGGATTGCTGCTTCCCTGCAATGTGAACGTGTACGAGGACCCCAGCAGCGGCAAGACGGTGGTTTCGGCCATCGATCCAAAGGCGCTGGTGGCCGTCACCGGGAGAACCGATCTGGAGCCGTTCGCGGAGGAAGTAAGCGCCAAGCTTACGGCCGCCCTGAACGCCGTGTAGGCTGTCTGGCAGGCGTAGGCTGTCTGGCAGGCGTAGGCTGTCTGGCAGGC
>CAZOXD010000030.1:5476-20207 GCA_964583525.1 uncultured Pseudomonadota bacterium
GTAGGCTGTCTGGCAGGCGTAGGCTGTCTGGCAGGCGTAGGCTGTCTGGCAGGCACTGTCATCACCCGCCACCATTACACCCATGACAGCCCTGGCGCGATCATTAAAAAGCTGCCGGTAAGGGAGAACCCTTGCCGGTGGTTCCCTGCCCGCTGGATGTTCCCTATTCCCGGCTCCCTATACCCGGTTGGTCCACACCGGAACGGGCGAGAGCCGCACGATTTTTTCCGTCACGCTTCCCAACAGCATGTGTTTAAATCCGGTGCGGCCATGGGTTCGTTCTTCCGATGGCGTTCCCTCCCCTTTTGGGGTTGCCTGACCGGCGGTGCAAGGTCCCCTTGAATTGACGTTTCATTCCCCGCGCATCCCTCCTATAATCATTTTATCATCGCCCCGCGCCCCAAACCAGGGAGGGGATGGCGCCAATGACGGCCCGGCCCAACAAAGTGGAGTTCATTATCGAAAATCGCGACAATAAAAATCGCTACGAGATCAATAAGCTGGAAAAGCACGAATCCTGGCGATTGTTCCGGATCATCGGGGAATTCGTGGAAGGATTCGACGTGCTCCCCAATTTTCTCCCCGCGGTTACGGTGTACGGATCGGCGCGGATCAAGGAGGACACGGAATATTACGACATGGCCCGCCGGTTGGGGGGCGCCCTCGCCGAAGCGGGGTTCACCGTCATCACCGGAGGCGGCCCGGGCCTGATGGAATCGGCCAACCGCGGCGCCTTCGAAACCGGCGGCCGCACCATCGGACTGAACGTGGAACTCCCCATGGAGCAAAAGCCCAATCCCTACCTGACCCTGGGATTGAGCTTCCGCTATTTTTTCGTCCGCAAGGTAATGCTGGTCAAGTACGCGACAGGATTTATCCTGCTCCCGGGTGGATTCGGCACCCTGGACGAATTATTCGAAACGCTGACCCTCATCCAAACCCGCAAAATCAAACCCTTTCCGGTGGTGCTGCTGGGAAAGAAATACTGGGAGGGCCTGGTGGACTGGATGCGCGAACGGATATTGCAGGAAGGTTTGATTTCCCCGGAGGATATTGAAATGTTTCACGTCACGGACGAGGTGGACGATGCCGTGGCCCATGTGAAGAAATACCGTGAACAGGAGAAAGCTTCCCGGCCCCATTGACGGTCCATTTACGGTGGAAATCCATCTGCCCAAGGGGGCCAAGGGACTTGCCTTTCCCTGCATCGTCCGTCCCAACGATCCTATTGATTGCTGTCCCAACGCGCGGCCGAAGTGGAAGAATCCTATCCTGGAGGAAAGACATGCATCGTGAAAGCGGAGACCGGAAAAACCTAGGCGCGGAAATCGATCCGATGCTGGAGGAAGTGCTGGGACGTGTGGGGGAAAAACGCTCCTTCGCCAAAGGCGCCGTCCTTTACGAGGAGGGCTTTCCCTGCCCCATGGTGCCTCTGATCCTCTCCGGAGTGGTGCGGGTCTATAAAATGGGGGAAACGGGCCGCGAAATCACCCTCTACCGCGTCGAGACCGGTCAGATCTGTGTGCTTTCCTCCACCTGCGCCCTTACCGGCAAGGAGGCCAAGTTGCCCGCGGTGGCCGTTGCCGAGACCGACGTGGAATTGCTGGCAGTGCCTTCCCACGTATTCCGTACACAGCTTGCCAACGAGCCGCAATTGCAGTCCCACCTCAACCAGATCCTCACCGAACGGCTTTCGGAGATGATGATGGTGGTGGACGAGGTGGCCTTTGGGCGGGTCGATATCCGGCTGGCCGAGGAACTGCTGCGCGGCTGCCGGGGAACCCCCGGCGCCGAAGTCACCGCCACCCACGCCCAGTTGGCCATGGAACTGGGATCGGCCCGGGAGGTGGTGAGCCGGGTGCTGAAGGATTTCGAACGCCAGGGGATGGTGCGGCTGGGAAGGGGCCACATCAATGTGCTCGATCCGGAACGGCTGCGGGAATTCGTTCAATCGCGGGGGTAGGGGCCCCCTGCGGCATCCACAGACCTACCACCCACGGATCCTGCCTTCCGCACCCCATTCCCCCTCGTCCTGAGAACCCCCTCCCCTCACCAGCACAGGGCGAGGAAGAGGAACACCTCGGGGTTTTCGGTGCGCAGGCCGCGCCCGGCTTCCATGCGTTCCGTTTCCGGGTCGCGTTCGGCTGCCCAGCAGGCGCGGAAGAAAGGGATTGCGGCCGGTTTCGCCGCTGCAAAAAGCCTGGGTGCTTATGGGGTCTTGTGTACTGAAAAGGGAGGGAGAACAAATGAACTACCCCGCCGCAAGCATCGGAACATCTAGAATTGAAATTCCGGTCTTTTTTTTTCGCCGTAAGCGGTGGGGAATTCGAAGCAAATTAGATTAATGTTAAAATCAATTTATGAGGATATTTCAGGTGTCATGAATAGAATTAAAGCATAAGTAATGACAAGGAATCCAATTCCACCATAGAAGGGAAACAGTGTTATCGAAAACATTATTCTTAATTTGGATTGGACCTCATGTTTGAAGCGATAGGCATTCATATCAAAAAGACGATCTTCTGTATTTCTCCGATTTTTACAAACCCAATCGTAAAGCTTCCGATAAAGGCGTTCCTGATGGAGAAAATACGAATCTAAAAACCAAAAAATTATCAATGGAATAAAAGCTAGATAAATCTTTTCCTGACCACCCTTTAAAATCAGAGTCGCAACAACGAGTGTGACAGTCCAGGTTTTAATTGAAAAAGAATTTTGCGCCATGCGCTTTATTATATCTTGGATAATGTCAATCTCTTTAAACAGATATTCATCAGGATCATGATTGGCCATCTTTTCAACTACCCCCCTTAGTTTAAAAGTTTTTTTAGATTATCCCAATTCCACCGATGCAATCTTCCAGCGTCGGGAACCTCCGTGTAATTTCCCGATTTGTATCCAATTATTTGAACAATTTTTTTCCCTAAACTGCGAGCCATTCGCACCTCCTTTAAGACACCACTAGCACGATGTGTACTCGTGCCAACCATGACAATTACAATATCACATCTTGCAATTCTCGCCCTGGCTTTATCTTCCCAGTCTTTTTCGGGAGCGGCCTCTTTCATGGACCAATCTGAAATTTCGAAGGGAGAATCTTCCAGCTTGGCTTGTCCCACCAAAAATTCTTTTATAATTAAATCATTGTCGTAATCAAAGCTGATAAAAACTTTTTTCTTATTTTGAGCCATGTTCACCTCATTATTTTGATTTAATGAACTTGGCTCAACAATAACATCTATAATAAATAATAAAAAGTTTCAGTTCCCGTACTCCAACTGGTCCAGGAGGCGGTTGGCGATTTCCATGAAGGCCTTGGTGGACGGAGTCTCGCTTTCCAGGGTCATGATGGGCTTGCCCAGATCGCCCCCTTCCCGCACTCCGACCTCGATGGGGATGGTGCCCAGAAAGGGAATGTTGTTCTGGCTGCTCATCCGCTGGGCGTTGTCCTTGTCGAAGATGGCCGTTTCCGTGCCGCAGGAAGGGCAGAGGAAGTTGCTCATGTTCTCGACCAGCCCGATCACGGGAACGTCCACCTTCTGGAACATGCCCACGGCCTTGATGGCGTCGATGAGGGCCACGTCCTGAGGCGTGGAAACGATCACCGCGCCGGTAATTTCCAGCAATTGGGAGAGTGACAGTTGGGCATCGCCCGTACCCGGAGGCAGATCGATTATCATGAAATCACCGCCGGGCCATTGGGTATCGCGCAGCATCTGATCGATCACCTGATGCACGATAGGACCGCGCCAGATGGTCGCCGCGGCTTCCTCCACCAGATTTCCCAGGGACATCAGGTCGATCCCGTATTTCTTGAGGGGAATGATGGTGCCGTCCTCGTTGACGGTGGGCTGGGTGTTGCGGAGGCCCATCATGATGGGAATGCTGGGGCCGTAAATGTCGGAATCGAACAGGGAGACCTTGTGCCCGAGAGACTTGAGGGCCAGGGCCAGATTGACGGCTACGGTGGATTTCCCCACGCCGCCCTTGCCGCTGGCCACGGCGATCACGGTATCGTAATTGCTCAGGTAGGTGGCGCTTTGAGGGCGTTGCGGGGCGCGGGGTTGCGCGCCGGCCGGGCCACCGTCCGTTCCCCCCGCCTGGGGCTCCGGGGAGGGAGGTGCTTGATCCGACATGCGGACGTTCACCTCGGAGATGCCGGGAATCTGCTTGATCCGTTCTTCCAGCTTGCCACTCACGCTGGAGCGCAACTCGTCGTTCTTGGGAAGATCGAGCGTGATGGTCACTGATTCCCCGTTGACTACGCATTCCGTGACGGCCTCCATATCCAACAGATGTTTTCCGTTGTCTTCCAGGGTAATCTCGGTGAAGGCCGTTTCGAACTGTTCTTCCAGCGATGCCATAATGATGGTTCCTTGTTAGAAAATGTTGATCGATCCCTCTGTGGACGGCGTACACCGTTTTCCAGGGGGTATGATGGGTCAATGCCGCGGTTGTCAGACAGGGCCGTCAGACAGGGCCGTCAGCCGCGGCGGCAGACCGGGATCGAGTCTCGCAGCCCGTGAACCTGCCCGGATTTATGTTCGTTATTTTAAGCCCGATTTCCAGGCAATGTAAAATGCACCCACAACTTCCCGAATTTCTCGCGGTCACCCCTGAAATTCCCATGGATGCGAAGCTGAAGGGAGCGCGAATCCAGGATGTGCGCCAGCCGGACGAGGAAACCATCCTCCTTTCCACCTACCGCTCCCGGGAAGGAGCGGCACAGTGGGTTTTCTCCATCGGGGAGAATACCGCCCGCATGGTGCGGCATTTCGGCAAGCCTCCCCGCTCGCTTCCGATCTCGGTATTCCGGCAGTGGCTGCGCACACGCCTGATAGGAGGAACCATCACTGCGCTGCGGCGCCCTCACCCGCAACTGTTGGCCATGGAGGTGCGCATTGGCGGAGACACATTTCACTTGATGCTGGAACTGAACCGGCGGCACAGCAACCTGTTGCTGCTGGATTCCGGGGAACGGTTGCTGATCGCGCTACGCCATCCTTCCCAGGGCGGTGGCAGGCGCACACCCGGGGAACGGTACCGCCCACCGGAGCGTTTCTTCAAATTTCCCGGGAACATTCCCCTGGAAGAACGCGTGCCCGCCCTGGGCGATGACAAGGCTCTGCAACTTCACCGGGCTTGGGACGACCGGGTAAATGCATCCTCCCTTGAGAAGCAGCGCCGCCCCCTGTTGCAACGGGCGCGCAGGGAACTGAAAAAACGCCGCAAACGGCTGGAAAAACTGGACGAGCAGGAAGCGGATCAGGCCCGTGCCCAGGAATACCGCCGCTGGGGCGAATTGCTGCAAATTCACCATGCCCTGTGGAAACCCGGCATGGACGCTCTGGAGGCGCCGGATGTCTTCACGGATTCTCACGAAACCATCCGAATTCCCCTGGACCCCCAGGCCGGGATCGGGGACAATATCGCGCGGTGCTTTCGCCGCTTCCGCAAGTTGAGGGATTCCGCACCTCACCTGCAACGAAGGCGGGATGAGACACGCAGGGAATTGGCGGAATGGAGCGAATTCGCCGAGCGGTTGCATCAGGTGGAAAGCCCGGAGGCTCTGGAAAATATTCCCGGCATCCCCGCGCCCATCCAGCGGGAATTCAAGCAGATGCACACAAGTGCCGGCTCCAGACAGCCTGCGGACAATGAACGGGCGGGTATCCTGCGCCGAATCAGCAGCGACGGATTTACCATCCGGGTGGGGCGTTCGGACAAGGACAACGAATATGTGACCTTCAGGCTTGGAAAAGGCCGGGATTGGTGGCTCCATACCCAGGGAATCGGAGGAAGCCATGTCCTGGTGGAAAACCCCATGAATATCCCATTGCCCCGGAAAACATTGCGGGAAGCCGCTTGGCTGGCCGCCTATTATTCCCAGGGGAAGCGGGAAGGCAAACTGGAAGTGGATTACACCCAGCGTAAATATGTGCGGAAGCTGAAAGGAGGGAAACCAGGCCAGGTCACCTATTCCCAAAACAAGTCCGTGCTTGTGGACCTGGAAGATGCGGAACTGAAAAAGGTGTTGCAGCGAACCGAAATGCGGGAAGGCGGCGAACTCTCTTCATGAATGGAACAGGAAGGAAGCAAACCCGGTATGAACACAGCAGTTAGAACACCGCAGCCAGTTCCCGGGCACAAAAAAAAAGGGGAGCGGTATCCGCTCCCCTTGCATTCCTGTGCATCCCTGATCGCCCGAAATACCCAACGATTCCCCATCGGGGCACCCGCTGGGCGCCCTGATGGAATCCGATTATTGGGCCTTGATCCGGTCGTAGTAGCCCGGATCGGAATTTGCCAGTTCCCGCAGGACACTGTCCGCGCTGTCCAGGTCACCCAACAGGGTGTGGGCGATGGCGATTCCGTGGCGCAGATCGTTTTCGGAAGAACCGCCCAGATCTCCCGATTTGGTGAAACTATCCAGGGCTGCCTGGGCGCCGGAATCACCGCCGGCTTCCAGTTGGCCCACTCCGGCCTGATAATAGGCGTTGGAAAGAATTCCCGTCAAGGAAACGGAATTGTCCAGTTGAAAGCCGGAATCGTCCGCATGGAGCGCTTCCAATTTTTCCACACCGCCCTGGGTATCTCCGCTATCGAGAGCGTAAATGCCCTGGGCGTATTGCACCTTGCTGTTTTCATTCCCAGACGCGCCTTTGTTCGACCCGATATCGTTGGTGACCATACCGAGAATCCCCAGGGCGCCATCGGCATTGCCCTGAGAATGGGTCAAGGTGGAATGATTGTAAGCGGCGCGGGTGGCGGCTTTTTCACCCCATTGGTTGTAGGGGCTGTTCCCGTCCACGGCCAATTGCCGCAGGACGTCCATCCCGCGGTCCACATTGTCCTGGCCAGGCAGATTGAGGAGTGTGAGGCCCAGCAGGTAGCGGCCCTTTCCAAAACCCGGGTTGGATTCCACCACTTGGTCGAGCACAAGCAAGGCCTCGTATCCATTGTTGTTGAGCACCAGGACAAAAGCGAGACCATACCGGGCATCGACGATGAGGGAGTTGGAATCGGAAATACCCCATTTGGTGTCTTCCAGATTCCAGACAGCGGCTTGAAGATTGTCGATGGCCTTTTCGTAATCGTTGGCTTTCAGGTAGTCCACGCCTTCCTGAAATTGCAGGCTCGCCAATACGATGAGGTTTGACTTGGTCTCATTCTTGTCCAAGGCCACATTGGCTCTTTCAATATCCTTATCCCGCCATTGCCCGAAGGCCATACCGGCGGGAAATGACAAAACGGCTGCAAGAAGCAGGGTAATCCAAAAGGTATGCGATTTCATGGTCATTCCTTTTCCCAGTGCGTTTCACGGCTCGAAATCAAATGGATGCCGCAGGATAATATAAATCGAAACCACCTCTACCACCCCCTTGGATACAATGCAATACAGAATGAAGGATGAAACGCAGTTGCGCGCCGGGTCAATCCGGGTGGAGGGGAGATACCGTGCTGCCCCAGTCCGGGTGATTCGGATTATCGGGGGAGGGAATCTTCGGGGAACGATAGAACCGTATAGTCCCGTCCTTCGATGCGCCCCCTGGCGAGGGGATTGCGGGTGGCGTGAAGGGCATGGCTGTAATCCACGAACCGGTAGGGAAGATGGCCGTCCCTGCCCGGCGGAATGCCCAGCCGCGTGCCGCGCACCAGCCGCTCCGGACGGTAGCCCACATCCAGCAGGCGCAGGGGAGGGGTTCCGATGGTCACGCCATCCCAATCGGGAACGCGCAGGCCCAGGGAACGGGCCAACAGGGTCTGTCCCGAGCAAAGCCGCTCCACATGCCGCTTCCCTCCCGCTGGCGCCGGATTGAGACGGTGCATGGCGGACAGCATGGGAGACGTCCCGGGATAGGGTTCCGTGGAATCGGGAGATCCTGCGTTCTCCCCCCTACCGCGTTCCCCGCTCCAATCACTACTCCAATTTCCGCCATGATAAGGCACGCCCGCCTTGACGAGCACCGCATCGCCCTCCTCCCCGCAACTGACGTTGAAGGAATCCCCGCCCCGCGCGTAATACATGTAGATGGTGCCGGGTGGCATGAAGAGGGCGCGGCGTTTCTCGCTGAAACCGAGGGAGGCGTGGCTGGCTTTTTCCCCCCGGTAGTAGGCTTCCGTTTCCACGATCATGGCGGAGAGCCAGACGCCCTCCACACGGTGGGACAACACCTTGCCAATCAGGGCGCAGGCGACCGTCTGCGCGTCCCTGATAAAGAATTGGGGGGTAAGCGGAGTGGGAATCATGACCGGAGGGTTGAAGATCCGAGCCAAGTGTTCAGGGTCAGGTACGTTCAGGCGGGGGGTGCGATACCCTGGATTCAATACCATGGGAAAGACTCTCTAATTTCCCGGCGATATCCCCGCCACCCCGGGCCACCGGTACACGGCAGCCAGATGGATTCAGTCAGGTGGGTATTCCCAGGCGCGGCAGAATCCAGATTTGCAGGGCGAAGTAGAATACCAACACCCCGATGCCGATCAGCGTATCCAATGGGTTTCCTCCCGTGAAGCAACTGCGTTTCCGGCCTCATCAATCGTGCGGGCCGGTCAGGCGTAGCGGGCCATACTCCCGGGGATTGGCGAGGCGGCGGCCGCCTAAGGACTTCGTGGCAGAAGTTCCCGTATTTGTGGGAACCGGAACCATTTTTTTATAACAAGCTAGTTGAAGCAAAAACTTCCGCCATGAAGTTCTACCATCAAGCACCAGACTTGTTTCTACGATCCCTGCAGCACCTTGTCCAGCATGGCGGAATATTCCGACTTGCCAAAGGCGCCCACCTTGTAATCCACCACCTTTTTGTCGTGAAAAAGGGCGACGGTGGGGATGGACATGATGTGAAGGGCGCCCGCGACGGCTTGATTATCGTCCACGTTCATCTTGGCCACCTTGACCCGCCCGTCGTAATCCTCAGCCAATTCCTCGATGGTGGGGCCCACGGTGCGGCAAGGTCCGCACCACGGCGCCCAGAAATCCACCAGAACCGGAATGTCCGAAGAAACCACCTCCGATTCGAAATTCTCGTCCGTCAGTTCCACCAGCGTGGAAGATATGCCATTTCCGCTCATATTCTCTTCCTATTCTCTTCAATAGGCCGCGCAACGCAGGGCCCGGGATTCAATTGCGATCAATCAGGAGGATATGCCCTCAACCCGCCCCGTATTTTCGTGGGAGGGTGCGCTAGGCTTTCCGCCTTCATGGTTATAGTTTCAGCTTACGCGGGAATCTCCTGCGATTCTGTGATATTTTTACAATTCCTCCCATTCGGGTACACAATGACCGCACCGGCCCGGTTCCTCCGGGAAAGCGGGCCGGCGTGATTATGAAGCTCCCATCACTCTGCTGCTATCAGGAGTTGACCCCGTGGCCCCGCAAAATCCCCCAGCTTCCGCGCTTGCTTCCGAGGAAGCCGTGGAATCAGGCGACCTGTTCGATCCCAATCCGGAAATATCGTTGTTGCGGGAGACCCTCCGCCGCTTTGTAGAGCGCGAGGTGGAACCGCAGGTGCTGGAACATGAACGCGAGGAGAAATTCAACCGCAACCTGTTCACCCGGCTGGGAGAGTTGGGACTGTTGGGGATCACAATTCCGGAAGCCTACGGGGGCGCGGGGTTGGGGGCGCTGGGAGCCGTGGTGATCAATGAAGAACTGGCGGCAAGCGATCCCGGGCTAACCTTGTCCTACCTGGCCCACAGCATGTTGTTCGTGAACAACTTCTTCCAGAACTCCAACGAAGAGCAACGGGGGCGGTACCTGCACAAGGTGATCTCCGGCGAGTGGGTGGCCGGCATGGGCATGACCGAGTCCGACGCGGGAACGGACGTGCAGGCCATGCGCATGGTGGCCGAACGGGACGGTGGCGACTACCTGCTCACCGGCCGCAAGATGTGGATCACCAACGGATGCATCAATGAAGGGGAATTGGGGGACCTGTTCCTGATCTACGCCAAGATCGAAAACCGCATTTCCACCTTCCTGGTGGAAAAGGGAATGCCCGGATTTTCCCTGGGCCAGCAAATCAAGGACAAGCTGGGCACCCGCAATTCGCCCACCGCCGAGTTGGTATTCGACCGCTGCCGGGTGCCGGGGGCAAACCTGCTGGGCGCCGAGGGGGACTCCCTGGTGCACATGATGCGCAACCTGGAGATCGAGCGGCTGACCCTCGCCGGAATGTGCCTGGGAATGGCCCGGCGCTGTCTGGACGTGATGAACCGGTATGCCATGGAGCGCAAGGCCTTCGGCGAGCCCATCAACAGCTTCGGGCAGATCCAGCGCCATATCGCCGAATCCTACACGGATTTCGTCACCGGCCGCAGCTTCGTGTACAACGTGGCCAGGCGGATACAACTGGAGGAGCCGGGACACCGCATGGAAACGGACGCGGCCAAGCTCTTCACGGCCACCATGGCCAAGAACATCTCCGACAGGGCCATCCAGGTATTGGGTGGAAACGGGTATGTGGGGGAATACGTGGTGGAGCGGATGTGGCGCGCCGCGAAACTGATGGAAATCGGCGGCGGCACCCTGGAGGCGCATCACAAGAATATCGTCCGTGACCTGGCCCGGCATCCCCGCTTCTACCGGTAAGGGCCGGGACGAGCCGTCCGGGGAAAGGAGATTCCGGGAGAGAACGCACCTTCCGCTCCCGGGAACCCTGGGCGAGAAGAAGGGGTTATGCCGGCCGCGATTCCATCATCGCTTCCAGCAAGGTCTCCTGGGGATTATTAAAGGCGATTCCAGTTCTGAATAAACCCTCGTTCAATTCCAGACTACTGCGAATAGTCCCTTCCACCAGCACATTCCGGTTTATGAGATATAGTTGCACCAGCTTCCCGTGGTTCAAATCTTCCAGGGTATGGATGGCCGCTCCTCCATGGCCGATATTCACCAAGGTTGCCGGATTTTCCGTGTTCACCTTATAGTGAATCCCCACCTCCAGTGGAAAGCGTTGGTATTTCCGCCGTTCCGGCCCCTGGGATTCCCCCCCCGTATCGCTGGGTTCCATCTTCATCCGAAATTTTTCCAGGGGCGGGGAAGATTACGTGCGCAGGAGGAATTCCATGCGATCCCTGCTCCCGGCTATCATTGGAGATACAACGCCGTTGAGGATACTCTACTATTTTATTGTGGGAAAGGTTTTCCGGAAATCTCAATGAATGGTGAAAATATCGGGTGCCGTGCGGGCAGGCATCCCGGAGATTTCTACCGAGATTCGCACACAAAGGAGGAAACGCCTGTAGGAAATCGCACGGATTACTCCACTAAGGTCCTGTTACACTGCGGCCTTCATCCCCCGGAACCTCCCTTTGATCCGAGACTCGGTACCGATGCTCCCACCCTCCGGCGTTTGCCCCTCCGATTATTATTATGGTCCGGAATCCCTGAACGTCTCCCCTACCCTGAAAGCCGAAACCCTTTACGTGGTGGGTGGGCTGTATGGAAACCCCGAGGCGCTGGACACATTGCAGGCCATGAAAGACCGCGAGGAAAAAGCAGGCGGGCCAGTGAGCCTGGTTTTCAACGGGGATTTCAACTGGTTCAACGTGGATGCAACCGATTTTCGACGGATCAACGAGGCCGTGCTGGGTGGATCGGGGGCCGGGCAGCGGGCCATCCTGGGGAACGTGGAGGCCGAGCTGGCCCGGGCGGGCCACGGCCGCGATTGCGGGTGCAACTATCCCCCCCACACCGACCCCGGTATCGTCGAACGCTCCAACCGCATCTTTTCCCGGCTGCGGGAAGTGGCCTTGGAGTTTCCGGAACAGCGGGAGGCGCTACGGGCACTGCCCATGCACCTCACCGTTGAGGTCGGGCCGGCGCGGATCGGCATTCTTCATGGAGACCCGGAATCCCTGGCCGGGTGGAGCCTTGCGGCGGAGTCCCTGCCGGAAAGGGACGACTCGCGAAATTCCGCGGCTGCGCAGGACGGTATCCACACGCCGCAACTGCGCATCGCGGCCTACTTCCAGGCGTCGGGTCTGGACGCATTCGCCACCACTCATACCTGCCTGGGTTTCGCCATGGATATGGAGGTGGCGGGCCGCACCCGGGTCATCATCAACAAC
Source organism: uncultured Pseudomonadota bacterium (assembly GCA_964583525.1). GTDB lineage: Bacteria > SAR324 > SAR324 > SAR324 > JACQKK01 > CAZOXD01. The sequence goes on from CAZOXD010000030.1 coordinate 17,546, forward strand.
GGATCGGCGGGAATGCCCAATTTCAGGGATCGCCCCGTGGGAATGCTGACCCGCATTTCCAGCCGGCCCGAACCGCCGGCCAACTCCCTCTATGGTCTGCATGCCGGCGGTGTCCGCTACGATGCCTTGCCCATTGTGTACGACCGTGAAAAATGGCTGGCGCGCTTCCTGAGAGTTTGGCCGGAAGGAAGCCCGGCCCACCGCTCTTATTACGGGCGGCTCACATCGGGCCCCCCGTACCATCTCCGTCAGGCCATGCGGGGGCGCTTTCGGGGAGAATCCCTTTCGCGTTCGGCCTGATGCGGCATCTATCCCCGGGTCCTGCCGTTTCCTTGTCCGCGGGTTGCTACTTCCCCAGGTCTTCCAGGGATTTCCCGTCCATGCGGAAAACCGTCCACTGGTCCATGGGCTGCGCGCCCAGGGATTTGTAGAATTCGATGGAAGGCTCGTTCCAGTCCAGCACGGACCACTCGAAGCGGGCGCACCCCCGCTCCACGGCCAGCCGCGCCAGTTCCACCATCAGCGCCTTGCCGTAGTTTTTCCCGCGGTCTTCCGGATTGACGAACAGGTCTTCCAGGTACAACCCCGGGCGTCCGGCGAAGGTGGAGAAATTGTGAAAGAACAGGGCGAATCCCACGGGCCGTCCCTCCTCCTCGCCAATGAGCACCTCCGCGTAGGAGCGTTCCCCGAACAGCATTTCCCGCAGTTGGGCTTCGGAGGCGCTTACCTCATGGGTAAGCTGCTCGTATTCCGCCAGTTTGCGGATGAATTCCAGCACCAGGGGCGTATCGGCCGCCCGTCCTGGACGGATGGTGTAGCCGGGAATATCGGTAGGCCGGGCGGTCATGGGCGTCCATTTGCTATTTGAAAGAGACGATCTTGCCGGTTGGGAAGCGCAAGGCTCCCGCAGTTTCCGGAAATTTACGCTGGCGGGCGGAACGATGCAAGGTGGGAGGAGAAAGACGGATGCCCGGGATGGGTGGAAACAGCGCAGGGCGATGCTCCGGAAGAGCATCGCCCTTCTCGCCCCCTGTTGTTGCCGGCGCCTGCCGGGCCCCTGTTACCGGGCCAGGGCCTCGTTGATGGCGCCGTGGAGGATGGTGATGGCGTCCGCCGTCAGGCCTCCGAATCCACCGTCGGGGAGGAAGTAGGCCACCCGCTTGGCCGTGGCCACTACACCGCCCTGCATGGTGTCACCGGCTTCGTAGACGAACAGCACCGGTTTATCCAAGCCGGAGAGGGGCTCGAACACCGTGGCCACCACCTCCGCATCGGCGCTCACCTCGGCCCACACCAGGGCCTCCAGGCCGGTAAACACGGTATAGGCGCCGTTGGCCAGCCCGCCGGATAACGGATGCGCGCTGTCGACGATGGTGATGGTATCCGTGGTCACGGTGCCATCGTCGTCTCCCAACAAGCCGGTGCCGGTGGTGCCCGTCATGCCGAAACCGCCCGCCGTGGCGTCGTAGAGGAAACGCTCCCAGGTTAATACCGGGGTGGTGATGTTGCGGAAGATGTCTGCCACGTTCGCCGATGGAGTGGAGGAGGAGACCAGAAGCAGGTCCACCGCCTCCGCATCCGCCGCAGTGTAGAGCAACCCCACTATGTCGTCATCGTCCACCAGGGTCACCTGGAATCCCAGGGCCTGGATTTCCGCGTAGACGGTGGCTTCCCCTACATTCAACGCCAGAGGATCGGCCACGATGAGGTCCGCGTTTCCGTTGATGATCAGCGTGACGATGGCCATGTTGCTGTTGTAGCCGCTGGCGTCCGTGGCGAAGTAGGTGAAGCTGTCCCGCCCGCTGTACCCCAGGTCGGGAGTGTAGGTGAGGTTGGGCGCCGTGCCCGACAACGTGCCGTTGGATGGCGCCAGATCGATGGTCCAGCCGGTGATGGCCTCCCCGAAGGGATCATCGGCGAACAACGTCACCGCCACGGCGATATCCTGCCCCGTGCTGGCGCTGACCGGATAGGCCACCGGGGGATCCACGGTCGCATTCACCGTGAGCAGGAAGGTGTCCGAAACCGTGCTTCCGTTCGAATCCTGCACGGTCACGGTGATGACGGTGGACCCGATCTGGCCGAGTGCCGGCATGATGGACAGTTCACCGCTGGCGCCATCCAACGCGCCATTGTCGGTGAAGGTCACTGTGATGTTTCCGTCCGGTACCAGGGACTGCACGGAACTGGTGGCGCTGACGAATGCCAGGGACTCGATATCCTCGGCAGGATCGACGCCCTCGTCCGCGGTAAAGAGGATGAACTTGAGCAGGGTATCCTGGTTGGTGATCTTGTCCGTAATGTCGCTGATGAGCGGCGGCCCGTTGGTGGGATCGAAGGTGGAATCGAATCCCAGGGAAAGCTGCGCCGCCGTGGTATTTCCGTTCAAGGCCGCGTCCTGAGCCACACCCGCGGCGATGTCCACCGTCACCGTGGAGGGATCGATGGGCGTGATGTCGAAGGTGTAGGTGGCGCCCGAACCGGCCAATGCGCCCGGAGTCCCGCCCGCCACCACCACATCGCCGATCGCGAATCCCGTTACCGCCTCGCTGAAGGTGACCGTCACCGGGATGGGATCGGCGTTGGTTTTCCCCTGCAGCACGGCGGCGCTGGTGGTGATGACCGGAACCGGAGCGACGGAATCGAAGGCTACGGAAAGCTG
>CAZOXD010000030.1:20307-33374 GCA_964583525.1 uncultured Pseudomonadota bacterium
ACCACGCCCGGCTGGGTGATGTCGTAGGTGATCGTAAATTGGGCCGCCGCCGTGTTGAGATTGCCGTCCGCGTCGTTGGCGACGTCTGCCGGAATGTCGACCGTAACCGCACCTTCAACCCCGGGAGTAACGTCGAAAGTGTAGCTGGCCCCGGATCCGGCAAAGTTTATGGGAGTTCCGTTGACGACAAAGACACCCAATATGTCGAATCCCCCCACGGGCTCACTGAAGGTGACGGTAATCGGTATGGGGTTGATATTGGTGGCCGTTCCCGCGGAAGAGGAAATGGTCACCGAGGGGGAAGTGTTATCCGCTGCTGCCGCCGAGTCTTCTTCTCCTTCGCATCCGGAAAGAATGAAGACCGTTAGAATCGTCAACAGGATCAAAGCAGGAAATTTCCCCACCCGAATCATTCCCAATTTTTTCATAGTCATGATGTAGCCCTCCAGTAATTTTCTCCATTCCAACATCATTCTATTATCATAATAAGAGTGTATAACTGATATGTCAACATAAAAATACCCCTTTTTAGATATTTTCTCTTTCCAAGGAACGAAACAACCACAGATTTTGACACTCGCAATGCATGGGGAAGTCCATCCGCCCGCAACCCGGTGCAAGTTGGCATCGAATATTGGTGCGTTAGGGGGACACACCTGCCGGGGACCAGCGATCGTTCAACTTCGGAGAGGGATTGGGACTGGGATAAGGAAAAGTCCCGAAGTTCTGGTTTTCACAAACCGGGAAGTCCTGGGTGACCCGGGGAAGTACCGCTATTCGGCGCGCCGCTGCGTATCCCCCCGGCGCTTGGATTTTATTCTTCTGGGGACACCCCTCCGGTCCGGAGCAACTTCTCCGATCCCGGCCAGGCGGCGTTCGTCAAGGCGGCGGTTTGCCTCCCGGCGTTCCAGGCCGGTGCGGCGTTCGGCTCCTTCGAAATCCTCATCACCCTTTTTATGTTTTTCCATTTTCATTCTTCGCCCACCTGGGAGTCCGAAGGGACCGTTCGGCATGGTGCGATTCCCCTCCCTTCCGATCTAATCACATCAGGCGGGGTCTTCGCTAGCTGGGAAACGATCGATTTTCTCCATTCCATGATTCAACCGGCAGGCCGGTAGGGTGCAATCCTGCCGGGGATGGGCCGGTGGAGGTACCGTTGCGATGGCCGGGAAGAATGGTTAGTTTCTGGGGAATGAGATAAAATCGAAGAAACAGCTTTGTAAAATACGAATGCCGGGAATTTCGGATGTAACCAATCCGGGTTTCCGTTGTGAGGATCTATGGTGAACAAAATCATGATAGGTACACTCGTCGTTCTTTTGCTGGTTCCGGGAATGATAAACGGCCAAACCGCCCAGGAAAATGAAAGTTCAGCAACCGAAGAGGGTCAGGGCGCTGGTGAAATCAGTTTCGGGATCAATCTGATCCCGGACCTTCAGAACGACGACATCAGCGATACCCCTGTCGACGGCTTGATCGATGACACTTCATATGCCGTTCAAGTCAACTATGCATTTCCCTCCGAAGAAAAAGTCATTTTCAAATTCCTGAAGGTGCAGGAATATATTTCCCTGCGCTCCCTGCGGTTCCTGTCGAGAGGGGAGTCCGAGGGTATCGAATATGCCGAAAGTCTGGAGGCCTGGGGAGTGGTGTACGGGCAACGGTATTTTGTTTCCAATGATTTTCAAGGCTTTGCCCTTGGGTGGTACGCCGGTGGGGCCTACATAACCACCAAGGGACATGAGTTTGTGGGCAGCACCGATTTGGGCCCATATGAAGAGGAGCTTTTCGCCCCCTTGGCTGCGTTCGAACTTTTGTTTCGCTACACGCTGTCTTACTTTTTCGTCGAACCGAATATCCTGTTGGCCATCAACACATCCTCGGACACGGCGGGTTTCGAAATTCTTCCCACCCTCATCGCCGGGGGGGTGTTTTAGCATAAGGCCGGTGACCCGACCGGACGTCCAACGTCCCTCCGGGCTATGTGCGGAAATCGGAGGGTCCCACAGCGCATGGTGAATTGGTCAGGCCTGCGCATTCGCGATTAGAAAAGAGCGGTGCGAACGGGTGTATCCCTCCCGTGCCGCGGATTAATCGTGCACCCGTGGAGAGATGCTGACGGCCTTTCAATCATCAGCCTTGAAAATCAGTCAGTAACCCGCCAACACTGATGCTTCATTCCGAGGATCGCGGAGCGCATTGATGAATCTCCGCCTTTTTCATGGTATGGGATTTTTCCCTCCGATCGGATGACGTTAGGCGGGTAGTCATTCCTGTTGAAGCGGATTTTAAGATCTCTTCTTTTCCCCCCTGATGACCTGTGGCGGAGAAAGGCGGTAATGGAACCCTTGCTGGACGGTTATGGATTGATCGAAGGCCCGGTATGGAATCCCGGGCAGGGACTGTTGTTCAGCGATGTCCTGCATGGGGGTGTGTATTGCCTGCCGGAGCAGGGGGGGCCGGTGCAAACCGTATTGGAGCACCGGCGCGGTATCGGCGGAATGGCCCTCCACGCGTCAGGGGAGTTGATCGTCTCCGGGCGAAATGTGTCCCGCAAGCCGATGAATGCCGGGGAAGCAGGCGCCGGAGAAGCCGGAAGGGGTGCGGTTTTGCTGGAAGGGAGCGTGGAGAGTAGTTCCGTGGGAGGCATCGTGGGATTCAACGACCTCACCACGGACAGCGACGGGCGCATCTATGTGGGCTCATTGGGCTATTCTCCCGTAACCCCGGGTGCGGAACCCAAACCGGGGTATCTCCACCTGATCGATCTGGACGGATCGAGCCGGGTGCTGGCCTCGGGCATCCTCCTCAGCAACGGCCTTGCCGTGTCGCAGGACGGCCGCGCGCTCTATCACTCGGATTCCCTCACCCATCAGGTGTGGCGCTACGAACGCTCCGAGGACGGATCCGGGAACGTATCCATAGGGCCCCGCCAACCTTTCGCCGAACTACCGGAGGGAATCCCGGACGGGTTGGCGCTCTCCACCGATGGCGCGGTGTGGGTGGCAGTGGCCCACGGGGGGTGCGTGCTGGTATTCGAGCCGGACGGAACCCGCCGCGAGCGGATCGGGATTCCCCGCCCCATGGTGTCCAGCCTCTGCTTCGGCGGGGAGGGCCTGCGCGATCTCTATGTGGTGACCGGGTCGGAAAGCGCCGAGGACCTTCACCAGGGCGCCGTGTACAAGCTGCGGCCCGAAGTGGCGGGCCTGCAGGTACCCCCGGCGCGGGTGTAGGGAGCGGGTGCTTAATGGCAGAACTTCGCGTCAGAAGTTATCGAGCTATCATCTTGTTATTTAACATAAAGACTATCAATTCTAATCACGCGAACTTCTGACACGAAGTACTATCTCCGCCCCCCTCAGCGGATGCTGCGCCCGCCGTCCACGGGGAGGACCTGGCCGGTCATGAAGCTGGAATTCTCTTCCCACTTCATGGTCATCAATCTGGAGAGCGAATTGAATGGAATCCAGGTGACTGGCGATATCGGCGCGACCATGGCCTCTCTGTCCTTGGGATACAATTTCTAACCCGATTCGTGATCTCCACCCTTCCCTCTCCCGGTTGAAAAATGTCCTGCCGGTACACCACGCTGGTTTTTTGGATGAGAATCTCCTGATTTTCAATCGAAAATCACGGAGGGGGGAAATTTCATGGCTCCACCCGCGTTGGGTTCCCGGGTTACCAGGCAAGGGAAAATGTGAAGCCCACTCCGTAGTACCATTTACGCGTTCTCTCCATGTCCTCCAGGATTTCTTCGCGGGAAACACAGCCGAAGATGGGATCATTGGAGTCCAACTCCTTCAAGGGCCCGGATTCGCCAATGGAAAACTTGGGACCCAGGTAGGCGTTCACTCCAATCGACTTCCCCCCTCCGCGGTAAAGAAACTGCCATCCCATCTCGGCAAACAGCGTTGCGAAATACTGTTGATGGAGGGTGAGGCCATCGTCGGAAGCCGCGGAGCATAGAGAACTCATGGTATAGGTTGTCCTGCCTGCCCCCGAACCACCACCGGCAAACCACCCGGAGTCCACGAAGGGGAAATAGCGTCCGCTGACGGAAAGCGACCATTCATTCATATAGATATAGGAGTCCCCCGGAAAAGACATTGTGAACAAGGGAGGGTCGTTGCCTTGAGTGTGCGCAAAATGCAATTGCATCGATTCGTTATAATTGTAGTCAAAAAATATAGTCTGTGCGTTGAGGATATCCAGGAGGAGCGTGCCGTAGGGCTTCCAATATACCGTCCCGAACCCCACATGATTCGCCAGACCCTGGCGCAATCCGGTTTCCGGAGGGGAGTCCTCCCCGTTTTTGCTCCGCGAAGAATCCTCCGATTCCGCAATAACCTGGGAGGGCGTAATCGGGCTTGAAAAGGCCGAATCCCGATTGAGCGGAATTGGCGATTCCTCCCCAAACAGACTGGAGCGCCATCCTGAAATGCCAAGGCCAAGGCAGACGGCGGCGAATATGGAAATCGCCCCCTGAATGGAATGCATGATAAGTCCCCGCTGATCCTGGTCATGGGCACTTTGAATTCAATCCCTGAGTCAAATTGAAGGAGGGCGGGATTGTCCCATCCATTGGAGGTGAATGGCCGAGGCGTTCGCAGGGAACCGGCCCCTTGGATGATTTTTCCTGGACGAGCAGGGAGAATTCTCCCCTACCAATCCGGAATTGTCGCGGGAAACTTCCACCGGGAGAATGAGGTCACCGCTCCCTCAGCGGATGCTGCGCCCGCCGTCCACGGGGAGGGCCTGGCCGGTCATGAAGCTGGAGTTGGGGCCGCTCAGGAAGGCGATCACGTCCGCGATTTCCTCCGCCTCTGCCTCCCGGCCCAGGGGATGCTTGGCGCGCACCATATCCGGATTGTAGTTGCCCATGTTCTCCAGCACCATCTGCGTGCGCACCGTGCCGGGGCAGACGCAGTTGACGCGGATGCCCTCGGGGGCATGATCGATGGCCAACTGCCGGGTGACGGCGATCACCCCGCCCTTGGAGGCGCCGTAGGCCACGTGCCGGTGGTTGCCGTGCAGGCCGTCGATGGAGGCCACGTTGACGATGGCCCCGCCGCCGCGCATCCGCAGGGCCGGGATGGCATGCTTGCACCCCAGGAAGACCCCCTTCAGGTTGACGGCCATCACCTCCTCCCACATCTCGACGGTGGTTTCCTCGGCCGTGCCCTCGCGGAGAATCCCGGCATTGTTGACCAGGATGTCCAGGCCGCCATGGGCCTCCCTGCAATGCGCCACGGCCGCGCTCCAGGCCGCCTCGTCCCGCACGTCCAGCAGCACATCGTCGAACTCGCGCTGGGGGTCGCGCTGGGATTCGGATTCCAGCCCGGCCACCACCGTGGCGCCCAGCGTGCGCAGCCGTACCGCCGTGGCCAGGCCGATGCCCCGCCCCGCGCCGGAAACCAGGGCCACCTTCTCGGAAAGCAATTCGGATGAATCGGGCATGGGGAGCCTTTCGGAAATTTGGGTTCGTTTCGCAATCCGCCCCTGCCCGGGCAAATTGGCTTTGTTTCGTAAAGATCAATGGCCTGCAATTTATCTGTGTTATATCAGTGTATTATGGCACGAAAAAGTGGGTTTGTCCAGGGGAATTTTTGTGGGGGGAGCAAATTACCCTGAACGATCGCCCACTGCCCTCGGGCACTACACCAGCCGCATGGAGGTGGTGCCCATGGAACACCAGTCCACCGGCCGGGGGCGGGTGAGTGCTGAATTAAGGGACTATTTGGGGTAGGGTGATTGGAAACTGACTCTGCATATCATCATTAAAAAAAGGGCTTACGAATGCAGCAGCAAAATATTCACAGCCTAGATGATTTATTCTCTTTGGTTAAAATGGACCAATACGAAGGGTGGATTTTTAGGGGTGTGCCCTCAACGACATACAATCTTGTCCCAAAAATTGCTCGACAGGATAAGAAGCCTAAGAAGGGGCAGGTCCTTGGAGAATCAATCGCAGTCCCTTCTATGTCGCGGGTATATAATGAGAAGGGAGAGAAAGCCCTCATTTCTGAATTCGAGAAGGCAGCATTACCCCATTTGGAGCACAAGCCTGACAGTGATCTTGAGTTATTGGCTCTTGCGCAACATCACGGATTGCCAACTAGGTTACTCGATTGGACGTGGAGCCCTCTTGTTGCAGCTTATTTTGCAGTACGGGATGGGCCTCAATATCAGTTTTGGGATGAGAAATATCCTGACAGCATGAGTTGCACTATCTATGGGATGCCTGCCCCCTTGGAAGTGGGCGATTCTCTTGCCAAGAGTTCAGGCCTTACACTTCTACAAATGCCTTACGAACTTCCGCGACTTTATTCGCCGCGGCACTTGACCCCACGGATCACAAATCAGCTAGCGGTGATGACACTTCATATGGACCCAGAAGAGCCGTGGGACAACGATCAAATTGTTAAATGGGATGTGGACTGGTTTTTAATGATTCAGATTAAAGATATGTTGGATCGGGCGGGAATCAACGAGGCGACGCTCTTCCCGGATTTGGATGGGATAGCAGGCTACCTCGCAAAGAAACATTCACTAAAGTTTTAAGGGAATGGAGGCCACGGATGGCCGCAGCACGAGCACCCCGCGGTGAAATCGCCACCGTCGCGCGGGACAGCACCCTGCCCAACTACGGCGGGGACGTCGGGATCGCCCTGGCACTCGGGCACTACGCCAGCCGCATGGAGGTGGTGCCCATGGAACACCAGTCCACCGGCCGGAGGCGAATCGGGGCGGAAATGCGGGACTATTTGGGGTAGAGTTTTTCTGAAACTCGAAATCAAATCCTGTTCCCGGGGGCAGAAAAATGGCACACATCCCAGTTCAGCGAAATCCTAAAATATCTCAAAAGTTATCTAAAATTGTTTTTGAGGGGTATATCGACGATTTGATTTCAGATATCTACCATATGACTCGCCAACCAATGCCAGAATTAGGGCTGATGGCGGGATTTAATGTAAGTTCATCGATTGTAATGCTTAGCTTGATTGGAGGAATTTCAAGGGTATTATTTGATCCAAAAAGAATAATGCAGCCAGGGCAAGCCTTCAAAAAATGTTTAGAAATGTGGTTCCCATGGGAAGACGAGCCGGGGAAATCAATATCAAAAGCGAAGGCGGCTGAAATTTTATGGAAAAATCTTCGAAATCCTCTTGAGCACAAACTGGGGATTAGCAACGATAAAAAAGGAGTGGCCCAACAAATTATTATCATCTCTATACCAAATCTAACTGATGAGAAAATACATGAAATTGAAACCCTGGATAAAAGCCCTCTTCCATTTCCAGCAGTTGATAAGGGGAATAAGGGCGAATTTCTAATGTTCACAGGAGGTTTGTATTGGGGCATTCGCAGAATGATTACCAAGATGACCTATGACGAATCGTTGATGCGCGCTGCATCTGAGATGCTCCCAAAATTTAAAATTTACCGGTAATTAATCAGGAGGCCACGGATGGCCGCAGCACGAGCACCCCGCGGCGAAATCGCTACTGTGGCGCGGGACAGCACCCTGCCCAACTACGGCGGGGACTTCCTTCCCAACACGGACGAAACCCTGCGCACCCGCGGGGCGGGCAAGGGCCTAGCGCTCTATGACGACCTGGAGCGCGACGCCCACGCCTTCGCCGTCCTGCAAAAGCGCATGCTGGCCGTGTCCAGCCGGGAATGGGAAGTGGAGCCGGCCAGCGACGCCCCGGCCGACGGGCGCGGGAGCAACTCAAGGCCCTCAAGTCCGACCGGGTGACGGTGGGATTCCTGGACGCGGTGCTGAAGGGCTACGCGGTCGCGGAAGTCCTGTGGGAAGTGGACGGGGGGGAGATGTAAAATACAATGAAGACCTTACGGGCGGTTGTATGGCCGATCTCCGGGACAATGCCCTGGATGCACGAAACATCTAGAGCGGTTCCCCCCTTATTGGCAAGGTTCCCCCCCCCTGCTCCCATTCCCCACAATTTTCGCCCCCTTCCATCTTGCAACCCTCTCCAATCACGACCCCAAAAATCTCGAAAAGGGGCAGAGACCGGAAAGCGTGACATAGGCGCCCATGCCGAGCGGAAACAAGGCCACGATAAATACCCAGATCGCCAGTATTTCCCCGAACTTGCGGACCCGCCCTTCGGCTTTGGTCGACGAAAAGAGGACGAAGTAACCGATGACGGTAAACATCGTTGCCGGTATCAGAGTGATAAAGAAACACATGGGGGCACCTCCGTGATGGTTCGACGTTTCCCGGATGGAGCCGCCAAACAGCGAGAGGCGAACTCCTCCACCCCCGATACCACGAATCACAAACGGAATCCATGCCGATGTATGAATACTCAAATCGAACAGGGTGATAAGGCTGGGGGATTCCTCCCCAAACCCCTCCTACCCCCTTCGTTGCACCAAAAACGGATTATTCTCGTTTCTGGATATCATCTCGCATATTTTCTCAGCATTTGGTAAAAATAGGACACCGGGTGGATTTTTGTTGCCTTCCCCTGGCCGCGAATCGGCGGAGACTTGCGAAAGTTGGGCTAATCGAGCCCGACCAACCTTACAGGGAACATTGATGTGAACACCTTCGTTCAATGGGCGTGGAGTTGCGCAAAAAAGAAATCGCCCAATCTCGAACAAAACCATCCGGATCAACGGTGGAACAATGTCAGAAAGGTTTTTTCAATGAAAAAATTAGCGATCGGATTGATTGCCGTGTTGGCAGTTTCGATTGTCTCCGCACCGGCATGGGGCAGGGTCGATAGTTACTCGCTCAACGTGGGAATTCCCGTCAGTTTCGAGTTCAGCGAGGATGAAAATACGCAAACATCCCCATCCTCAAAATCCCCGTCCGGTATTCAGGTGATGCTGGGAACGCCCTTCTACCTGAGTATTGGCTTCGCCAGCTTCGAATCGGGATTTACCGACCCAAATGACATCATTTGGGCGGAACGGGACGTCACATATACCTTCCTGGAGGTCATGGCCCGGTTCGATTTCGACTTTGGATTCCTCGGAATCGGCGTTGGAACCGGGACGGCGGAATTCACACCGGTATCCACTGGCTTTTTCGATATCAACGAAGCCGACGCAACTGAATGGTTCCTGATGCTGGGAATCAATCTTGGAGACACGTGGGATATTCAGGCCGGGTTTCACGCCATGACAGCCGCCGTCGAACTTGAATTCGGGGGTGCGGTGGTGGCCTCTGGCGACCTCGGTGCAACCCTGGTCACAGTGGGCGCAGGGTTTCAATTCTGAGAACGGCAAATTTGGCCCAATGCCCAAAACAGGCAGATCCCCGAAAGCGCCCCCGATTTTGCGCCAATCCTGCGCCAAACTTTTGTCGAAACCAGGGCTTTGTTCCGATTTCCGCCAAAAAAATAGGGAGTCAGGATTTCTCCTGACTCCCTGCAATCATTATGGGCGGTACAGGGTTCGAACCTGTGACCTATGGCTTGTAAAGCCACCGCTCTGCCAGCTGAGCTAACCGCCCGCGATGAGGAATGGTGTGCTGCCGAGAGTTCGTCTCCCGGCGCCCACTGTACCCGCACTGTACCCGCGGGCCGGGATGCCGCGCAAGGGGTGCCGGAGCGGCCGCATCCCGCCCCGGGCGCAAGCTGCGGGCGCTGGGAGTGGGGGTTCCAATCGGGTGAATATCAACGCTGCCGGTGGGATTGGCCGGAGGCGCGGGTTAGCGTCCCTTGAAGCTGGGCGGGCGTTTTTCCATGAAGGCCCGCCGGCCTTCGGCATAGTCCTCGCTGTCGAAGCAGGCTGCGACCATCGCTTCCGTTTTGCTCAGGTCGCGCTGGCCCGGATCCTTGCCCAGTTCCGCCACGGTGGCCTTGACGGCGTGGATGGTCAACGGAGCATTCCCCGCGATGGTGCCCGCTGTTTCCACCACGTACCCTTCCAGTTGCGCTTCGGGCAGCACCCGGTTGACCAGACCCATGGCCAACGCCTCCTCCGCGGAGAATTGGCGGCCGGTGTAGAAGATTTCCTTGGTGAACGACGGCCCCACCAGGTCCATCAGCTTGCGGATTCCCGGGGACTGGTACCCCACCCCCAGCTTGGCGGCGGGAATACCGAAGCGGGATTTGTCCGATGCCATGCGCAGGTCGCAGGAGATGGCGATGGCGGCCCCCCCGCCCATGCAATACCCGTTGACCATGGCAATGGTGGGCTTGGGGCTGTGGAAGATGCTCGCCATGGCCACGTCCCCCTTGCGGTCGTAGGCGATGGTTTCCTCCCTGGAGGCGCGCACCTTTTCGAACTCGGAAATATCGGCGCCGGAAACGAAGGCGCGTTCGCCCGCACCGCGCAACACGATCACCCGCACTTTATCGTCCACCGCGAAATCGGCCATGATCTCCGGCACGGCCTCCCACATATCCACGGACATGGCGTTGTGACGCTGGGGATTGTTGAAGATCATCCAGCCGATCCCGTCTTCCTTCCGGGCGATCATTTTTTCGGTATTCAGGTTTTTCATGTCAATGCCTGATTCTCCCTGAAAGGTAAAATGGCCGCCACATTTTTATCACATAGACGCATGGATTGGGGCGGGTACGAAAATGGGTGAAGAGTGGGGGCCTGCATCTCCGGAGGGGCAGGAACGAATCCAAACAGTTAAGCATCCGCAATAGACGTTGGCAATTATCACCGAATCGGCGGTAGTGTATCAGTTTGAATGTCCGGAGTGTCCATCGATGACATTCACGATTTCTTCCAGTTCCCACACATGATCCGTGATCACTGCTTCCATGGCGGGAGTGACGCGCAGAGTTTGATGAATCCTTGCGAAGTTGTAGTACATAAAGTGCAGGGAAACGGAAGCCGCTAGATTCTCCACCTTCTTACTGAATGCGTTTGTTAGCCGGGTGAAGCGGCGCATACTCATTCTCATGGTTAGGTTTTGCCGTTCAACGTAGGATGTGCTGACATGCTTGGGATCGGGATTGCCAATCATGGTGTGTTTCTTCGATCCAATGCACTTGGGAGGACTGTACCGCTTCTGTCCTTCTGGACTCGGCCCGTACAGCTTGACCAGTTGGGAGTAATCAATCTCACTCTCGAAGGCCCAATCCACCGCATCGAAATACGCACCATGACCATCACTGGTCAATTGCACACGGTTGGATATGCGGGCAGCTAGGTCATGCATGAAATCCCATGCTGCATCCGCATTGCGAGTGCCTACAAACCATGTGGGGACCAGCTTGGTATCTGCATCAATAGCGGTCCAGGTCCAAACATCGCCATAGCCGAATTGTCCCTTGAATTCTTCCGGGACGTTCCGTTGCTTTGCGTAGACAAAGGACCAGATTTCATCGACCTGGACACGCTGGCATGTGAGATTGCGGAGAGTCTTATCTTGATAGGCCCAACACGCATCGCCAGCATCAATCAGCAGTTTAACCACTGTATTGATAGCTACTCCGGTCATCCTGGCGGTAGCGCGAAGGCTGTTGCCTTCAACCAAACAGCCGATGATCTGTGCGCGTTTCTGTGTGGTCAGCTTGTTCATACTGACCATTATGCTTGAGTGTTTAAGCATTGTCAAGAAAAAAAGGCCGCAAAGCGCGGCCTTTAAGCCTACCAAGTATTAATCTGGACCTTCTTCATGTCTGTTGGCGAGGTATCCAGAGGGTCAACCGGGGTTATGCCTTGCCTGACAACGCCCTTCGCTTTCATGTTTTCAAATATCTTTTGTTGCCTTTTAAAATTCTTTTTGTTTGCCTTGCCCGCATTTTTGCTCTTAAGTAATTTGTGAACACCTTCGGTTATCCTCATGATCCCCTCTACAAATGGTGTGAATGTAAATAAAATGGCAGCCCTTGCCGATCAGTATAATCGGCTAAAAGATCATTGTACAGTCTTATCGGTTCGCTAAGGTCTTTATTTGATGAATAGTCCTCAATTTCCAATCTGAGAACATCACGCAATGTATCAGGCCCAATCATCCTTCCGTGTGAATGCCATATTTTATTATTGCCTAAATCCTCCGATATTTTACCTGCGCGTTTCTCCTTTTGTCTAAGGGTAACGGCTTGGCCCCTCAGCTTTGGGTCTGTGCGATGTACTTTCCATGAGCGAAATTTATATTTAACAAGCCATTTCTTCATGAGGTCTATTGACAAATCACGCGCTTGCTCATATGAGCGCAACAACCCCAGGTCCTGATTCACTAAAATTCCGTATTCCGCATCTGTTAATGCGTCTTTGGCGGATTTTTCAACCAACTTCTCTACCCAATCCAAATAGCCAAGGGCGGGAACCCAATGTTCTTGACCGTCCTTTATAACAGGTACCTGCGGATCAATAGGGCCTAACGCGGAAGAATAATCCATAAATATTTTATCACCAGACATACAAAAAACAGTTCCCGCTGACATTGCGTAATCTGGAACAATAAAATAGACGCTATTATAATGGTGTCTTACAATTTCAACCATCTTCTCAACAGCTTGTACACTTCCCCCTTGAGTCTTTAAAAATATTGCAACTGTGTCTTTTTTTCCCTTCTTTGAGACCACCCGTTCAATAAAATCTCGGTAATCCTTTACCAACGCTGGATGTATTATCCCTTTATAGTAAATGACATTGGCATTTAGATGTTTTTCAATACTCTCCGCCCGAGTATTGATTTGTTCGATAATATTGCGATCCAAGCTGCGTGATTCAGTCATGGCGGATTATTTTTCCTTGTCCCATCGAGCCATTGCCGCTATTTTAGCAATTCTTGAACGCTCCTCGGCGCTTAATTTTTCTGCGCGGGCTCTCCCCCCCTTCAACCCCCCCAATCGGCCCAATGCTACGGCGTGGGGATTCTTCCCATTATCTGGCGGGGTTTCTTCGGTGGGATGATCTGATGTAGCATCGGCCACTATGGAAGCAGCTAACTTGTTCAGATCGCGGGGTCGTTTCTTCTTTGCTTGATCGGTCATGAAATCATTCTACCATGGACTGTCAAGCATTCTTATTGTCAGGTTGATACCCCACGCTTTGAAACTGATACACTACCGAATCGGCGGGGGAAGGGATGGGGGCGGGAGGGAGATGCACGAAAGAATTTT
>CAZOXD010000031.1:0-3607 GCA_964583525.1 uncultured Pseudomonadota bacterium
TTCAGCATAAATATCTTCAGCTCTTATCACGCGAACTTCTGACGCGAAGTACTAGGCGGAATAAAGCCCGCGGAGGGAACGCACGCATTCCTCGGGGGTCAGCGGGCCCAACCTCCGCAGAGGGACCAGCCGGGTATGGGGCCAGGGCAGGGCCTCGTGCTCTCCCGGCACCCAGGGCTCCGGAAGAATGAGCACGGCGGGAGCCTTCTCCAGCCCGGGAAGGGTGCGCCGCAAATGGTCCAGCAGGGAAAAGGCGGTCGGGTGATCGTACTCGATGATCAACAGATCGCAGCGGACATCCCGCAGTTCCTCCGCAACGGCCGCCAGGAAACCGTCCAGAGCCTCCTCCGGGGGAAGGGGCTCTGCTTCCCCGGCCACCGCCGTCTCCCTGGCCGCCTCCCCGGCCGCCGCCTCCCCCGGAATGCTGCGTCCCGAAGGGGAAGAGGGCGCCGGGCGGGCTTCCCCGGAAGCATGGAAGAACGACTCCAGCGTAACGTTCACCACACGGGATTGTTCCGGATTGAACCCGGGGTAGACCTCCCGGCAGGCGGCGAGGATGGGATCGCGATTTTCCCGCGCTGCGGAGACAATGGCCACCCGGTTCACCAGCGCCCTGGAAAACCAACTCCGTTCGTGACGGGTGCGGAGCGGTTCCATCCTCCGCATCAATTCGGCGAAATTATCCGTGAGCCACCCGTCCAGGGAATCGTGAATCCACTGCCGGGCCAGGGCCTCCTTGCCCAGGCCGGTTTTGTGGATTTCCTCGCGGTAAAACCGCTGCGCCGCGCCGCATTCCGCCAGGGCGCGGCCGGCATCGGCCAATTGCTGCTCCAAGGCATCGCGGATGTGGTTCAGGCGCTCCCTGGCGGAAGCGGTGATGGTCACGAATCCCTTCTCGAAATAACTATTGAGGTGATCCATGGACAGGGTGCGCAGGGCTTCCGGATCGGAGTAGGGGGAGAGGTCGAACCAGCGCTTTTTCCCGATGCCGGGGAGGGCCTGCAGCACGGCCCCCGCCTCCTCCGGATCGAAGCTGAACACCAGCACCTCCTTGATCGAGGAGGGGACGGATCCCGACCATACCTGCACGGTTTCCCGCGCCTCCAGCAGACCGGAAAGCCGGGTGCGGGCATCCCGGAGCACACCGATTTCCTGTTCCAGCATCACCCGGCGATTTTCGGCCAGCGTTCCTGCTTGCTCCGCCTTGTCGTGGCGGACGGTCAATTCCTCCCGCTGCTCTTGGAACGATTGCGGGCCGAGGGGCGGGCCGTTCACCGTCACGCGGCGGTAAGGGAGGGAACTCCAATCCAACAGCCCCTGCAACGGTTCCAGGCTGGCCGCCAGGGACTCCTCCAGGGGCACCACCATCGGCTCCTCCAATTGCGCATTCATCTCGCCGGGATTCCACGGCCCGATCTGGAGCAGCAGGGCCGGTTCGCGGAAGGCGCCCTCGGAGGGCGACTCGAGGGTGGAGCAGCGTTGAAAGCCCCGGGTGGTCAGCAGGGCCGCCAGGGTTTCCCGGATCACCGGCGCGCCACCCCCGCAGACCAGCGGCAGATCGGCCTTGGATTCGGCAATCCTGATTTTGCGCAAGGCTTCCCTCCACCGCCGTGCGAGGCGTTGGCCCGATTTCCGCAGGGCATCGCACACCTGTTCGAAATGCGGTGAATCTTCCGTCAATTGCCCCAATTCGAGCAGGCGGGAGAAGGTCACTCCATTGAGGACGGCCCCCGTGATCCGCCCGCTGGGAATTCCAGGGCACAGGTAGAGTCCCTTGGATTCCCGGATCAACCCGGGGATGGACTTGGCGCTCACATGGGCTTTTTCCTCGCGCAGCACCGCCTTCACCCAGGCGGCCGGGGAGAGGGCCTCCTCATCGCGGATGATGGCCTCGATTTCCGGAAACCCCAGCAGGGTGCCCGGCTTGAGGGCGCTGGGGGGAATCTCGTGGCGGCCCTTCACCGGCACTTTCAGCCGCAGCGCCGTCAGGTGGTCGTTGACGCGAATCCGCGGGAAGTCGTCGGGGAAATCGCGGATGACGAAAGCGGGATCCGCGATGGAGAACCGGATTTTGCCATCCACCAGCAATGCCGCCTGATCCGCGCCCTGCACCAGTTGCTTGATTCCGTTTTCCAGGGTGGATAAGGTCAATACGAATTCCACCTTGGGCAGGGATTTATCCGCGGATATTTTTTTCAGGAAGGCCAGGCGCATTTTCCCCTCCGCCCCTGGGACCAGATCGCAAAAGAGGAAATCAGCCTCTTCCCTCCCCCATTGCCGCCGAAGGTACTCCCCGGTCAGGTAGGCCAGTTCCTCGCGCGTGGAGAAGATTCCCGCGGCGAATGGCTGGTTGGGCAAACGATTCCGCAGATGATGGAATACATTCTTCCACACAGCCGGGTTCAACCCCATGGCAATAATTTTCACCAGCATAGATTTTTACCGGCATATGGCGTAGGTCGGACTGGACGTTTAGGTCCACATGCGATTAGGATCGTTACATAGATAAAGGTTTTTTTTCAAAATTCCATTCGCCATGACTGAAGAAAACGATATTCTGGCTATTGAGGAAAACGAAAACCTGGAGGAAGAACTATCCGTAAACGGCGGGGATGAATCCCCGGAGGATATTACGGACCTTCCGCAAGAAATCAAAATCAAGTCCGGCAATTGTCCCGACTTGGAGTTGGAAGTTTTGCGCCCAATCTGCACGCTCGCGGAACAGAACTATCAGGCCGTCCAGGAACATATTAAAAAGCTCCGCAATGCCAACCAGATATTGCAGCGATTTCACGCCCGGGACAGCGAAATCGCACCGAAAGACGTGGATCAGGCCAAACGGGAATTCAACGAGGCCAAGCAAGCCTATATGGGGTTGGGGAACAAGATAAATTCGGGCATCAAACAGGTGCATCTCGTCAGCAAATCCTACCCGGAAGATCTGTTGACCCAGAATCTCTACGGCACCTACCTGGCCAAGCTGATCAGTTCCCTGGAAACCCGCAATCATGTCGAACCTTATGTGAGACGGCTGGCCGATTACATGTTCGTCTTCGACCGCGAGGATATCATCCTCACGGAAGAGGAGGAGCGCCGCGACATGACCGTCGACATCAAAAAGACCGAATTGCTGGCCGATGCGGAAAAAAAAGTGGCGCGGCTCGAAGCCCGGTATCAAAAACGGCAATTGGAAAACCGTATCAAACAAGGGGAGCGCCCGGGAAAAATCATCGGGCAACTGATCCGGCTATCCCGGCTCGATCCGGACGACATTCACACGTTCATCTGGATCGCCAAATTGCTGGCCGATGAATTGCCCAAGCAACGCGACCCTAACAAAAGACTCGAGTTCCGGGACGATGTCCTCGCCTACTGCAAAAAGGCGTTCGCGTTGATCGACGATTTCCTCAACATGCAGGGAATCGAGAACCTCAGCGAACGCGACAAACAGCGCTCGGAATACCTGAAAACCATCACCGGCATCCGCAAGCCCCTGTTGGGAAGCGGCTGAGGGCTGCCCGCTGACCCCACACCACCGGCAGCGGCCACAGCGGGGGGTCCCGGTTCCCGTTTCTCCCAATCCCGTTCAGCAGGGCGATCCCTGCCG
>CAZOXD010000031.1:3707-13919 GCA_964583525.1 uncultured Pseudomonadota bacterium
CGTGCCATTCCTGCCGTGCCATTGCCACTGCCGTCCGCCACGCTACCGTCCGCCACGCCTGCCGCGCTCTATTGCAACCCCCGACGCCCTTGCACCCCCGTCCGGGGAACCTTGTGCGTGGAGGGCCGCCTAGAATCCTGTCCCGATCTGTACCAGAACGTTTTCGCCCTCGTCGGACCAGAGGAGTTGCATGTAAAGATTCTGCACACCCTCGAAGGATACCCCCGCCCGGCCATGGGTCTTTTCCGTGCGCTCCGTCGTGTGGAGCCGTTCTCCCTCGGCCACCAGTTGAATGGATTGGTACAACTGCACCTTGAGTCCAAGATTGAAGAAGCGGTTGTCCAGATAGAGGTTGAGCAGAAAACCGCCCCAGTCATCGAAAGGGAACAGTTCGAAGCTGGAAACGATCAACAAGGAGCCCACTCGGCCATCGATGCGGGCTTCCCGCTCTCCGCTATCGATGACACCCCGCAGCAACCCCCCCACGGCGAGATAGAAGCGGAACTCGTCCAGCGCCAGGATCTGGAACTTTCCCTTTATTTCCGCATAATCGAACTCGTGCTCGGGCGCAAGGGTGTAATTCAAGTCGGTAATCAGCTGAAACCCGCCCAATTGGAGGCCATACCGCAGGTTATAGAGGTTAAACGAGGGCTCGAAGACATCGGTGAGCTCGATGGTGCCGTGAATGGTGTGGGTGGTGGACTGGTTGAACGCCGTGGGAAAGCGGATTACGCCCGCAATATTGACCCCTTCCTCCAATTCAAAGGCCGAAGCCTGATAATGGGGGGCGGCAACCAGAACGGCCAGGATCATCAGGCAGGGAACGGTCGCTTTCATCTCATACCCTTTCCATCCGTGGACAGGCGCCCCGGCCGGACTGGAGCCGCCGGGGAAATCATCAATGGTTCCATCACGTCCTGAACTACGGGGCATCCACCCCGGGGGGGAGCATTCCTTTTTTCCGCCGGCATGCTTCCCGGAAGGCGCTCACCCTGAAAAGGCCAGCACCAGTTTCTCCACCATATTGAGCATGAATCCATCGTTGAGGCCAAAAGCCAGGGACGAGGCGATGGAAAGTTCATGGCGGGCGTCCTTCCTCCTCCCTTCGTCCAGAGCCAGGGCGGCCAGCCGCAGGTGGATCCTGGCCAGGCCCCCGCGGTTTTGTTCCAGCTTGTAGTATTCCATGGCCTTTTTCAAAAGCTCGCCGGCCTTCTCCGGGGTCCGCTTCAAGCGCTGGGCTTCCGCGTAGTGTTCCATGGCCAGGGCATAGGCCAGGTTGGGAAGCCTGTCGTTCAACAAAATGGTCTCCAGGTGCTCGATGGCCTTATCCTCGTCTCCCTGGAGGAGCGCTGTCTGCGCGGCCAGCAACAACACATGGTAGAGCGGCATCCTGCTCTCGTTGGCCTCCCCCCAATTGGCGAGGGATTGCCGGAAAAATTCCTCGGCCATCGCGAAGTTCCGGTCGCTCAAATGGAAAAAACCGATCAAGGCCAGGGCGCCTCCGCTCCAGCCGGAACGTTGCAATTCGGGCTGGTCCAAAATGAATTGCAGGGTATCGACGGCCTTGCTCCCCTGGCCCCTGCTAAAGAAAAGCACTTCTCCGGGAGAATCCAGAAAGGGGTCGCTGGCCCGGGTGCGGCGGACGAACGCCTTCATCATCTGGAGTTGAGCGATGCGGAAGCGTTGCTCGTTGTTGGGAGCCGGTACCTGGGAGGCTTCCTGCAGGGTCTTTTCCACCCGGGCCTTGAAGGCCGGGCTTTCGCTCCACGAGCCCCCCAGCTCCTGGGCCACCGGCAGGGAGGATAACATCGTCTGATGGAGGGATTCGGGGAATATTTCCGGATTGGGCAACCGTTCGTCCAGAATCCGGTGGGCCGTCAGGAAGGCCAGAAAATGGGGCGCCAGCATCACCAGCACCATTACGCCATAAACCAGGTCCCAATTGCGCATCTGATCGTCCACACCGAACAGCATCCGTTGCAGGCGGGTGGGGATCCGGGACAGCCGCAATCCGAGGAAATAGATGCCATCGTATTCGAAGACGTCCTTCCCTTCCACCTGCCCCATCCACCAGTACTTGGGAAAAAGCAGGCGGCTCCCGATGAAACAAAAGGAAATGGAGGCCAGCACCAGCATGAGCATGGCGATGATGTAGAGGGAAAAGTCCATCCAATCCAACGGGTTTCTCCGCCAGATCACCACCGCGGGCAGGCCCAACCCCAGTGAAAGCGGGATCAAATAAATTGGTAACGAAGTCAACCAGAATTTCATCGGCTCCCTTTCCTCACCGATCCAACCGTGAACACAACCCCCGGGGGTCTGTTACGACCTCCCTGTTTTGACAGCCCTGTCATGGCTAGTGCTTAATGGCGGAACATCGTGTCGGAAGTTTTTAGGCTAACGTATGGTTTTTCATTTTGCATATAATCGCTCATTAGTACGCGAACTTCTGACACGAAGTACCAAGCCCCGCCAATCGCTCTTACGTGCGTCTTGCCGCAAAACTGATTCGCCATGGAGGCCCGCTGGATTCCTCGCAGGCCAGTTCTTCCCAGCCGGGAAAAATCCCCCTGATTTCCTTCGGAGTACTGGTCCAGGCTATATCCAATCCTGGTTTCAAGTCCAATTGCCGCCTGGAAAATCCCTGGTAAAAAAACACCCCCCCCGGCCGGATGATTTCCGGTACGGCACGCAGAAATTCCCAATCGGTAAACCCAAAGGCGCACACCGCCGAGAAGGACCGTGGAATCCAGGTCATTTTTTCCAGATCCCCCTGAATCCATTGGATTTTCGGATTGTCTCCCCAATGCCCGCGGGCGGCGCGGAGCGCGGTTTCCGAGAAGTCCACTCCGATGGCCAGCCGAACCCGATCCAGCAGGGCGGCAATGCCGGAGCCCAATCCGCAGGCCGCATCCAGCATGACGCCGCCAGACACTAAATGGCTGAAGCGGAGAGCAAGGGGATTAGGCTCCGGCTGAATCCCCGCTTCCAAGTTTTCCTGGTACCGGCGATTCCACTTTTCGCGAACTTCAGCTACATTCATGGTGCTGGTGTGCCCGGGAGGTGGATTGGGAACTGCATTTTTCATCGGAATTCGGCCCGGTAACAATAAAGTCCCGCAGTAAAATGAAAATAGCGGGAAAATTAAACATAGCGGCAATCTCAAATCCTTCAATCAACCCGTGAATCATGGAAGATAACACGAGGTTCAACACCTCGCCAAACCAGCCGGACCTCCAGGAAATTTCCCTGCGCCCCCTCACCCTACAGGAGTACGTGGGGCAGGTCGAGATCAAGGAAAACCTCAAGGTTTTCATCGCCGCCGCCCGCAAGCGGAATGAGGCCCTGGATCACGTCCTGCTGAGCGGCCCGCCGGGCCTGGGCAAGACCACCCTGGCCAACGTGCTGGCCCACGAGCTGGGCATGGGCCTCCAGGCCACCTCGGGCCCCGTCCTGGAGCGCCAGGGGGACCTGGCGGCGATCCTCACCAACCTGGATGCCGGCTCGATCCTCTTCATCGACGAGATTCACCGCATGAACCGGCAGGTGGAGGAGGTGTTGTACTCCGCCATGGAGGATTACAAGCTGGACATCCTGATCGGCCAGGGACCCATGGCCCGCTCGGTGAAGCTGGACCTCCCTCCGTTCACCCTGGTGGCGGCCACCACGCGCACCGGGCTGCTTTCCTCCCCATTGCGGGACCGCTTCGGGATTCCCTTCCGGCTCTCCTATTACTCCCCGGTGGAATTGAGCACCATCGTGCGGCGCTCGGCGGGGCTGCTCAATGTGGAAATCGAGGAGGACGCGGCCCTGGAACTCGCCGGGCGCTCCCGGGGCACGCCCCGGGTGGCCAACCGCCTCCTGCGCCGCGTCCGCGACTTCGCCGACCGGGAGGACAGGACCTCCATCGGGATCGATCTGGTGCGCCACGGCCTGGAAAGGCTGGGCATCGACGAGTATGGGCTGGATCCCTTCCACCTGGAAATTCTGAAGGTGATCGTGAACAAGTTCCAGGGCGGGCCGGTGGGGTTGAGCACCCTCACCGCGGCCCTTTCCGAGCCCAAGGACACCATCGAGGAGGTCTACGAACCCTTCCTGATCCAGGAGGGATTCCTGCAAAAGACCTCCCGGGGCCGCCTGGCCACACCCAAGGCCTTCAGCCATCTGGGGTGCGATCCCAAGCCGGATTTTCCCGGCCAGATGACCCTGCCCGTGGAGTGAATCGGCGCTGGAGTGGATGCGGGGGGAGTGACACGGTGGTATGACGGCGGGGGGAGCCTCACCCTCCCGCCCCTGAAGGGGCTCCTTCCCTCTCCACAAACGTGGAGAGGGAAAAGCGCAACCGCAAACCTCATCCTTCCGCTCCTATCGGCGCTCCTTCCTTCTCCAGGGGAGAGGGGGAACCGCAACTGCCTACCACACCCCGTAGAGCCCTTCGACAGGCTCAGGACGCAGCGGCGAGGGGGACTGCGAACTGAAACAGCAACTGCGACTATGCCTCCGGCTAGATAGATAGCTTGCTCATAAATGCTCATAGATGCACCCCGGATGGGTAAAAGGGAGGGGGGTGTGGTTGACCGTGCAGACCTTTTATTGTGTTTGTGGGGGGGAGAATAAGGAAACACACTAAAAACAACCTACCTCCAGGCCGCCGACAGTAAACCCCCTCTTGATGGCTAAACATCACGGCACTGCCCGCCGATCTATCATTTCGATCATCGCCCGCCGGTCTACGGCAGGGTACTTGGCAGCTAATCGCAGAACCTCGTGCGCAACACGTCGCGCGAGCCTCCGAGCGTTGCGAAGGTCTTTTAATTGAAGTTGTTCGTTAATCAAAGCTCCGTGAATGTATTTGCTACGTAGTTTATAAGCAATTTCTATTTCTCCCTTTATTGAGTTTTCCCGTAATAGCTTGCTACAACGTAAAGCAAGTTTAATTGTTCCATCATTGTTTCCCATAGCCGAATCTATCGTCACAATATTCCACAAAAGTTGATCAAACCCTTGGGCACGATATGACCTCAAGGTGAAATGTTCTATCAGATTATTAAAGCATGACTTTGGAGTTGACCTAATCCCAATAACTTTATCCAGAATATTCCATGTAATTTTAGAATACTCTTGAAAGCACTTGAGAAGTTTCCTTTCTGATTCATGAAAAACCTGTTTCTCCATTGGAATTTCAAACTCACCATCGGGATCACCAACAATTCTATATGAAAAATTCGATGCATCCAGGTCCCGAGGCGGCGTCGTGAAGGGATCGGTGTTGATGGTGCATCTGGGTCCTAAAAAGCATGGCTCCCAAGACCCCAAACTGTCGTTCTCCACAATATCTTCCCAGGGAAAAAGCAAAATCGTAAACAGAGCGCGGTCAGCCCGCCTATCCAGTTCCGAATAGTATTTTCCATGTGGATAGACTAACTCCGCATCCGCCAAACCAGGAATCCGAATTTTCGTGGATATTCGCTCATTCAGATCAGATTCATAAATCTCGTGGACGACTAGGAAAGGGAATTCGGACAGCCTTTCAACATCCGAAACGACCGTTCCATGCGCGATGAAGAGTTTTCTTAACTGCTCGGACGAGAATCGCCGAACTCTCCAGAAATCAACCCGAGTGTCCGGGAGGCCCTCCACCGGATGATCAAGGGGATACAGATTCATCCGCGCAAAACGCCGCTTCTTGAATGCTTTCGTTAATAAGCGAACGACATCATCGACATCCGGTGGTGAGGGGCAAATCCAAGACGCTCCAACCCGACGAAAAAAGTTTAGAAGAGCATATTCATGCGGCCAGGATGCACTGATTGATGGGCCGAATTCCGACTTACAGATGTTAATCAGTTCCTTGAGCGCTTTTGAATTACGCGCCGCGTGTTCGCTCTGATACCTACCTTTCCATAGTTTTCTTATGCAAGGTGACAGTGGATCGTTGGATTTTGTACACAGGAACCATGACACTGGATTTATACCTACGTTCTGCAACAGTGTTAGCGATTAAAGCTTGTTAGATTCATCTGCCAACATTGCCCCCATATCTTGCCAAGGCGGGTTTCAGGGGGCCAAATTTCTTATTTCGACGATCATGGTTGGATATTTTCAAGTGTGTATTGCACACTGTATGGCTGTACTCCAAAAAATGTCACCCGGACACCACTGATCACAATGTCTTTCTGCTTGGTTGTGTCAAACTTCACGACATATGCCTTTTGGTGTTTATTATTGCCGACCCTTACGGTGTTGTTGACATCAATTGTTACGGCTGCGTTACGATTCTGAAAAGGTTTGTATCTGTCCATGACGGTTTCTGACGATTGTTTATTAATGTCTAGGATTTCGAGCGTTAGCACAGCCCCTTCGATGCCAGCAAGTTTCATTTCCGCAAAGCCTTTGTCAATCTTGCCGCCCCAGATGTCGCGTCCGCCAAAGGCATTCGGTAAATCTCCCGTCTTGTTTAGTCGGAAGATAGTTCCACCGATGCCGGTTGTGAGCCTGGACCCCGCCGGTTGATCGAGATTCCGGTGGCTACGAATGGCGCCACATCCGGAAAGAGCAATATTACCAAGGACGAATATTGCCAAAGCTATCGCGTGTGCTTTCATTTTTGACTCTTAACGAAAATATTCCTGACTCCGTAAAAGACATTCATGCCATCACTGATTTTCCATTGGCAGCTGCTGCTTGAAAGTAGTCCCGGTAATTCACTCACCGAACGCATGAACCATTGCGCCTGTCAATTGAGGGATCGGTATCTGAACTATTCGATCCCGTTGCCCCCGCCCCCCCACCGCCGCCCTTTGCGTTCAACATCCCGAAATTCCAGTAAATCCCCGTGTTTTCAAAACCCCAACCACCAACACCTCTCCTTTTGACATGGCAGCCTGAATAGGTAAAAGACACTTTCCATATTATACAGCCTTCGCGGATCAAGTAAAAGCTGGCTCTCTTGGCAAGCGAGGGAACTCCAGTTTCCGGGAAGGAATCAGCAGAGGCAGCCGGGAGGGATTGGAGGCAGGGGGGTGAGGCCGCAGTTGCATTTCCCCCTTCCTGTCCAGTGGGGAGGGAAGGAGCACCGTCAGGTGCGGGGGGGGTGAGGTAGGCGTTTGCAGTTCGGAGTTTCCCTCTCCACGTTTGTGGAGAGGGAGGGAGCCCCGGTAGGGGCGGAAGGGTGAGGCCCCCAGTCCGGGTCCATCTGCGTTCATCGGCAGTTGCATTTGCCGTTCCCCTCCACGCGGCTGTTCAAATTGCCGGGGGGAGGGGAAACACCGCGTAAGCGGTGAGGGGAGGGGTTCCTGCGTTGATCCAAAATTTTTCCTGTAGGATCACTTCTGCTTACTGATAAAACACGATTCGAAGGTTTTTTTGCGCTTTTATTACCTTCAATCGTGAAATCATTTATGATGGTTCCCCCCCTACACCATCCCGTACAGCAACCGCACCAGCACGGTTTCCGCGACCCAGATGCCGGCCAGCACCAGTATGGGGGAAAAGTCCATTCCTCCGGCCGAGGGGATCAGATTGCGCACGGGAGCCATGATGGGCTCGGTGACGCGGAAGATGAATCCCACCAGGGGATTGCCGGGGTTGGGGCTGACCCAGGAGAGGATCACCCGCGCCAGGATCAGTACGTAGAACACCTTGCTGATGATTTGCACCAGGTCGATCAGGGTATAGACCATATCATTCTTCCTTGCTCGTTCGCCTTTGGGTTGGCCGGAGGGTGGCGCGGGCCGCCATTTCCCGGCTGTGTTCCACCGATTTGCGGATGGAGCGCATCACCGCGCCCCGCATTCCCGCCGATTCCAGTTCCACCAGCCCTGCCGCGGCCACTTCCGTTTCCAGCGCCTGTTCCCGCAATCGCGCCGGGCTTCCCTCGCCATCCAGCAGGCGTCCCACGGCGCCGGAAAGCAGGGCCGTCAGGTATTGCAGGGCCGCCGGGCGCGACACGCCCATGGTTACCACGCCGTCGATGAGGGATTCCAGCAGGGTGTAAAAGGCGGCGGGCGCGAACTCGGCCAGGCCCCGCAGCACTTCGATCTGGGATTCCTGCTGCAATTCGATGCACAATTCCAGGTGGCCGAACAGTTCCCGGAAGGCCCGGGCCTCGGCTTCCGAGAAATAGGGGGAAAGGTGGAAGGCGACGGCTCCGGCGCTTCCCTGGGCCACCGGGAGCACCATCGCGCGCACCAGTTTGCGCTCGTGGAGATGACCCAGCAGTTCCTCCAGGGACCATCCGTCCCCCAGCAGCACCAGCACGTGGCTGTCCGAGATGGCCAGCCGGATCACCGGCAGATGGGTGTCCAGGGCGTCCCTGCCTCCCGAGGCGAAGATGACCCCGGCCGTCTGGAACAGGCCCTCCACCGAGGGAATGCGGCGTTCCAGGGGGGAGCGCTCTCCCTCCCGGGCGAGGATGGAGGCGGATTCCGCGAGGCCCTCGAAGCGGCCTTGCAGCAGGGAGAACACCCCCGCGCTTTCATCGCTCCATCCGATGAAGCCCAGGTTGGGCGCAACTGCCGGATGGGAAGCGGATTGCGCGGATTCCCCGGACTGCGCGAATTTTGTGGAGGCGGTGTTTTTGGGGCCGGCGTTTTTGGAAGCCGTGTTTTTGGAGGGCGCGCTCACGGCCTTGCTCCGAAGATGGCCGAGCCCACCCGCACCAGCGTGGCGCCCTCCTCGATGGCCCACTCGAAATCGTGGGACATGCCAAAGGACAGTTCCCGGAAGGACTCGCCCAGGCTGAATTCGGCTTTCAGGGCCGCCAGCATATCCCGGATGCGCGCGTACAGCCTGCGGGTTTCGCCCTCGTCCAGGGAGGGGGCGGGAATCGCCATCAAGCCCTTCAACACCAACCGCGGGGAGGAAGCGGCGGTGAACTCCGCCAGCCTGCGCAACGGCTCCTCGCCGGTCACGCCGGCTTTGGTCGCTTCCCGATCCAGGTTGAGTTGCAGATAAACGTCCAACGGGTGTCCCGCCGCCTCCGCATGCTTGGACAGGGCCGCTGCCACGCGCTCGGAGTCCACGGAATGCACGGCGGCGAAGTTGCCCGGCACCTGCTTCGCCTTGTTGGTCTGGAGATGCCCGATCAGGTGCCAGTCCGGCCCGGGCCCGGTTTCGGCCATCTTGGCCAGGGCCTCCTGCACCCGGTTTTCCCCGAAAATCTCCTGCCCGGCCCGAAAGGCTTCCAACACCGCCCGGGCGGGCTTGGTCTTGCTGACGGCGATCAGGGTCACTTCCTCAGGGCTGCGTCCCGCCCGCCGCGCCGCGCCGGCGATGCGTTCCCGGACGGCGGCCAGGTTTTCGGCAATGGTGGGTGGGACGGCGTGGGTCATGGTCATGGGTGGATGCACCGGGATTTCATTCGAAATTTTATTGAGTAGGCCGCCAGACCCCGGCCTTGTCCCGGTGGGCCAGATCCTCGGCCTGTTTGAAGAGCTTGTCGTGGGGATTTCCCCCTTCGTTGATCACATAATAACTCCACCCGTTGAGCACCAGCCAGAGATTGACGTTTTCCTCTCCCAGGAAGACCATCCCCCGCAGCCGTTGCGCGCTCCCCCCCAGCAGGTTGAACTGCACGGTAATCTCCCTTTGCTCCAGCTTTTGGGCCATCTCGTAGATGACCTTTTTTTTGAACCATTTGGAATACCGCCGTCCGCGGGATCCCGTCTCCTCGGGCGATACGTATTGCAGCCAGATCCGCAGCAGTTGGGCCTTGTCATCCCGGTTATTGGAGGAGACCAGGGGCACCAGTACCTGATAGGCCGGGCGGTAGGGAATGCGGATCCAGAGCGCATTGGGCCGGTCGATTCTAGCCACGATTCCCTTGATGGCGCCCTTGTAGGGGAATCTCAACCAGGTGAGATACTCCCGCTTCCGCCGCGCCATGTTCATCTTCGGGCGGTGGTAGTGGTAAAAATTGGTGGCTTCGTCGAAGTGCCCCCCCCATTCGTCCAGGTTCAGGGGAGAGTGTGCGGATAATGGGGACGGATGCAGGGTCAACACCGTGACTGCCGCCCCAATCAGCAACGCAACCATGGCAAGCAGCAGCGAGAGGAGGAATCGCCGTGGATTCGAACCGCTCACAGGAAATGACGGTCCATCCGCGGCGGAAAGATCGGCCCGTGCCATGGCATCCTTTCCGGCTAGCATTTCTCAATTTTCCATAGGGGAACCACCGCATCCCCTGCAGTTCCCAATCCCCGGTTCCCAATC
>CAZOXD010000031.1:14019-20734 GCA_964583525.1 uncultured Pseudomonadota bacterium
GTTCCCAATCCCCGGTTCCCAATCGCTGGCCCCGCATCCGCTTCCTGCCGCCCCCGCAATCTCCCCCAGGGCCGGCTAATCCGCTCCGACCCTTGGGGAGACCGCAGAGGTGGGCGATTACGGTTTTTTCAGGGAGACGGTCAATGTGGAGGCCGTAACGTCCTGGATTTCCAGCTTGAAATCTCCGAAATCGGCCAAGTAGAGGGATTCCGCCAGGCGGTCCGGTGGATCGCGGGATTCCAGCTCCAACAGGGCCACGCCATCACTGAAGGATTTCTGCCACACCTTCTTGATTCCCTTGACCGTGTTGGTCAGGGCCCTCCGCAACGCGATCACATCGCCATAGCTGACACCCTTGACGATCATCTCGATCCGCCGTCCCTGGTTCCTTTCCTTGATCCACTGGTAGGTGACCTGGGACATGACCTTGGGCGTCAGATCCGCGGCGGCTTTCTTGAACGCGTTGATGGCGGCGGTGTCCTCGTTGATGTGGAGGCCCTTGGCGACGGTCACTTCGGAGGCCATTATCTGCCCATTGTCGGTGCGGATCACATCCAGCCCCACGCTGGCCTCCACCGCGTGGAACTGTTGCAGCTTGCGCCTGGAGCCGATGCGGCCGCTGCCCAGCATGACGATTTCCGCCTTGGTGGTGCGGGCGGCATCCAGCAGGGATTCCCGGCTGGTGTTGGAGCCCTTGTTCGCCTTTTCCACCAGGGATCCCCTGGTGAGAGCCCGGGCATCGATGAAGGTGAAGCCCTTGGCCAGCAGGATTTTGCGGATTTCCTTTTCCAGCACCTTGAGGGCGGGGGCCGCCATGGAAAACTCGCCCCCATTGTTGCCGTCCGATTCGTCCACCACCAGCATCACGCGGGGTCTGCCCACCCGTTGATAGAGGTTCTCCAGGGATTGGTTGACGTCCGCGACAAAAGCCTGCCTGGACACCATGGCATTGATGGTGACCCGGTAAAACAGCCCATCGCGCCCTTCCTTGAGGACATCGTACTTGCGGATGAAGCCCTGGCTGCGGCTGAGCACCTCGTCGGATACCAGCTCGAAGTTTTTCATCTCGCTTTCCGTGGAGAGCATCACCCCGCTGGCCTGCTCTACCGCATCGCGCTGGGCAGCCTCGATGGCCTCCTCCCGCGATCGGGCGGCGTCGTTCTGGTAAAAGGTGGCCAGGCCCTCGGCCTTGATGGCAACCTCGTTGCCTGCCATCTGGGCGCCTCCCTGTTGAGCCCCCTGGCCTTGGGTTGTTCCACCGGCTGCTCCACCCATTGGTTGCTTGTTTTCCCGTGCTTTTTTCAGTTCCAGCAGCCTCTCCATGGCCGATTTCTGCTGGCCCTGCGCCACCATCGGGAAGGCGGCAAGGAGAAGAATCAGGAAGGATAGCAGCAGCGTTATTGACGGTCTTTTCCCATTTGACCGGGTGGGAATCGTGAAAGTCACGAGCAGTGCTCCCCTGGTTGATGAATGGAGAATCCCTTGCCGGGAAACGTTAGGTTCGATTACGGTGGTATTATGGTAGAGGTATTATAACAGAAATCACGCAATTGGGTATGTATCCGGGAATTCGGGCGGTTTCCGGCAATGAACCAATGCAAACAGGGCGGTTATCGCATATCCTGGAAGCGTCTGGAAGCGCGCTCGCATCCGCCACGATAAGGGCAATCGCCAAAGGCGATTCCTCCAGCCCGGCCCCAGACCTGCACAGCCTCCCAACCCTGGCATCCACCCCTTTAAATCATCTGAAATATCCACCATATTCCCCTTGTCGAATCCGCATTTGAAAATTATTCGGACCTTCCTGGAAGGCTGGAAACCGTTCGCCGAACTCCCGGCGAATCTGACCCTGCGTGGGCAGATCCTGGAATTCCTGGGCGAGGCGGACCCCAAGGTTCGCAAGCGTCATTTTGCCGCGGCCAACGGGCTCTATCGCCTGCACAACCGCTACCGGGAGCTGGAAATGTTCCGGGAGGACCGGAAAGGGAGGACGGAGCGGTTCGAACTCCTCTTCGCGCTGGATCTGGCCGATTTCGCCGCGGCCATCGAGCGCAAGGAGCAAAAGAATTGGCTGGTGCTGCTACAATTCTGCTTCGAGTTCGGACGGTATAAGGTCCCGCCCCGCCACCACCTGATGCGGGAGTTCATCCATCATATGCTGGATCTGGAGATCAACGCGGCCCCCATCAAATACAGCGTGTACGGAGACGGCGTGCTCTATTCGGGCGGGGGGAAAACCCACGACGAGATGGCCCAGGATTTCATCAAGCTGGGCATGGGCGGCGGGCGTCCCGTGGCGGGCGGGCTGCTCTCGCGCACGGGCCCCTACGAATTCCTCTACGACGTTTCCTCCACCGCCTACCGGGGGGGAGACCCCGCCCTGGTCGCGGAAGGGTTGGCCCGCTGGATCCGCAGCACCGGGGGCCGGGAAGACAAAATCAAGATCAAGCTGGATACCACCCGCATGGAGGCGTGAAGGAGCAGGCTTGGCGCCATGGGGGAAGCGCCGTCCAGGAACGGTAGATTCGGGGTGCGGGGAGGAGGAGGCTTGATCCCGGAGGCCGGTTACGCCATCAATTCTGAAAAGCCGGATGCCGTGGCGGTCGCCATCGGGCGCTTCCTCGCCGAACTATCCTGAGCGGCCGCGCGCCTACTCCGCCAGGCGGCCTTCCGAGTGAGGGAGGGCTTCCTCTTCGCTGAGGGGAGTGGGAAGGGAGCGGTACTTGGTCTTCTCGTTCTCGTGGTAGGGATCCTTCAAAAGATCGCGGGTGAACTCGAAGCGGTCCCGCGCCGTGTAGGCCATGGCGATGATGCCGGTGTCCATGCGGATGGCGTCCTTGGGGCAGGCTTCCACGCACAGGCCGCAGAACACGCAGCGCAGTTCGTCGATATCGAAGACCACCGGGTATTTCTCCACCGATTTGTCCGGCACCTCCCCGGACTCGATATGAATGCAGTTGGCGGGGCAGATTTCCTCGCACATGTAGCAGGCCACGCACTTGATGAAGCCGTCCTCGCGAACGGTGAGGCGGTGCCGGCCCCGGTAGCGGGGAGAAATGCGGCGATGCTCCTCGGGGTAGGAAATGGTCACCACGTCGCGCTTGCCGAAGATATTGCGGATGAAGTGACGCACGGTGATGCGCAGCCCGGCCAGGATGGCCGGCAGGTACAGATCCTCGATGAACCCCCGTTCGCGGTTGACCGTCTTCACTTTCAGTTCCATGCGCGTTATATCCTCGAGTTTCGGATTTTATTAAAGGATAATTACCGTTATATCTTGTAGAACAAGTGGTTGCATTTGTCCCTCCACGTGTACGGGGAGGGAAGGAGCGCCGTGAGGCGCGGGAGGGAGGGGTGCCTTCCGGGATCGGAGGCAGCATGTGTATATCGGGGCGAAACCCCTCCCCTCACCGCTGGCGCGGTGTTTCCCCTCCCCGTGTACGTGGAGGGGAGCGATCCCATGATGTGTCGTGGCCATTATCCCTCCCTGCGTGCGGGGAGGGATGGAGCGGCGCGAGCCGCTGAAGGGTGGGGTTCCGCGGTGATCTTTCACAAAGTATTCAATCATCAAATTATTTCCAATTGAATCCCTGGGAGCCTTACAGGTTCCAATTATCGATGGCCAGCAACACCAGCGCGGTGACCAACACGTTCGCCAATGCCAGGGGCAGCATCTTCTTCCAGCCCAGTTCCATGATCTGGTCGAAGCGGAAGCGGGGGATCGTCCAGCGCAGGATGATCACCAGCCAGCAGAAGAAGACCACCTTCACGATGAATGCTCCGATCTGAAGCAGGGTCACCACGGCGCCGGGCAGCGGAAGCAGCCAGCCGAACATCCGGAAGCCGTCCTCGTGCAGCCAGGGCACGTGATACCCCCCCAGGAAGAGCGTCACCGTCAGCGCGGAGGCGCCCACGATGGCCATGTATTCCGCCAGCATGAAGGCCGACCAGCGCATCCCGGAGTATTCCAGGAAGTACCCGGCGATGATCTCCGATTCCCCTTCCGGGGCGTCGAAGGGGAGGCGCTTCATCTCGGCCAGCATGGCCGTGATGAAAATCAGGAAACCCAGGGGCTGGATAAAGATGCCCCATTTGGGAATCAGGTCGCCGAACCAGTAGGTGTTCTGACTGTCCACCAGGGTGCTCACGGTGACCGACCCGTTGACCATGAACAGGCCCACCAGAGAGAGTCCCAGGAAAATTTCGTAGGACAGCATCTGGGCGGTTCCGCGGGTGGCGCCCAGCACGGCGAACTTGTTGTTGGAGCTCCATCCGGCCAGCACGGCGCCATACACCCCCAGGGAGGTCACCGCCAACACCAGCAGGATGCCGATATTCACGTCGGTGATCTGGAAGCGGAAATCACCGATGGGAGCCGCGAAGGGGATGATCGCCCACACCAGCACCGAGGCGAACATGGCGAAGAACGGCGCGATGGTAAAGAAC
The DNA here is from genome assembly GCA_964583525.1 of uncultured Pseudomonadota bacterium. Classification (GTDB taxonomy): domain Bacteria; phylum SAR324; class SAR324; order SAR324; family JACQKK01; genus CAZOXD01. The sequence goes on from CAZOXD010000031.1 coordinate 18,466, forward strand.
AGCCGGTCCGCGTTGTCCGGAATGGTGTCTTCCTTGAAGATGGCCTTGAGCCCGTCCGCCGCCATATGCAGCATGCCGTGGCCGGTGAAGCGGCCCACGTTGGCGCGGTTGGGACCGATGCGGTCCTGGACGGCGCTCATCCACTTGCGCTCCATCAGGGTGAGGATGGTGCCCAGCATCATCACGAAGCCCAGCACGATCACCGCGATCTTGAGCAGTGCCTGAATGGCGGGATTGGCCAGCAGTTCCAGAATGAATTCCATAAACAATCGTTGGGTTGAACTACATTTAACCGCCGATAAACCCTTCGACGGCCTCAGGACAAGGCGCGGATAAACGCAGATAATTAATAGCGGTGAAATCGCTATCGCAATGCATCGAACATTGCGGACCGTAGGTGATTTTCAAATCCGCGTTCCTCTGCGGTTCCCTGTGCTTTTCCATTGGCTGGCCATGGCGCGTTCAGCGTTCCAGTTCGCCGCCGATCATGTTGAGGGAGCCGAAGATGGGCACGATGTCGGCCACGTAATGGCCCACGGTCATTTCCTCCATGGCGGCCACGAAGTTGAAGCAGGGAGGGCGCACCCGGCATTTGACCGGGATGCCGCTGCCGTCGGAGACGATGTAGAAGCCGAGTTCTCCATTGCCGCCTTCGACGGCGCCATAGGCCTCGCCGGGCGGGGGCTGGGGGCCTTCCATGACGATCTTGAAGTGGTCGATCAGCCCCTCGATGCTGTTGTAGACCAGATACTTGTCCGGCATCCAGACCCGCCGGTCGCGGCAATGGTAGTCGCCGGGAGGCAGCTTGTCGATGGCCTGGCGGATGATGGAGATACTCTGGCGCATTTCCTCCTGGCGCACCAGGAAGCGGTCGAAGCAATCGCCCACGGTGCCCACGGGAATTTCGAAATCCAGCTCGTCGTACACCAGGTAGGGCTCCGCCCGCCGCAGGTCGTAAGGCACGCCGCAGGCCCGCAGCATGGGCCCGGTGAAGGCATGCTCGATGGCCCGCTCCTTGGAGATGATGCCGACGTCCTTGACGCGGTCGATGAAGATCTTGTTCTTCAGGATCAGCGCCTCCCCTTCATCCAGGGCCAGTTCCACCTTTGCCAGCCGTTCCTCCAGCATGCCCAGGAATCCATCGGGGAGGTCGTTGGCGTTTCCGCCGATGCGGGTCCAGTTGGTGGTGAGGCGGGCGCCGGTGACTTCCTCCACCAGTTCCCACAGGTACTCGCGGGCCTTGACGAACCACAGGAAGACCGTCATCGCCCCAATTTCCATGGCCGTGGCGCCGTTACAGGTGAGGTGATCGGTGACCCGGGAGATTTCGCTCATGATCACGCGGGTGTACTGGGCGCGGCGGGGAAGTTCCACGCCGAACAGCTTCTCCACCGTCATGGCGTAACCCACGTTGTTGATGAGCGGGGAGACGTAGTTGAGCCGGTCGGTGTAGGGAATCACCTTGAGATAGGTGGTGTTCTCCGCCTCTTTTTCGAAGCCCCGGTGCAGGTAGCCGATATCCGCCTCCATTTTCACCACCACCTCGCCGTCAAGTTGCATGGCGAAGCGGGTGATCCCGTGGGTGGCCGGGTGGGAGGGCCCCAGCTCGATATGCATGGGCTGGGCGCCGAAGTCCAGCGGTTTGAGGCGGCGTTCGGAAGTCATTGCGGGCAGGGGTCTCCGGGTCTCAATTCTCTTGCGTGGTTACGGGGTGGAAGGTCTCGCCGTAATCGTAGCGTTCCTTCACCGGCCGCATGGGCACCAGGGGCTGGGCGTGGCCCTTCTCGTAATCCTTACGGAGCGGGTAGCCCTGGAATTCCTCGTAAAGCAGCAGGGGTTTCAGGTTGGGATGCCCGGCAAATGCAATTCCGTACATCTCGTGGCATTCCCGCTCGTACCAATCCGCCGCGATCCACAATTCGCGGATGCTGTCCACCTGGAGATCCCCCTCCCCCGTGGCGCCCCCGCCCACCGGGATCTTCACCCGCAAGCGGTGGGTGAGGGTCAGGGATTTGAGGTGATACACCACGTCGAAGCGGGGCTGGCGGGGCGTGTGGTCCACGGCGGTCAGGTCGATCATCATCTCAAAGGCGCAGCGCGGATCGGACTTGAGGAAGGAGAACACGTCGAGCATCTTCTCCCGCTGGATGACGACGGTCTCGTCGCCGTGCTGGACGTGGTGCTGCAACACTTGGCCGGGAAAGGTCTTCAACAGCAGCGCCGTCAAGGCCGGGGGCGGCGCTACGGTGCCTGTTTCTGTGCCTGTTTC
>CAZOXD010000031.1:20834-32590 GCA_964583525.1 uncultured Pseudomonadota bacterium
GTGCTGGAACCGGCACTGGAGTTTTCCTTGCCCTGATCTTCAGTCTTGTCTGTGTTTTTTTCTGTGTTTTTGTCTGCGCTCATGGACGATTCGTGCTCGTGGGAAGCTTCCAGGTGGAGGATGCGCCTTGCGTTTCAACCTTTGGGGCAGCGCAGCGGGTTCTATGCGGCGGAATCTTTTTTTGCTTCTATTTTTTTCCTAACACAAGGGGCTCTTCGATCTGGCGGGGGTTGATGCCGGACATTCCCCGCGGCCCCTGCTCTTGGATCAGCCGCTGCAACGCCATGATGCCCTCGATCACCGCTTCGGGACGGGGCGGGCAGCCGGCGATGTACACGTCCACCGGGATGATGCGGTCGATCCCCGGGACGGCGGTGTAGTTCTGGTAGAATCCCCCCGACGCCGCGCAGGCGCCGAAGGCGATCACCCACTTGGGCTCCGCCATCTGCTCATAGACCCGTTTCAGCACCGGCGCGATCTTGTGATTGACCGTGCCTACCACGAACAGCAGGTCGGCCTGGCGTGGGGAAAAGCGGGGAATCTCCGCACCGAAGCGCGCCGCGTCGTATTGGGGCGAGTAGACGGACATGTACTCCATCCCGCAGCAGGCTGTGACGAAGGGGTACTGGAACAGCGAGTACTTGCGCGCCCAGTTGATGACCCCATCCAGCCTGCTGGTCACGAAGGACTCGCCTGTGGGAAATTTTATTCCCATTCAAGGGCTCCTTTTTTCCAGTCGTACACCAGCCCCAGCAACAGGATGGTGAAGAAGATCATCATCACCCAGAATCCGTAGAAACCCATCTCGCGGAACCTCACGGCCCAGGGATAGAAAAAGACGATCTCCACGTCGAAGATCAGGAAGGTCAGCGCCACCATGTAAAAGCGGACGCTGTAACGGCGGAACTGGGAGCCCTCGCTGGGCATGCCCGATTCGAAGGGCATGGACTTGGTGGCGGAGCGTTTCTTCGGGCCGAACAGCAGGCTCAGCCCGGTAAACATCACTCCCAGGCCCAGGGCCAACACGATCAGAAACAGCACCGGAAGATATTGCTCGGCCAACATGGATGATCCGCTCGCTGAAAAACCCGCCGCGTTGAGGGTTCCGGCGCCCATCCCCGCCCCCCGCGGCAGGGGGCTGGATTTCCGCCGCTGGTTACAAATGGCAGGCTATCATATGCCCCATCCATGTCAACGGATGGACCAAGTGCGCCCATTACTGGTATGAACGGCGAATTTGGGGAAAGGACCCGGAGGGGGGGCTGCCCTCCCCCAAATCCATTCTCCCCCAAGTTCCCCTGGACATTCCCGTCTCGAATAAGTATACTAATGTACACCAATACCCCATCCCGGTCCGTTTGGAAATGCTGTTTCCCGGCGGAATCCGAGGGTGGGGATTGGCTGTTTTTGGGAGGAGGATTCGGGCCAAGCTATAATTACGAAAGGAAGCCAATCCACCAGAGGCGAGGACGGAACACAGGGAAGGCGCGGCATGCCTGTCCTGAGCCCGTCGAAGGGCCGTGCCCCAACGGATTCCGGGATTGCGAAAGGAAGCCAATTTCACCAGCGTGCATCCGCAGTGGCCATTGCAGTAGCAATTTTCCCTCTCCACGTTTGTGGAGAGGGAGGGAGCCCCTGTAGGGGCGGAAGGGTGAGGTTGAAATTACGAATCGAAGCCAATCCGTACTGGGATCACCTCCATCCTCACCCCCGCAGGGCTTCGGCGACCACCTCCACCAGGTGCTTGGAATCGCGCTGGGCGCCGTGGGCGATCTGCTGGCGGCAGGACATGCCGTCCGCGACGATAACCGCATCCGGTCCGGCGGCGCGCACGGCGGGGAAGAGGCGCTGCTCCCCGATGGCCATGGAGAGTTGGTAGTGCTCCTTCTCGTAGCCGAAGGAGCCGGCCATTCCACAGCACCCGGAAGGAATCTCGCTCACGGTGGCGCCGGGGATGCCCCGCAGCACGGCCAGGGTGGGGGCGGTGCCCACCAGCGCTTTCTGATGGCAATGGCCGTGGAGGAGGTACTCGCGCTTCACAGTGCTTGCAGGGGCGCTTTCGGGGGTGCTTTCGGGGTAGGCCAGCTTGCCGCCGGCGTCCAGTTCGGCCAGGAATTCGTCCACGGTGCGCACCGCATCGGAAACAGCCCGGCTTTCGGGTCCGGGGAGCAGGGAGGGGTAATCCTCCTTCAGGGTGAGGATGCAGGAGGGCTCGATGCCCACGATGGGCAGGCCCTGGGCGGCAAGGGGAGTCAGCACCGCGATGTTGCGGCGGGCCTGCTCGCGGCCCTCCTTCAGCATTCCCTTGGAGATCAGCGGACGCCCGCAGCAGTGGCGTTGGGGGAGGATCACCCGGTAGCCGGCCTTTTCGAAGATCTCCACCGCGTCCCGGCCCAGGCTGGGGGTGTTGTACTCCATGAAGGTATCGTGGAACAGCACCACTGCGGGGCGTTCATCCGGGCCACTATCCGCCGTGCTGCTGTCCAGCATGGCGATTTCCGGCAGAGCGCTTTCCGGCAGAGCGCCATTGTGGGGGTGCCGCTTGGCGAACCAGGCCCCGAACCGGTCCCGCCGGAACGGTGGCAGGGAGCGTTGGGGCGCGATGCCCAGCCGGGAAAGCAACCACCGGTGGGGAGGAAGGGCCGCGATCCAGTTGGAAAAGGGAGCCGTCGCGCAACCCAGGGTGTTGATGCGGTCCAAGGCGCCGAATATCCGGCTGCGCAGGGGCACACCGTTGGCTTTCTGATGGTGGTAGAGAAACTCGTACTTCATCTTGGCCATGTCCACCTGGGAGGGGCACTCGGTCTTGCAGGCCTTGCACTCCAGGCAGAGATCCATCACCTCCAGCATTTCCCGGGTGCCCAGGTCGCTGGCGGGAATATCGCCATGCAGGTAGGCCCGCAGCATGTTGGCCCGGCCCCGGGTGGAGTGGCGGTCCATGCGGGTGGCCTGGTAGGAAGGGCACATGGTGCCCGCATCCAGCTTGCGGCACTGCCCGTTGCCGTTGCACATCTCCACGGCGAAGGCGAAGCCCCCGTCGGCCTGAAAATCCAGGAAGGTTTCCCACTCGTTCACAACCGGCCGGCCCCAGCGCAGGTTTTCCATGGGGTGCTGGGCATTGACGATTTTCCCGGGGTTCATCAGGTTGGCGGGATCGAAGGTGGATTTCACGTCCTGGAAGGCCCGCAGAATTTTGCGGCCAAAGAGCTTTTCGATCAGCCAGGATCGGGCCAGGCCGTCCCCGTGCTCGCCGGAAATAGCGCCGCCATGCTCCTCCACCAGGTCGGCCACCTCCTGAAAGATCGCCATCAACCGCTCCTTGTCCCCCGGTTTTTTCAGGTCGATGAAGGGGCGGATGTGCAGGCAGCCCACCGAGGCGTGCCCATAGTAGCCGGCCCGGGTGCCGTGCTTCTTCACAATCTCGTCGAAGGCCTTGAGGAATTCCGGGAGCTTGAGGGGGTCCACCGCCGTGTCCTCCACGAACGGGAGCGGCTTGGCGTCGATGCGGTGACCCATCAGCAGGCCCAGACCGCCCTTGCGGAGGTTCCAGACGGCGGTCTGATCCCCGGCCTCCAGGGCCCGCACGTGGGCATAGCCCATGTGATTGCGCTTGAGATCGGCTGCGAGCTTGTCCAGCTTGCTGACCAGTTCGGCCTCGTTGTCTCCGTAGAATTCCACGATGATGATGGCGCCGGGCTTGCCTTCCAGGAAGCCGGTCTGGCCGGCGAAGGCCGGGGATTCCACGGCCTGGGAGATGATGGTGTCGTCCACCAGTTCCATCGCCGAGGGATTGTGTTCCAGGATCAGCCCATTGGACTCCACGGCGGTGATCATGTCCTCGAAGTGGACCACCAGCACCCCCTTACTTTTCGGCAGAGGGACGATGCGCACCTTGAGCGCGCTCCAGACGGCCAGGGTTCCCTCGGAGCCCACCAGCAGCTTGGCCAGGTTGACCGGTCCCTCCTTGAGCACCTCGTCCAGGTTGTACCCCGAGACGCGCCGCATGATCTTGGGAAAGCGCTCGGCCACTTCGGACGCGTTCTCCCTGGCGATGCGTAGCACCTCGCGGTAGATATGCCCTTCCAGCCCCTCACCGCGCATCTTGGCTTCCAGGGCGGAGGGATCCTGGGGGGCGAAGGTGGCCCGCGACCCGTCGGCGAGGATCACGTCGGCCTCCAGGACATGGTCCAGGGTTTTCCCGTAAATGATGGAGCGGGCCCCGCAGGAGTTGTTGCCGGTCATGCCACCGATGGTGGCGCGGTTGGAGGTGGCGGTATCGGGCCCGAACCCGTAGCCGTAGGGCGCCAGGTATGCGTTGAGCTGGTCCTGCACCACCCCCGGCTGCACCTTGACCCATCCCTGCTCCACGTTGAGGTCGAGAATCCGGTTCATGTGGGTGGCCAGGTCCATCATCACGGCCTTGCCCACGCATTGCCCGGCCAGGGATGTGCCCCCGCCCCGGGGCAGCATGGGGAGGGCGTGCTTGCCGGACAGTTCCACCACGGCGTGGAGGTCCTCCTCATGCCGGGGATGCACGACGCCGAGGGGTTCTATGCGGTACATGCTGGCATCGGTGCTGTACAACTGACGGGTGATCTTGTCGAATCGCACCTCGCCTTCCAGCGTGGCGCGAAGTTCCTGGTATAGATCGTTCACTTCCGAATTGACGCTCATTGGATCCCGATGAGGGGGAGTTGCGGAGATAGGCCCGGGAGAAACGGACGGGGGGTGGAAGGGTGACTCCCGGGACACCCCGCCCGGGCGGGGCGGGGCGGTTGATGCAGCATAAACGTTTATACAGCTATGGACATCGAACAGCGTGATACCACGAATCCTGCCCGCAGTGCAGTCTGGAACTTTGGAAGGTGCGCGATCCTCCGGCACCGCAACGGCTACGTAGCGGCTCGGTAGCGGCTCGGCAGCGGCTCGTCACCTGCACTGAGGCCCGCCACAACGGCTCGGTAGCGGCTCGTCATCGCCACCGGATTACAGCACCGTTTCCCTCGGCAATTGCGCCGCGGAGTAGCCTAGTTGATGCGCTCGATGACCGTGGCGATGCCCATTCCGCCGCCGATGCACAGGGTGATCAGGGCGGTGGAGGCATCGCGGCGTTCAAGCTCGTCCAGGGCGGTGCCCACCAGGATGGCTCCGGTGGCGCCGATGGGGTGACCCAGGGCGATGGAGCCGCCGTTCACGTTCACCTTCTCCTCGGGAATTTCCAGTTCGCGCATGGTCTTCATGGGAACACAGGCGAAGGCCTCGTTGATTTCCCACAGGTCGATATCCTCCACTGTCATCCCGGCTTTTTGCAGCGCCTTGCGGCTGGCAGGTGCGGGGGCGGTGAGCATGATCACCGGTTCGGAACCCACCGTGGCCACGGAACGCACCCGGGCGCGGGGCTTGAGGCCGTGGCTTTTGCCGTAGGCATCCGAAGCGATCAGCACCGCCGAGGCGCCGTCCACGATGCCGCTGGAATTGCCTGCGTGGTGAACGTGCTCGATTTTCCCGGCGTGGGGATAGACCCGCAGGGCCATCTCGTCGAAGGTCTCCCCATCGTGAGGAGCGTAGGCGCCCAACTGCTCGAAGGCGGGTTTGAGTGAGGCCAGCCCTTCCGCCGTGGTGTCCGGGCGTGGATACTCGTCCTTGTCCAGCACCACGTTGCTTCCGGCATCCTTGACCGGCACCACGCTTTTGCCGAAACGGCCAGCGGCGATGGCTGCGCCGGCCTTTTGCTGGCTGTGCGCGGCAAAGGCGTCCAGGTCACCCCGGGAGAAGCCTTCCAGGGTGGCGATGAGGTCCGCGGAGATGCCCTGGGGCACCATCGGGTGGATATTGCGCAAGTCTTCGTTGTGTCCGTCCAGCCCGCCTCCGTCGGAGCCCATCGGCTGGCGGGACATGGACTCCACGCCGCCGCCCACGGCCAACTCCTGTTGGCCGGAGAGCACGCCCATCATGGCGAAGTTCACGCCCTGCAATCCGCTTCCGCAGTAGCGGTTGAGGGTCACGGCGGATACCTCGGTAGGCCATTGGGCCAGCAACACGGCATTGCGGGCCACGCAGGCGCCCTGCTCACCGGCCTGGGATACGCACCCCACCACCACGTCCTCCACTTCCCTGGGATCGAAGGAATTGCGTTCTTCCAGCGCCCGCAGGCAGGTGGCCAGCAATTCCTGGGGATGGGTTTCGGACAGGGAACCCCCCGGCTTTTCCGGGGTGGACTTCCTGCCCCGTCCCCGGGGCGTTCGTACCGCGTCGATGATCCAGGCTTCTCTCATGGCGGGTCTCCGATGGTTCGGGTTCATTCCTGTGCATTCCGGTGAATTGATTTCAACGATGGAGTCAAATCAAAGGGATAGTTCAAAGTTCCCATGTTTCGGCCAGGAATTCAATTGGGATTCGCGGGAGCGATCTTCACCCAGGGCATCCATGGAGACCGGTCACGAAGGGCCGGCCTCCTCCATCCACGGGCATGAGCCCCTGGGATCATAGCAGGGGGAGCTTGGTGGCCCTACTGCATTTCCCCCACTTCCGGGTAACGGAAGCAATCCACCAGATGGTCGTTGACCATGCCGGTGGCCTGCATGTGGGCGTACAGGATGGTGGAGCCGACGAAGGTGAAGCCCCGCTTCTTGAGGTCCTTGGCAAGGGCGTCGGAGACGGGGGAGGTGGCGGGAATCTCGCTCTCCTTCCGCCATGCGTTGCGCACCGGGCGGCCGTCCACGAAATTCCAGATGAACTCGGAGAAGCTGCCGAATTCGGCCTGCACTTCCAGGAAGCGCCGGGCGTTGTTGACAGCCCCGCGCACCTTGAGCCGGTTGCGGACGATGCCGGGGTCTTCCAGCAGCTTCTCGATGCGCTTCTCGGTGAAGCGGGCCACCTTGTGGACATCGAACCCGGCGAAAGCGCGCCGGTAGTTCTCGCGCTTGCGCAGGATGGTGATCCAACTCAGCCCGGCTTGCGCGCCTTCGAGGATCAGGAACTCGAACAGGGTGGCGTCGTCCCGCATGGGCACGCCCCATTCGGTGTCGTGGTAGGCAACATAGAGCGGGTCGTCCCCGCACCATGAGCAACGCTGGGTCATGGGTGAGCCTCCTTTGGGCCAAGGGTTGAAAGCGGAATGGAAGTGAAATGGGCTGGGCGGAATTCCGGCCGGCGGATCCCTGCCGGCGGATTCCGCCTGGAACCAAGTCAGGGTGGGCCGGGGGGTAAGATGGGCCGGCACCCCTGCCACCTTCTCAGGAAATCGGGATTTCCTCCAGGTGCATCATCTGCATGTCCTGCTCGCCGGTCATGGCGTTGAAATCCGCGCAACTGGGAGAAAACAGGTAGGCCCGACCCTCCCGCGCCAATCCATAAGACCCTTCACTCCGTTCAGGATGACATATGCAAAATGAACCATTGCCAAGGGCTGCACCCCCGGTTAAAATTTGACCGCCATGATCGCATGATGGGTGCTTGCCCGCAGGATTGGCATCGTTCTCGCCGAGGGACCTTTAAGAGCCTTTCCCCGCATGGCAATGGGTGAGAGACGCCCCTTTCACCGGCATGGGCTTGCCCCCACACAAACCACAGAACAAGCCACAGTACAAACCAACACCGAATCGCAACGGAGGAATCATGGCAATAGCCCAACAGGCCGTTTCAGTGGCGAACATGCGGGATGCGGCCGTCGCCGAGGCGGTGGACAAGGTTCGCGTTATAGAACGGGAGCGGGGCGTCAACCGGGAAGCCCTGGAAGAAATCAAGGCCGTCCTCAAGGAGTTGGCGGCCCGCAGTGAATTGTTCCCCGCCGGGGATTATCCAATCGTCCTCGACGACCGGGGGCAGAACCCCATCTACCGCCTTTCCGAGGACGAGGACCACGGCTTTGCGCTCTACATGACCACGTCCCGGGGGTCCAAGAAGGTGCCTCCCCACAATCACACCACCTGGGCCGTGATCGTTGGATTGCAGGGGGACGAGGAGAACTATTTCTACGAGCGCACCGACGACGGCTCGCGGGAGGGGCAGGGCGCCCTGCGCCAGGTGGGGCATCAAACCGTGCGCACCGGAGAGGGCGTGGCCATGATGCCCGACGACATCCACCACATCGAAACCCACGGGGACGTACAAACCCTGCATTTCCATATGTACGGACTGGCCCTGGACCACTTGCACGAGCGGGTGATGTACAATGTGGACGAGGGCACCTACAAGATGTTCGGCGCCTCTCAAAACATCCGGGATCTGACGTGAGCGGAACGGTGACGCCCGCGCGTCTCAAGGAACTGCTGGATGGGGAGGAGGAACTGGCGCTGCTCGATGTCCGCGAGGAAGGGGTCTTCGCCCTCAGTCATATCTTTCACGCCACTTCCCTGGCCCTCAGTTGGCTGGAACTCCGGGTACGCACCCTGGCGCCCCGCCTGGGCGCCCCGGTCGTTCTTACGGATGACGGGGAGGGCCTTGCGCAAAGGGCCGCGGACAAACTGGAATCCTTCGGATACAAGAACGTATCCGTGCTCGCAGGCGGCAATCCGGGCTGGAAGGCCGATGGGCACATCCTCTACAGCGGGGTGAACGTCCCCGGCAAGGCCTTCGGCGAATTCGTGGAGCACAAATACTCCACCCCCTCGGTCAGCGCGGAGGAACTGCGGGATCTGCTGAAAGGCAGCCGGGATCTGGTGATTCTCGACAGCCGGCCCATGGAGGAATACAACCGCATGAATATTCCCGGCGGCGTGAACGTGCCGGGTGCGGAGTTGGTGTACCGGATCAACGATATCGCCCCCTCCAAGGATACCCTGGTGGTGGTCAACTGCGCCGGCCGCACCCGCAGCATCATCGGGGCGCAATCACTCATCAACGCCGGAGTGCCCAACGAGGTCGTCGCCCTGCGCAACGGCACCATGGGCTGGCATCTCTCCGGGCTAACGCTGGAAACCGGAAAGCGCCGGGGCCCGCCGGAACCGACCTCCAAGGGCGTCGTATGGGCCCGGGATGCCGCGGAGCGCGTCAAACAGCGCTTCGGAGTGCGCACTATCGGCCTGGAAACCCTGCAACAATGGCAAGCGGAACAGGGGGAGCGCACCTTGTACCTGATGGACGTGCGCACACCCCAGGAATTCGAGGCGGGGCACATGGCGGGAGCCCGCAGTGCGCCCGGCGGGCAATTGGTGCAGGGCGCCGACGCCTATTTGGCCACCCGTGGGGCGCGCGTGGTGCTGCTGGACCACCAGGAGGTGCGGGCGGCCATGACCGCTTCCTGGCTGGTGCAGATGGGATGGAGCGATGCCGTCGTCCTGGAAGGGGGAATGCTCCCCTACGGACAGGAATCCGGCTCCGCCCCGGAGGATATTCCGGGCCTGGAGGAAACCGAAGCCCATACCGTCACCCCGGCGGAATTGGCGGAAAAGCTGAAGGGGAATGAGGAGACTCTCCCGGCCGTGATCGATCTTTCCACCAGCGATGCGTACCGGAAGGGTCACATTCCCGCCGCAATATTCGCCATCCGCGCCCGCTTTGCGGAGGATCTCAAGGAGGTTCCTTCCGGCCCGGTGGTGCTCACCTCCTCCGATGGGGTGCTGGCCACGCTGGCCGCACCGGAACTGGAGGCCCTGCGCGGGGGCGGGGTTTCCGTCCTGGAGGGCGGAAACATGGTCTGGGCGCGCGAGGGGCATCCCCTGGCGGAAGGCCCGGAAAACATGGCCAGCAAGGCGGAGGATGTCTTCCCCAAGCCTTATGACCGCCCGGAGGGAGTGGAACAGGCGATGCGGGATTATCTGGAGTGGGAGGTCAATCTGGTGGCCCAGATCGATGAGGATGGAGACGCCTCCTACCGGTTCTATCCGCCCTTGTAGTGCGGGGCTCCCGTGACGCAGGGCCCCTGCGACGCAAAGATAGTGTGCCCGCCGCGGCTTTCCTGGGGGATTGCCGGTATGATCGCCCCGACTTCATTCCCTGGCCGGATTCTTCCGGGCGTGTCCATGGGAACGGATTCGAGGGGGAGCCTTGTCATTCCCGGGCAATTCGGCCTATGAATCAGGATGCCTTGAAAAACGGAAGGCTTGGAGATTGATCGTAATTCGGCCAGCGCAGGGTACCCGGATAATGAGAGTACCACGAATGGAGTTCAACACTACAGGGAGCATGGAACGATGAATAAGAATAACGGAGCAGGACTATCACGCCGCGATTTGCTCAAACATGGCGCCAGCGCGGGATTGGCCGTGGCCGTGTACGCTACGGGAACGAATGTCCATGGGCAAAAGAAGAAGAAGCTCAAGTACATCACCATTTCCCACAGCGTGAACACCGCGGTGTATGCGCCCCACATGATTGCCCAGGCGATGGGGTACTTCAACGATTCGAGCCTGAGCGCCACCTTCATCGTACCCGGCGGGGGGGCGCGGGTGGCCCAGGTGCTCGCCGGGCGGCAGGTGGGCTTCGCCCAGGGCGACAGCGGACACCCCCTCAAGATCAGCGAGAAGGGCAAACCCTCCTCCATGATCTACGGCACGGACACCCGCTGTTCCTACGCCAATATCCTGGTGCGCAAGGAACTGTGGGACGCAGGGTTGAACACGGTGGAAAAGCTGGCCACCATGAAGCGGCCCAATGGACAAAACCGCATCATCGCCGCCACCCGCATCGGTTCGGGCACCTGGACCTACGGAAACTACGTCCTCAGCCAACACCAGGCGGGCGGAAAATCGGTCAACAAACAGGTGAAATGGGTCGGGGGCGGGGGAACCACCACCATGCTGGGCGGTCTCAAGTCCGGCGCCTTCGATGCCATCATGGCCGTGCCGATCTGGATGGACAAGGCCATCGGCGACGGCTACGGCGTCGCTCTCTTCGACATCTCCTCCGGCACGGCCTGGGACAGGGTGTTCGGCGCCAATATTCCCACCACGGTAGGCTACGCCCTCAAGGAAACCATCAGCGACGACGAGGAGGTGACCCAGGGCTACGTGACGGCCGTCTACAAGGCCATGCAGTGGCTGAAGGGGCGCAGTCCGAGCGAGGTGTTCGGCAAGATCGGCAGAAAATACATGGGCACCTTCACCCAGGCCCAAGTGGAGAAGGAGGTGAAATATTACCAGGCCATCTTCAATTACACCCTGGAGATCTCCAGAACGGATTTCGAGGCAGGAAAGAAGGTCTGGGTGCCCCGGGTCACCAAGATAAACTGGGCCTACGACGACGTGGTGGACATGCGATTCGTGCGCAAGGCCCAACAAGGCTGATTCACCGGGACCTCTCTCCTCCCCTTTCCGATGGCGGGGAGGAGGAGCGCCCCGTTTCTTTGTCGAACTTGAACCCCTCGCTGGAATCCCTATCTGGAATCGGTGGTCCCAGCTCTGAACCGTTCGCCCCGGGCTCCATTCCGAGGCGTGGGTTCCAATGCCACCCATGTCTCCCATGCCACCCATGCCGCTCAATCCCTCTACCGCTTCCAAGCCATCTCCGGCCCCCGGGGCAATACAGGCCCGGATCGAGGTGCGTTCGCTCCATAAGCGCTTTCATATGAAGGGCACGGAAGTGATCGCGTTGGGGGATGTATCCTTCGACGTGGCCGATCACGAATTCGTTTCGCTGATCGGTCCCAGCGGCTGCGGGAAATCCACCGTGCTCAATATCGCGGCCGGCCTGATGCTTCCCACGGGCGGGTCCGTGCGCATCGATGGGGCTGATGTTACACGCCCCCTGGACAAGGTGGGCTATATCTTCCAGAAGGATACCACCTTCCCCTGGAATACCGTGGAGGAGAACATCGG
>CAZOXD010000032.1:0-2854 GCA_964583525.1 uncultured Pseudomonadota bacterium
GGAGCCTGTCTCGAAGGGTCGGGATTTTGCCAATATTCCATTTTTGAGACTGTTTCCAATGCTTAATGGCAGAACTTCGCGTCAGAAGTTTTTAGTCTAACTTATTGATTTTCATTATGAATACTATCGCAGATTATCACGCGAAATTCTAACGCGAAGTACTATGGAAGGTCACGATATGGCGGCTGGGAGGGAAAAACCGGATCAACCCAGGATCTATGCCATCATCCCGGCCCGCTATGACTCCACCCGGTTCCCCGGCAAACTGCTGGCTCCCCTGGCCGGCAAGCCCGTGATCCAGCACACCTACGAGCGCGCCCGTCAAACTCCCTCGGTATCCGAGGTGGTCGTGGCAACCGACGATGACCGGATCATGAACGCCGTTTCGGAATTCGGCGGAACCCCCTCTATGACGGGCAGGCATTCCAACGGCACGGACCGCATCGCCGAACTGGTGGATGTTTTTGTGGCTGGGGGAACCGAACCCGATTGGGTGCTCAATGTGCAGGGAGACGAGCCCCTCATCGACCCCAACGACCTGGAAACCCTGATCCGCGGACTTTTGCGTACCAGGGATGGCGTGATGGGGACCCTGGTGTATCCCCTGCAATCGGAGGAGGAGTTGCACGACCCCAACGTGGTGAAGGCAGTACTGGATGAATCCGGTCGCGCGTTGTACTTCTCCCGGGCTCCCATACCCTATCCGCGGGCTCCCGATCCCCCGGAGTCATTGCCCAGCGGGGAGGATTTCCTGGGCTGGAGGCACCTGGGAGTGTATCTCTACCGGGTGGATTTTCTGCAAACGTTCGCCAGTCTTCCCCCGACACCGCTTTCCGAACGGGAGCAATTGGAACAGTTGCGCGCCCTGGAACACGGATACCCCATTCACTGCTTTCAGGCCGCTTCCATGGGAATCGGGGTGGACGTGCCCGGGGATATCGCCAGGGCGGAAGCCCTGTTGTCTTCCCAGACGTCCGATTGACAAACTCCGCATAGAAAACGGTCCTGCTCATGTTCGATTTGAAAAGTTTCCACAACGCTTCCCTGCAGTTTTTCGCGCTGGCCGGCCCGGACGTGATCGAGGATTCGGTGCGCCCGGGCCAGACCCTGGACTTCGCGCGGCGGTTGAAAGCGATCTGCGAGCCGCTGGGCATTCCATTCGCCTTCAAGGTGTCCTACGACAAGGCCAACCGCACCGGGCTGGACAGCTTCCGGGGACCCGGGTTGGAGGGCGCTATAGAAATCTTCCGGAAAATCCGCGCGGAAGTGGGGGTGCCCCTGTTGTCCGACGTGCACCGCTTCGAGGAGATCGAACCGGCCGCCGAGGTGCTGGACATAATCCAGATTCCGGCCTTCCTTTCCCGCCAGACGGACCTGGTGGTGGAGGTGGCCCGCACCGGGCGCATCGTCAACTGGAAGAAGGGCCAGTTCATCGGGCCGCGGGACGTGGAACACGCGCTCAATAAAATGGTCTCGGTGGGGAACGAACGGATCATCCTCACCGAACGGGGGTATACATTCGGCTACAACAACATGGTGGTGGACATGCGCGGCTTTCCCATCATGAAGCAGTTCGGATATCCCGTGGTGATCGACGCCACCCATTCCATCCAGCTACCCTCCGGGGCCGGGGGGAGTTCCACCGGGGAGCGGGAATTCGTAGCCCCCATCGCCCGCGCCGCCGTGGCCGCGGGGGCGGACGGGGTGTTCATGGAAACCCATGCCGACCCGGAAATCGCCCTCTGCGACGGTCCCAACATGATTCCCATGGACCAGGTGGGCGGCCTTTTGCAGCAACTGAAGGCGATTCATGGGATCGTGGGAGGGTGAACAATTCCGTCAACTGACAATGTGGGATTATGAAAGAAGGCGAAAACAGCATCCTCACCGAAATCCGGCGCGCGCTGGAAATCGAGGTGGAGGGCATCCAGGGGCTGATTGCGAGACTGGACGAGAACGGCGAGAGTCTGGTGCGGGCCGTGGAGATGCTCTTCCAGTGCTCGGGCAAGGTGATCGTCACCGGGATGGGCAAGTCGGGCCATATCGGCAACAAGATCGCCGCCACCCTGGCCAGCACGGGCACCCAGGCCTTCTTCCTGCACCCTGCGGAGGCCATCCATGGCGACCTGGGAATCGCGGCCAAGGAAGATATCGTCCTGGCCATCTCCAATTCCGGCAATACCGAGGAACTGCTGCGCCTGTTGGGGCCCTTCCGCCGCATCGGCCTGAAGCTGATCGCCATGACCGGGAATCCGGAATCGGAACTGGCCCGGAGGGCGGAGGCGCACCTGGACGTTTCGGTGCCCCGGGAAGCCTGCCCGCTGGACCTGACGCCCACCGCCAGCACGACCGCCGCCCTGGCGATGGGAGACGCCATCGCCGTAACCCTGCTCTCCCTGCGCAACTTCCAGCCGGAGGATTACGCCATGTTCCACCCGGGGGGAAACCTGGGCAAGAAGTTGATGACCACGGTGGGCGACCTGATGGAAGGCGGGGAACACCTGCCGGTGGTGGCGGATGCAATTACCGTCTCCTCCGCCGTTCAGGAAATCCAGGCCAAGGCCTATGGCGTCACGGCGGTGGTGGATGGCAAGGGAAAACTCTCCGGCGCCTTTTCCCTGGGTGACCTGATGCGCCTGCACATCGGGGAGCCTTCCCTGGCCTTCATGGAAAAGCCGGTTGCGGGTTACATGAACACCCAACCGCGCTCGGTGACCCCCGACACCCTGGCCGCCCGGGCGCTGAACATCATGGAAAACCATAACATCCGGGCCCTGTTCGTCACCGATGGGGAAGGCCGTCCCATGGGAATCATCGGTATCTACGAGGTGCTCAAGGCTATCGATTATTGAGG
>CAZOXD010000032.1:2954-28077 GCA_964583525.1 uncultured Pseudomonadota bacterium
ATTTCCCCTGGTTGTCTACGGTTTGTTGCTGATCGGGTTACTGGCCGTCTATGCCTATTTCCAATCCCGCAAACCCAAGCGCCCCCAAAGTGCATGGGGCAGCGGCGAGAAAGCCGCCACCGGCCAGGCCCTGGCGGAAATGGTCGCCGACAGTACGCGCTTCCTGATATTATTGGCGGGTGGGGCCTTGCTCGATATCGCCTTCGGGAAGCCCAGCCTGATCCTGCAATACGCGGCCTGGGCCGTTGTCGTGCTTCAGGTGCTGAAATGCGGCACGATCTACAGCGAGCGGAAACTTGTCACCTTCGTGCTGCGATTGGCCGGATTGGCTTGTCTTGGGTACATATGGATGATGCAGTTGCCCTTTTTCGACGTACTCCCTCCCTGAGAATGGGTTTCGGGAGCGCGGCGGCAGGAGGAATGGCGTTCCCGATCCCCTGCTGCGATCACAACTTCCCGGTCGCTTTTAACCTCATTGCGCCTTTCCATTGTGATGCGAGCGCTCTATCTCCATATCCCATTTTGCCGCTCCATCTGCCCATTCTGCGCCTTCGCCGTCCATGGCGACAAGGCAGGCCTCCATGGCGCCTATCTCTCGGCCATGGAGAAGGAAATCGCCCTTTCCGCAGCCGCGTTTCAGTCCACGGACACCCATGATTCCCCCTCGGCCGGGGAGAATGGGGTGGAGTCGATCTATTTTGGTGGCGGCACCCCCTCCACCCTTTCCCTCCCCGAGGTGTCCCGGTTGTTGAATGCGGTACGCAATGCCTTCACCGTGCAGGATGGGGTGGAAATCGCATTCGAGATCAACCCCGAAGATGCCACCCGGGAATACATGGCGGGACTGGCATCGCTGGGGGTCAACCGCTTTTCCCTGGGCCTGCAAAGCTTCCAGGATGGCACCCTGCGATCCCTGGGGCGCAGTCACACGGGAGACCAATGCGCTAAGGCTCTGGAGGCCCTGGAGGCTTTGCAGGCGATGCAGGGGACCGTTACGCCCAACTACAACATCGACCTGCTTTACGGGGCGCCGGGAGTTGAACTCGATTCGTTCCACGGGGACGTGGAAATGGCGTCCTCCAGTAGTGCCCTCCACAGAAGCGCCCCCCACATCTCTCTCTATGGCCTGGACATCGAGCCCGGCACTCTCTTTGCGAGGAGCCCAGCCACGGTGAAGTGGAACCGGGAGCACCAGGAGCAGCAGGCGGAGGCTTATCTCTGGGCCTCCGCTTACTTGCGTAAAAAGGGATACCGCCATTACGAGGTTTCCAACTTCTGCCTCCCGGGCCGGAGCGGACGGCAAAACGAGATCGTCTGGGATGGGGAGGAGTACCTGGGTTTCGGCCCCGGGGCGCATTCATTCAGCGCCGGCGAGAGATGGCACAATCGACGCCACCTGCGGGGTTATCTGCGGCACCTGGAGGAAGGATCGCTTCCGGTGGCCTACCGGGAACGGCCGACCCTGGATCAGCGGGCCAACGAGGAATTAATGCTTTCCCTGCGCAGGGATACTGGCCTGGAGATTTCCCAGTGGGAGAAAAAATACGGCCACCCCTGGGGAAACCGGAGAGCGGCCGTCGTTCGGCGGTTGCAGGAGGACGGAAAAGCCGCCGTGGGGAGCGGTTCCCTCGCCCTGACCCCGGCGGGGTTCCTTGTTGCGGACGAGATTACGGCCCTGTTGGCCGAATCCGTGTAATACTGCCCCTCTCATTCCATTTCCCTTTCGAGCATGCGTTAATCACCGCGCGCCTGAGGAGTCCCGCGCAAGCGGGACGTCTCGAAGGCCGCGGAAGGCACCCCCCGCGCTCTTCGAGACGCGCTTCGCGCTCCTCAGAGACGCGGGGTTTTCATCCACGTTTGAACTGGAATTGGAATCAGCCCCTCAGCGGGCTTTTCCGCTCATTTCGCCGAGGGTGCGCCCCAGTGCCTCCAACTCTATTCCAAAACGGCTCCAATCGCCTCTTTTGGCGGCCTCGTTGAGGGCCCGGTATTGCCGCAGGGCCCGGTTGCCGGGAGTGTCGGTACCCGGAAGCACCAGATCGCCCTTCGGTTCGGAAGGACCCGGGCGATCCGTGGTGCGGGTTGCGCTCCCGGCCACACTGCGGTCCCTCCCGAAAATTTGCTCCAACGCGTCCTCAAGGTCCTTCCCCATGGCAATGGAATTCTGGTAGCCGACAATGACCCGTTTCAATTCCGGAATCCGCCCGTCTTCCGCTTTGAGATAGAGCGGTTGCACGTAGAGGAGGGATTTCTCGATGGGAATCACCAGCAAGGTGCCCCGGATGACATTGGACCCGCTTTGATCCCAGAGGGTGACTTGTTGGGACACCAGCGGATTCTGATTGATCCGCGCCACCATCTGCTTGGGACCATAGATCAACTTTTGCTTGGGAAAGGTATACACCACCAGTTGCCCATAGTGCTCGCCGTCGCTCCGGGCCACCATCCACGCCGCCATATTGTCCTTGAGGCGGGGCGTGAAGGGAAGCATCAGGATGAACTCCTCCTTTTCCTCTTCGGGAAGCTTCATGACGGTAAAGTAGGGTTCCATCCGTTTCTGCCCCACCACCGGCACCGACCATTGATCCTCCTTGTTGTAGAACGTGTTCACATCCCGCATGTGGTAGGTGGCGTAAATGGAGGCCTGGATGTTGAAAAACTGGGGCGGATGGCGAATATGGGCTTGCAACCCTTGCGGCATTTCCGATCGCGGCCGCAACAATCCGGGGAATATTTTCCCAAATGCGGTGGAGATCGGTTCATCCGGGTCGATGCTGTAGAACCGCACCGTCCCATCCTTGGCGTCGATCACGGATTTCACCGGATTGCGCATGTAGTTGCCCAACTCGCCCACCTGCTCGGAATAAGGGTAGCGGTCGCTGACGGTGTAGATATCGAAGATCCATTTCAGGCGCCCCTCGAAAATCACCATATAGGGATCCTGGTCGTAGTGGAAAAATGGGGCGATATTCCGCAGCCGGGTACCGATATCCCTGTGCAGGAGAACACGGGTTTCGTCCGTAAAATCATCGGACAAGAGCAGCTTGATATCCCGCAGATACACGGAAAACAAGAGCCGCCGCCAGAGGCTGTCCAGCAACACCCCCCCTTTACCGTCATAGGTGCTGAAAATGTTTTTCTCCCCTTCCGGGTAGTTGAATTCCTTTTGCCGGGTGTTGACGAACACATAATCCCCGGCGATTTCGCCGAAATAAATTTCCGGGGAATCGATTTTCAATTCCTCAAATTCGGATTTCGGGGGCAAATCCTGAACGAATAAAACAGGAAGCCCCTGCTCGTTGACCCGGTTCACCGGTCCCGCGGTCAGGCCATAGCCATGGGTAAATGTCAGGCGCTCGTTGACCCAGGTACGGCTGGGCAGGGATTGTGGGTTGAGTTCCCGGGGGGAAAGCATGGTTTGCCGCAACTCCCCATCGATCATGTAGCGGTCGTTATCCACGGAAGCGAATTCATAATAGGTGCGGATCTCCTGAATCTGGGCAAAGGTATCGAGCAGCGGTTCGTGGTCCCAGAGCCGGACATTGTTGATGGTGGGCCGGTTGTTGGCGATATCCGCCGCGGTCAGTTCCGTCTCCTCGGTAAGCGGCCGTTCCACAATCCCATCCAGCCCAAAGGCCTTGTTGGTGGCCAACATATGGTGCTTGAGAAAAGGCCGTTCCTTCTCCAACTCGTTGGGAGTGACGACTAAGCGTTGCATGAGGGAGGTATAGACGTTCCCGCCCAACCACACCACAGCCACCAGACCGATCACGCCCAGCAACACCTTGAACTGTCCACGCACCATGGAGTAGATCACCCCCACGGCAGCCACCAGCGCCGTAGCGCTTACCAACGCCAGCACCGGGAGAGTGCCATAGATATCGCTGTATCCGGGCCCGGTGAACAATCCACCCTGCTTGTGCAATTCCTCGAAGCGATTCAGATAGAATTCCACCGCAAACCCAACCAGGATCATGGAGAGGAGAATGCTCACATGCCACCGCTCCCGGAGGGGAAAGTTTTGCAATGGCACGAGTGACCTGGCGCCCGCTCTCTCGGCCTGCATTTTCAGGAAATAGACTACGCCCACTCCCAGGGCGGAAATGAAGAAAATGGACCAGAAATAGGATTGCATCTGATCGAGAAAAGGCATGGTGAAAATATAGAAGGAAGGATCCATTCCGAAGACGGGGTCCTCCAAGCCGAATGGCACTGCATTGAAGAACAACAATACCTTTTGCCAGCCGGCGGTAAGCGCCATGGCGATCATCAGCGAGATCACGGCGCAGAGCAATGCCACCGCCCTTTGACCAAACCGCTCATTGAGGATTACCCCCAACTGCGTGGCGGCCAGTTCAGGGGGAAGAATGCGGGCGGGGCCTCCGGCCTGACGGAGTGCGAACGCAAAATTTGCCCAGAGGATGACAAAGGCCACCAGAAATCCGGCGACCCCCAGTCCGATCTTGGCGGAGAGGATGGTCGAGAATATCTGTCCGAATCCCATGGTATTCATCCAGATGTAATCCACGAGAAGTTCAACGATATTCGAGCCGACGAAGAAGACCAGTAAAACCAGGATCGCCAGGATCCAGAGAATTCGGCGAGAGGGCATGATCGGAGCCTATTGGGAAGCGGGTAAGGGGTGATTATAAAACCACCAGGGAACGCAAAAGGGTGAGTTATCGCTTTAGGATGACGTAAAAGGATGAGTTAAGAAAGCGATCCTGTCAACCTTTCCAAATTTTCGGTAGTGGATCAGTTTGAAAAATTTCTGTCAATCTGAGCGAAGCGAAGAATCTCGCCCCGATCCTGAAATCCCAAAACCGCGCCAAATCGATGCTTCGCAGCGCTCATCTATGACAAAGGGGGGTAAAATAAGGGCACAAAGGGCGGAAAATATCGTGTGAAAATCCAAACGGACCCGCTATCAACAAGGCGGTCCATTGACAGGAGGGGAAATCCGAAATACATAAGGAATGAGTTTCATATTGCATTGAACCCCGATGTGTGAGGAACGATAATGTCCTGGAGTGTTATTTTTATTGGATTGGGAATATTCCTGGCTTGCAGCGCACTCTCATTCCTGGTCACCCTCAAGATTCAAAACAAATAACCTATCGCCCCGGGCGGAATTTGGAGCAAGCATGTTCGAATTTTTAGGAATTATCATTCAAGGGTTCGTTTACCTGTGGATTTTCATCATCGCCGCCATCCCCAACATATTCATGGCTGGGCTTACCATCTGTATAACCGCCACCGTTCTCACCTATTTCATCCGGAAACGCACACAGACATAGTTCCATCCTTCTTGCCGCACGATTCCGTACCGGCAATCCGTTTCTTTCATTGGCGTCAAAAAAGCGTCCTTGGGTCCGCCGGTGGTTCATCCACCATGGGCTCGCAGGCCCGGGATCATGGATCCGTCCCTGGCCACCGGGAAGTCCCTTCCCCGGCCCGGATGTGGCCAGAGATGCAGCCGGGGATGAGGAAATGGCATCCAAGCGCGCCTGGCGCGGAAAATCGCGGTGCCGGGTTGCGATAAATAAAAATCAGGGGGCGGGGGAAGTGGAGAATCCCGCCAGCCCGTTAGAGGATGAACCTCCGGCGGCTGGGGAAAAGACGGGAAGGGCTTGGATGACCGGATTGCGATTTGACGCTCGATTCAGACCGAATATCCGTTTTTGCTTCAAGGTGCGAAACAGGATTACGGGAGCTTTGGCGGGTTTGGGTCCCTTGACGAGAAAAAATATTCTCGGGGTGGTTGGTTGAACATCCGCCTCCTGAGACGAATCCGTGGTGCCTTCCGAGTGAAGGGCTGCTTCCGAATCCACATACTCCGAGGTCACGATCCCCTGAAGCCCGGAAGAGGAGCCCTGCATTGGAACCAATCGCCTGAATTGCGGTAGGACCCGGACGGTAATTCCCGGCCCTGCTGGTGAAGAATTGGAAACGGGAATCAGGCTTCGTCCTCTGGCCTCGAAGGTGGGTGAAGATTCCGCTTTTTCGGCGAGGGGCGCTTCGGGTTGGAACCCGATGAGGGAGTGGAATGGCCAGAAGAACCAGCCAGAGACAAGAAGGGCTGCCACGGAGGCCGCGGCCATTGGCAATCTCAAACGGCGGAGGCCGGTGCGGCGGCTTTGGTGTTGGGTCAGCGTGGCGGAAAATTGCTCCCAATCCGGACCGGAAGGAGCTTCGGCATGGCTCCGGGCCTCGAATTGCAGGAATATGGCCAGGGATCGAT
Organism: uncultured Pseudomonadota bacterium; assembly: GCA_964583525.1. GTDB lineage: Bacteria > SAR324 > SAR324 > SAR324 > JACQKK01 > CAZOXD01. Next base: position 9,196 of record CAZOXD010000032.1, read on the forward strand.
CCATTGAATACTGTGCCTCCCGGCACTCCGCACACGCTTCAAGATGAGCCTTCCAGTCCCCCGAATTCAGGACGTCCGGGTCATCCAGCATCAGCCGGTGCAATAATTCCAGTCGATTACAGGACATGTGTATCCATCGCTTCGCCCGGGACGTCTGGCCCGAGAATTGGATTCAACGCATTCTTCAGATTGAGGCGCGCATAATAAAGGCGGGATTTCACGCTGCCCTCGGGAATCTCCAAAATTTGACCAATTTCCTGGACAGACAAATCCTCCAGATAATACAGAATCAGAATCGCCCTGTGAGCCGGTTTAATCGTTTTCAATGCATTTTGCACGATTGCCTGTTTTTGCCCATCGATCAGCACCCGCTCGGGAGAGTCCCCGGATTCGAATATCACCAGTGTGGAAGGAACATTGGCAGGTTCCATTTCTCCTTCCGGAAGAGGCTGCCATTTCTTCGATTTGTTGAGTTGCCTCAATGTTTCATTGAAAGTAATCCGGTAAATCCAGGTCTTGAAGGCCGCCTGTTGCCGGAATTTCGGTAAATGGCGGTATACCAGCAGGAATACTTCCTGGACAACATCGTCCACCAGGCTTTCCTGCTTTGAAATGGAATACACCAAGCGGGCCACCTGATCCCGGTATTTCTTGAAAAGCACCTCGAAGGCGGTTTCATCCCCTTTCAGGAAGGTTCGGATAAGAATATCGTCATCCAGACCCAACCAATCGACGGTGCTCTTTGGATTTTCTGCCTTTTTAATCAAGAGCCATTCCCTTGGGCTGTTTAAGGGATGTCAGCCTCCGGCTTCTATTCCCTGACGGCCTTTACAGGTCCCTTTGGAAGCAGTGAATCCCAACCCCATTGGCATGGGGTCATTCTCTCTGACATTCTCTCCCCGGAGGACCTTCGGGTCGATTTCAGTGGTTAGAGGCCAGCCCGATTTTTTCGGTTCAAAATATTTCAGATAAGAAGGTTCCATCTATCGGTTTCGGCCGGGGAAGACCATTGGAGAAAGTCCATCCAAAGCCGGATTGCTTTCATAGTACCCGAATTCGGCCCTGCCGATCAATTCACTCCATCGGGGGGGGAGCACGCATGGAATTGAAGCCGGTAAACCGGAATTTTTTTTGTGTGGGAATATTGATTTTGTCCTGGCCCGGTGCGGGAAAGGAACCGTCTTCCGTGAAGAAGATCAACCCTTACGGTCCGGGATCCCGTAACGCTTATGCACCCGCTGGTTGATGCGCTCGATCTTATCACCTTTAAAGACCATCCTCCCCCGGCCCTGACCGGGCATGACATCGATCAGGTGATACCCCTTCACAGGCGATTTGATCGCCTCCCTAAAATCACCAAGTGATTTCAGAGGCTTACCATTGGCCTGCAATAATATCGCATTGGATACATCCTCGTATCCCAGGTTGGAAGGATCGGGGAGCACTCGGGATACAATCACGACTTTTTGTGGCTCCTCATCAATCTCTCGCAGGGAGCGCATCACATATTCCATGACCAGGCGGGAGGGAGCCTTTTCCTGCCAATTATTCCCCCACAAACGCAGGTAGCCGAGGGATAATTCCTGTAAAACCAATCCTCCGAATACCTCGTAGTCGTTCGGTTCTCCAAAGCGCGGCGGAGGCACTCTGTAATCGCTGGACAGGAATCTGCTTTTTTTCAACTCAATGCGGATTCTCTTTCCATCGCGCTGAATTTCCATCTTGAGGGTGGGATCGAGGGACTCGTTGAAGGCCATGGTGAAGGTCAATAGCCCATAGACCGGGTGATCGATTTTTCCTTCCGGGTTCACTTCGTATCCATTTATTTTATGGAGAATGTCCCAAACCTTGAGTTCCTTCGACCCGGTGCCCCCCGGGAACAGTTTTCGCACCAGCACTCCCGATCCGCTTTTCGCAAGTTTGAAATAGGCCCGGAGATGTTCCTGGTTCAAGCGCTGCCAGGCAAACCCCCGGTGAACGAACCCTTGTAAATTCGTCTGATTCGACGCTTGCAGCAGAAGCTTTATCATTTCACTGCTTGTGACCTCGATTTCCTGATTGTCGTGACTGGTAATAATCCCGATGATATTTCCTTCGGAGGTCAATATTTCGGCCCATCCGAGTCCCCCCATGGCGGTCGTTCCGCGCATGACCGGGTACTCCATCAATCCAAACGGGGAGGTGGATACCCGAAAATCGACCACTTCTCCGGAGCCTTTTTCAAATTGCCCGTTGGACCGCCAGCGGTTGATGTTGAACCGCCCTTTCACCACGGGACGGTCCGCCAGGGGCAAAGGCCTCAATCCTTGCCAGAATTCCTCATTGGCCACTGCAAGCAGCGCCAGATTGAGATCGTAATCAATCCACACGGTCCGGGCAGGGTAGTCCGGATACCGTCCAAATTTGCGGACGGTGAGGTAATTGGAGTTTTTTACAAGGTCCGCGGTGGTAATCAGCTTTCGTCCTTCCACCACGGCAGCATTCCCGCGCAATGTCTTGTCGGAAATTTTATTCCAGGGCAAAATCTGATCGAAGCGTTGACTGGTCACCTGAATACTCACCACCCCGTAGGGCGCAGGATCACTCTGGGCCGATACGGAAACGGGCAACACTGGGAGTGCTGTGGCCGCCATCAGGAGGGTCAGGGTACGCCAGCGAACCCAATGGAACTTTCCCCTCTTGGCAATATTCACTCAAGCCTCCGTTCCCGGCGGATTCCGTATTTTTCCATTATTTCCGGATGCGCCAGGGCCGACTCCTTTTTGTCAATTACCAACAGGATTTTCCCTGGATTCAATTCGAACCGGTGAAATCCGTTTTTTCCAGCCAGCAGTCCTTTTTCAATATCCTTCAGATTTCGAATGGCCACGCCATTCAAGGTGGACAGGTGGAAATTTTCCATCCCCCGATACACTGAATTTACCTGATGAGGCAGTACCCGGGAGAGCACGACGCGCTCGGTGAATTGTTCATTGGATTCCACGAAGGCATAGAAGTGGGAATAAAGCAGATGCTTGTCCGCCTTCTCCCGATAATTCCCGAAGGTTTTTAGAAATTCCAGATTCAGTTCCATGAAAACCAGCCCCGCATATATGAAATACCTGGGATTGGTATCGAACTGGGCGCGCATCCGCTCCACTTCGGGAAACAATTTCAGGGGAATTTCCAGTTGCACCGTTTTTCCATCCCGAAAAACTTGTAATTCCACCTTTTCCCCGATCAGTTTTTCCTCGACAACCTGCTCGTAATTCGGCGTGAAACCTTTAAAATTAATGGTGCCATCGAAGCGCACCGGAATTCCGTCGATGGCCATGATCACATCATTTTTCCGGATGAATCCGTCCGCGGAAGAATTCTTGTACACGCGGTCCACCACGATTCCGACCATGGTTTTGACGGGAAGGCCGAGATATTTCCGATAGGAGGGATTGATCAGGTTGCTGGTGGTTAAACCGATATCGGCAAACCCATCATAGTGCGAGTCCTCAATATCCCGCAGGAACCTGTGAATCACGGGTGTCGGAATAAAATAGCCGACATCGTTCAATCTGGAATTGGTTTGGAAGGCCACCCCGATCACCTTGCCCTCCTGAATGACCGGCCCCCCGCTGTTGCCCGGATTGATGGCGGAATCGGTCTGAACGCCCAGGTGGGTGTCCGCCCCGGAATGCAGATAGGTGATGAACTGGATCCGGGACACCACGCCCTCTGTTCTGGAAATCTTCTCGCCGCCGGCGGGATACCCGTAGGCTCGCACACGGGATCGCAAGGAAGGCAGGGCCCCAAACGCAAGGGGTTTTACTCCTTTGGCAAATCCGGGGTCCGCAATGGTCAAGGTGGCCAAATCGCTGTCATGGGCGATGAACTCGACTTTCGCGAAATAGGGCCGGTTGTCCTGATTTCTGCGAACGATAATCTGCTTTGCGTCACTGACGACGTGGGCATTGGTCATCACCCTCCCCTTTTCGATCAGGAATCCGGATCCCGAGGATTGGATGGGCCGGTTCCGCTGCCAGGGTGAATACCAATTGGGCCGCTGCTGGGTGACCTCGATGGAGACGATGGCCGGTTCGATCAGTTGATCTTCAAATAGCTGTTCCCCTGATACCGGACCAGCCGAGGTTATGATGGCGATCAGGAAGATCGAAATCGCAGTGAGGGTTGTTCTCATGAAACCATTGTGTTGGATAGGAACGATTTCCGGGGAATATGGAGCATTGAAAACCTGCCCCCGCCCATGATTCAGACCCTTAATGAACCGGTATGGTTCAGGATTCGATCATCCGCCACAATACCGGAAAAATCCTCGTAATCCATTGCAATCCGGAAGGCGAAAACGGTTCCAGGTTTGAAGGATTGTGGCACGGATGGCTGAAGGCTGAATGTATTGTGATCCGCATTTGCACACGAACCCGCAGGGAAATACCTTCCCCCGCGCAGCCCTTACGCAGTGGAAAATCAACGCTACCTTATCACAATTGGCCTGGATTGTTTACCGGCGGGATTTTTTCGGAACACTCCCAGAGATTCCAAATTATTCACGAACCAAAGGCGGGGAGGGATACCGGCGGCTTGCAGCGATATGGGAAGGGATCCGTGAACAGGCAGGAGCCCCGTTTCGCAGGGAAGTTGGCCTTCCTCACACGTATTGCACGATCTTTTCCGGAATTCGTTGCAGGTGTACGATGTGATCCACGCCTCCCAGATTAATGGCCTCCTTTGGCATCCCGAACACGACACAGCTGTTTTCATCCTCGGCGATAGTGATGGCCCCAGCCTGATTCATTGCGAGCATTCCCCGTGCCCCATCCGCCCCCATCCCGGTAAGGATGACCCCAAGGGCATGCTTCCCAGCCTCCTTTGCCGCGGAATGGAAGAGCACCTCGACCGAAGGCCTTTGCCGGGAGACTTTCGGCCCATCGTTCAATTCCACCTTGTACTTCGATCCAACCCGTTTCAAAACCATGTGCATTGAACCTTGAGCAACCAGAACCTGTCCCGGACCTGCCATATCGTTGGGTTCCGCCTCTTTGACATGCAATTGCGAAAGGGAATCCAGCCGATCGGCAAACGTTTTGGTGAAGCCGGGGGGCATATGCTGAACGATCAAAATTGGAGGCATATTGATGGGGAACCGGCTCAAGATGTATTGCAGAGCCTGGGTCCCGCCCGTGGAACTTCCAATCACGATGATGCGCATGGGATCCAAGGATTTATTCAGGGCGGGAAGGACGGTGATGGGTTCCTTTTTGGGATCAAATCCAGCACGAGGTGGGGGCTGGGGGACTGTTTCCGCTGCCGCACCGTAGGAGGGAGACTGCCTGCCTTGCAAAACCGGGGTCCCAGTATCGGGAGCGCCTGGTTTGACCACTCTCCGGCCCGGGGCTCCATCGAGATTTGCATGAGAAACAGCCTTGATTTTGGCGACCAGTTCATTGGTCATTTCCGTCAGGGAAATGGACATCCCCGGTTTTTGCACGATATCCAAGGCGCCGCTTTCCAGCGCTTCCATCGCCAGGTTGCTTCCCTTCTTGGTGTAGGCCGAGACGATGATGACCGGCATTGGGTGGTGACGCATCAGCCTGCGGAGGAAGGTCATTCCATCCATTTCAGGCATTTCCAGATCCAGCGTCAATACATCGGGATGCAGCGCCTCGATTTTCTCGCTGGCGTCGAGAGGGTCCTTGGCCACGCCGACTACGGTTATTTCCTGATCCTTTTCCAACGACTCGCGCAGGACTCTTCTCACCAGTTCAGAGTCATCAACGATCAAAACTCGAATACTCATTTCCGAATCCGTTCCTTCCGAAGAGAAAATCCCCATTCTCGCTTGGGGGAATCCATTGGGTTTTATTGATGGTGGAGGAATTCAATTATTGTTTTTGATATACCGAAGGTTCGATTCTCGCCAATTCCTTGTGAAGATTGGACAAACTTTCCGCCATCCCCACGAACAGATAGCCATCCTTTTTGAGCATTTTGGTGAAATTCTGAATTAAAATCTGCCGCAGGTTTTGGTCGAAATAAATCATGACGTTTCGACAGAAGATGATATCCAGGCCGGATTCGATGGGATAAGGAGGGGTGGAAAGGTTGATTTGATGAAAAGTAACCATGTTTCGGAGCTGTTTTTTTGTCCGGAATAGCCGATCGGCCTTTCCTACCCCACGTTCGAAATATTTTTTTAGCATACTCTCATCGATCCCTTGGATGTCGGTGTCTTTGTACACTCCAAATTTCGCTACCTGCAGTACTTTGGTGGAAATATCCGAAGCGATAATATCCAGGGAAATTTTCCGGTTCATTACCTCCAACGCGGTCATGGCGATGGAATAGGGTTCTTCTCCCGTGGAACAGGCCGCGCACCAGATTCGCATCCGGGTTTTCCCCTCCTGCGACCATTTACCGATCAATCCCTTCATGACGTCATAATGGCGGTTTTCCCGGAAGAAGTGGGTCACATTGGTGGAAATTGCATTAAGCAACTCCTTTAGTTCCTCCCCAGTTTGGTCTTTTTCCACCACCTTCAGATAGGATTCGAACTTATCCATTTTCAGCGCACGCATGCGCTTCCCGATTCTGGCGGATACCAAAGCTTCCTTTTGTTCACTCAGGGAGATTCCGCTTGTCGAAAAAATCAAGGTACGAAATTTATCGAATACTGCTTTGTCCATGGCCGTTAATCGATTCCGTGTTATCCCTGGATTTCCGATGGCCTGCTTCAGGCTCTTTTTGCCCGATTCAGGAGCCCGGTCTCCGGGTGAATCCAATGCAATACCGATCGCCGAATTCATTCACTCAAATGTTTTATATCCATGGTTTTGCCTGGAAGAAACATCAGATCAGGCGCCAGGTTCCGATGCGGGTAAACCGGGAAAATCCATTATGGAATAAATGAAAAACAGGGAAGTGAATTCTGTGCCGTTTCCGCAGGAGAAGGTAATCAGAAACAATTAATCAACTCCTTTGATTGCTGAGGGTAGAAAGGGGGACGGGGGAAGTCACATCAAACCGGTCCGGATTCCCTTGATTCGAGGGATACCATGCCTTCCGTGAATATAAATACCTGCTGTAGCCAGGACGAGGGATACCCGAACCCGCGGATTGGCGCAGGCGATTCCACCCGGGATGGAAATTCACAGGAGAGTGCCCGTCAGGATTGCGTGGTAGCGACGGACTGAACCACCTGGACTTCCTCTTCGGTCAGCACCTTATCGATATCGAGGAGGATCTTGACCGAGCCTTTCACGATTCCCACGGCCAGGATGAATTCGGTATTGAGCGACGTGCCGAACTCCGGGGCGTGGTCGATTTCGTTTGCGGCCACGTCCAGCACCTCGGCGACCTGATCCACAACGATCCCGACGTTGATATTGCCCTTGGCGGACATGACTTCGACCACGATAATGCAGGTTCGGTCGGTGTCCTCGATCGCCTCCAGTCCGAATTTCAATCGCAGGTCGATCGTGGGAATGATCCGCCCTCGCAGGTTGATCACACCGCGCATATATTTGGGAACCCGAGGCACTTTGGTAATGGGCATCAGGCCGATAATTTCCTGGACCTTGATGATCTCCAGGCCATATTCCTCCTTGTCCAGCATGAAAGTGAGGTATTTCCCGGCCAAATGCGCCAATTCGTTGATCTGAACCGCTTCTTCTCCCTGTCTCACTTCTGTCATGATTTTTCCTCGATAATGAATTGATTGGCGGCTGCTTGAGGTGGTATCAACCACGCCAAACCCGCGGACCGCATGGGCCCCTGCCCCCCTTTAGTTCACCCCCATATCTTGAATTTGCTCGATATTGGTTTTTTCCTGACCGCGGGCGATGCTCATCAGCCCCGGAATATCCACAATCAATCCCACCAATCCATCCGCCATGATGGAACCGCCGGCCAATCCCCGGGTATCGATCAACCCCTGCCCAAGGCCCTTGATGACGGTTTGCTGCATCCCGATTAAATCGTCGACGACAATCCCGATTTGTCTCCCGTCGTTTTCCACCACTACCACCAGGCAATCCGAGATATCTTTCTTCGCATTTTGGATATTGAACAGCTTGTAAAGCCGGAAAAGGGGCAATTGCCGATTGCGCAGGGAAATCATTTCCCCTTTGCCAACGATGGTGCTTAGCATTTCAGGGGTGGGGCGGATGGATTCCACCACCGATAGCACGGGGATAATAAACCGCTCCTCGCCGGATTTGACGAGCATCCCGTCGATCAACGCCAGGGTGAGAGGAAGGATGATTTTAAAATTCGTCCCCACGCCCAATTCCGAGGTAATCGTGACCTGACCGCGCAATTCCTTGATGTTCCGGCGGACGACGTCCATCCCCACACCGCGCCCTGACACCTCTGTGACCGAACTGGCAGTGGAAAATCCCGGCAGGAAGATCAATTGATAGATCTCCTGCTCGGTCAATTTTTCATCCTCGGATATCATCCCTTTTTCCAGGGCTTTGTTATAGATCACTTCCTGATCGATTCCCTTGCCGTCGTCGGAAATCTCCACATGAATGTTTCCGCCCTCGTGATATGCGCGCAGGTGGATGAGTCCTTCTTCCGGTTTTCCCGCCTTCACCCGTTCCTGGGGAGTTTCGATCCCGTGATCCACGGCATTCCGAATCATGTGCACCAAGGGATCGGCGATCATGTCCACATAGGCCCGGTCCAATTCCGTCTCATCTCCCTTGCTGGTGAATAAGACGGGTTTTCCTGATTTTCTGGAAAGGTCCCGGGTCAGCCGGGCCATTTTTTGGAAGGTTCCGGAAATCGGAATCATGCGGATGGTGGTGCCCAATTCCTGCAATTTCCGGCTTACCTGACGGAGATTATAGAGCTTTTTGGTCAAATTCTCGGAATGGATATCGAGAATTACCTCGTCCTGAGTGATCATTGCCTCCGCAAGCACCAATTCTCCGATGGTGTTGATCATGTTTTCCAGCCGCGCGTAATCCACCCGGAGGGTTTCCTTCAATTCCACGGCTTTCCTTGAGGCCTGCAAGCGTTCCTGGTGCTGCTCCTTGAGGGCGCTGTTGACGGTTTCACTGGAGACCAGATTCTTCTCCACCAGGACTTCCCCGATCTTTTTTTCCGGTTCGAAAATTTTTGCTTCCTCAATGGCTTCGTTCATCTGGTTTCGATCGACCGCCCCGGACTTGACGAGAATTTCCCCCAGTTTGCTGGTGGGGAGCCCAGGGGCCCCACCACCGTCTCCGTTTGTGGTGGCACTGGCTTTGATCTTTTCAATAAACGGGTTCAATTCCGGTTCACTGATCAACATTCCATCCGATTGCAGTCCGTCCCCGATATTGTTGATGAGGCGTGTCATCCAATCCAGCGCTTCAAACACCAGGTCGGTCAATCCCGGCGTCAATTCCAGTTCGCGCCTGCGAACCAGGTCCAGAAGATTTTCAGTATCGTGGGCGAGAACCTTGATCTCATCCAGATTCAGGAATCCGGCAATGCCCTTGAGAGTATGAAAAGCCCGAAAAACCGAATTGATGGACTCCTCGTTGTTGGGATCATTTTCCAGAGAGAGCAATTGGGCTGTGGCCTCTTCCAGATGCTCCTTGGACTCGGAGATAAAATCCACCAGCAGCGACTCATCGGCACTCAGGGAAATCTTTCCTCCACTGGGGGAAGCGGATTCCTCCAGTGGGGATACGTCCTCAGGGAGGTCCGGTTGGGATTGTAAAGATGCGGCGTCAGGTTCCGCCTCCAACGGAGGGGCTCCGATCTCCTCCCCGGAAGAGGATTGTGCCTGCGATCCCAGTTTGCCCAACAATTGAGACTGCGTTGCCTTTGTGCCTGGAGACAATTGCCCATTCGCGGTCAAATCCTCGAAGGCCCGGGTGAGCCAGTCCTTGACCGCAAATAAATTTTCCAGATCGAAAGGGGGGCTGTTTTCCTCCAAAAAAGTTTCCGCTTCATGGGTGATTTGCACCACTTCGGAAAGGCCGAGGAACCCCGAATCTCCTTTGATCGTGTGCAGGGCCCTGCGCAAATCAGCGAGGGCGCCCTCTGAAGCCTCGTTTTCCAGGGATAGTAAATGCCCCTCGATTTGTTCCAGGCGGTTTTTCTGTTCTTCCAGGTATTCGGCGAGCAATTCCTTATCCGCTGCGAAGGCGCCCTCTCCTTCAGAACCATCATCTTCCTGCGCCATTTCCTGGGAAATCCCGGTAATTTCATCCCCTGTGGAACCATTTAAATCCTCTTGATAATCTTCCGATTCCGTATCGGCGGGGACGGTTCCTGCCGTAGGAGCAGCGATTTCTGTTTCCATTTCCGAAGCCCCCCCCGGACTTTCCCCGGGAATTTTCAGGACCGGGGAATAGGCGGACAATGGCGGGATATTTCCTTCGAAAATGGCTTCCTGCATCAAGGAAATGGTATCCCGGATGACTTTCATGCTCTCCTCGTCATTCCCCTGTTCGCCCATGATGACGAATTTGATGTAGTCCCCCAATCCGTTCAGGGGCGCCACCAGATCCGGGATTCCATTGATTTCGGCAAACTGCCGCATGGTTTCCGTCTTTTCCAATAGTTCGGCGAGGGTGGAGATATCTCCGGCCTTCGATTGAATTGAAACCTGGGAAAGCCCCTCGACTTGATCGATCAATTCAGGATTCATTCCGGACACCGCCTATGCAAACGTTTCGGATGGATATTATTATCAACCATATTTTGTACCATAATCAATTTTGTACCAATAGACGACTTTACTCCAACCTTCTCCATTGCCCCGATCAATTAATCCCTTTTGCTTCCCTCGCAGGACATACGATTTAGCCAAAAATCGAAGTGTATTGATTCTTATACGAATCATATTGGCAAAACGGTCCGTTTTTTTTGAAAAAATTTATCATCCCTTCCCAAAAAAAATCCTCCACCAAACGAAAGATTGGAACCTTCCCGGCCCAAAATGCCATTTACACTGTTTTCACCGATCAACAGGAATTCCTTGCAGGCTGGGAAACAACGCGTAATGGTAGCGGTCAGTCCTTTGCCAACCTTTGCTGGGGTGAAACCGGGAACCCATCATGGGAAATAGGAATTTCCGCCTCGGCATCCCGTGGTCATTGATGCCAATCGCATCCTGCTCCATCCCACAAAGAGGGGAATCATGGCAATCAACTGGAATGATTGCAACGAGTTGGGAATAACCCGTTGAGTTGCGAACCTAGGGAGGATTGGGGCATTCGGAGTTCCACATCGATGATGCCGAGCCCGATCCATAATGAGTCGAGGAGCCAGGAATTTTCATGAACGATCAAATCGGATTCATTGGAATGGGCAATATGGGGATGCCCATGGTGTCCAATCTGTCGCAATCCGGCAAAAGGCTGATCGTATACGATATCGATCCCGCCGTTCGCGGGCAGGCGGGGGCGCTGGAGGGAGTCCAAGCCGCCTCCTCTCCGGCCGAGGTGACAGCGGGCTGTGGGGTGTTGTTCACTGTTCTTCCCAACGACGAGATCGTCACCGAGACCTACCTGGGTAGGAACGGCATTCATTCGGTCGGCGCGGAAGGGTTGATTTGTTGCGACTGCTCCACCGTTAGTCCCGGCGTAACTGTCAACATTGACGCCTCGGCCAGGGAAAAATCCATACATCACATGGATACCCCCATGCTGGGCTCCAAACCCCAGGCGGAATCGGGAGAGATTTTTTTCATCGTGGCGGGAAGCGAGGCTCAACTGCCCGCCATCGCCCCCCACCTGGAAGTGATGGGAAGACTTCATATGTATGTGGGCCCTGCCGGTATGGCCAACCGCATCAAGCTTATCCACAATGTGCTGGGCGCCGTGAATTCCGTGGCCGTGGCCGAATCCCTCGCCTTGTGCGTCCAGGCCGGGGTAGACCCGGAGGTGTTCCACCGGGTGGTTGCGAACGGCGGCGGCATGGCCTTTTCCACCTATTTCGGAAAGCGGGTGGAACGGATCCTCAACGGTGACTTTTCTCCCCAGTTTTCCCTGGAATTGATGCACAAGGATGTCAATCTGGCCCTTTCCATTGCCAAGGAGGCCGGAATCACCCTTCCCATCATGGAAGAGACGCGCGGCGCTTATGCGGAAGGGATGGAGAGCGGGTGGCGGGATGAGGATTTTTCCGCGGTAACCCATGTGATCGAGAAGAAACTCGGAAAATCCATCTCGAAATAGCGGGACCTTGGGCCGGAGCGGAAATTCTCCGAATCATTCAAAGAAAACCCCGCACGGTCCGCCACAGGTCCCCCAGCAGTTTCCACGGCCCCATCTGCCGCACGATGTGACGCCACAGGAGGGCGAAAATCCTTTTGTGTCCCTGTTCTTCGGCGCGGAAGAAGTCTTCGGCCACTTGGCAAAGGGCATTGGGATAGAAGCTGTACAGGCGGGATTCAATCAGCAATTTCGGGACGTGCCGGAAGGTTTTCAGATTGCGGTCGATATAGGATTTCCCCAGCCTTTCCTCGTACCGGCGGAGCGTGCGGACAGAGAAATCCCCGGCCTGCAATGCCTCCAGCGCGGTTTCCCCCGCCAGCCGTCCGGCGAGCATGGCATAGTGGACCCCTTCATAGAGAACCCCGGCGGCCAGCACCATCGCCCCCGCATCCCCCGCCAGCATCATCCCATTGCGCACCAGTTTGGGGCGCATGTTCCACCCCCCTTCGGGCACCACGTGGGCGCCATATTCCAGGCGCTCCCCTCCATGGATCAACCGGCGCACCGCCGGTTGCGCCTTGAAGGCGTCCAGGGCTGCGGCGATCCCCATTTCTCCCGGTCCTTTTTCTCCTCGCTCCAGGGAAGACATCTGCGCCACGAATCCCACGGAGAGGGTGTCGCGGTTGGTATAGATGAACCCGCCCCCTTTGAGTTTCCCCGGCCATTCCCCGACGAACATTGCCGCGCACCCTCCCTGGGAGTCGATCTGAAAGCGGTCCTCGATGACCCCGGACGGGAGGGCCAGAATTTCCCGCACGCCCAGGCTGTAATGATCCGGGGCGGTATCCCGCACCAAGCCCGCCTTCCTCCCCAACAGCGAAAGAATTCCGTCCGCGCAGATGACCACAGGGGCGTGGAGGGCGCCCTGCTCCCGGCGGGCCAGCACCCCCGTCACCGTGCCGCGTTCAACGATCAAATCGTCCACCACGGTCGATGGCACCAGCAAGGCTCCGGCTTTCTCTGCCTCCCCGGCCAGCCAGCGGTCGAACCGGCTGCGATAGGCCGTAAAGCCGTTATAGGGGATTTCTCCGAACGCCTCGCTGGAAAAATCGATGTTGAGGCTGCGTCCGCGGCCCAACAGCCAGGTGGAATGACGGGTGACGGGCCGCTCGATGGGGGCTTCCCGGATGAAATGGGGCAGGTGCCGGGCCAATTCCAGAGAATAGATCATCCCCCCGAAGAGATTCTTGTCCCCCGGGAATTCCCCCCGTTCGATCAGGGCGACGTTCCGGCCTTCCTTGGCCAGGGTGAGGGCAGCCATGCTCCCCGCAGGTCCGGCGCCGACCACGATGGCATCGAATCGGGTGGATTCGTTCATGCCTTCCCTCCCACAGAATCGGCCGCATCCGCCGCCTTCAGGGGGCCGGCGGTCTTTTCCTGCTCCAATTTTTCAATCAGGGCCGGTATCACCTGCCGCAGGTCTCCCACGATTCCCAGATGGGCGTAGCCCAAAATCGGCGCATTGGGATCGGAATTGATAGCCACCATCATTTCCGGCTCCCGGACGCCCACCATGTGATAGGGGGCTCCGGAAATGCCCACCGCCAAATAGAGCCTGGGGCGGACGATGGCCCCGGTAAGGCCGATCTGCCGGGAAAAAGGGAGCCACCCTTCGTCCGCGGCGGGCCGCGAGCCTGCAACGACCGCCCCCAGCACCCGGGCCAGCCGCTCCACCTGAGCGATGGACTCCCGGTCGAACGCACCCCGCCCGAAGGCGACGATCCGTTCCGCGTCGGCCAAATCCACGGTATCCGGGTCGGGAGGAATCAGATGGAACGGGCTCTCATTCCCTGCCGCCTCCGGATCTTCCAGGGTGCGGGCAGGGAGATTTCCACCCACCGCCCCGGGTATGAGGGTGACCACCAACGGCCGCTCCAATTCCGACTCCACAATGGTCTCCCGCCGCCCCCCCAGAATGGGCCGTGCCATGGCGTATCCCGATTTTCCCGCGGTGATGCCAGTGGCGGCCGTCACCAACCGTGCATCCAATTCTCCGGCCAGAAAGGGAGCCATCACCTTTCCGGTGGAATCGTCCGGAAACAGCACCACCCGGGGCCGGGCGGGGGCGGAATCGAGTAACGGCTTCAGGGGTGAAGCACCCGGCGCCATGATGGGATGCGGAGGCAGGTCCTTGCCCAGATCCAGAAATCTGGTGGCGCCCCATTGGCCGGCCAGGGTGCGTTCGTGGGGGTTGAGGGATTCCCCGCTGATCACCGTGACCTCCGTTCCCAGCCTCCCGGCCAACCCCCGCGCCTCGTAGAGTAATTCAAAACCGTGTCTGGCCAGACCGCCCGCGGGTTCGCGGGTGAGCCAGACCCATATGGAGCCGTTTCCGGGAGTATTCGTCATATGACCCAATGAATTTTTCCCACAACGCCATCCCGCGCGCCCGGGCTATGCCACCATATCGTCATGCCACCATACCACCGTGCCATCGGAGGATCATTGCCAGTTCAGTTCGATCCCACTCACGATCCGGGCGGCGCGGTGACCATCGAGAATGGCCTCGCCCACATCCTTGGGAGAGAGGGCATCTCCCACCCTGTACATCTCGGGGACACGGCCCTGCAACTCTTTGTAGAGCCCGTCACGGCTTCTGCCATGATTCACCGGCACGATCAGGTCCACGCCTTCCAGGTTCCATTGGGAATTGGAATGGATGTTCAGCAGGAGTGGGTCTCCCTGAACATCCAGCACCACATGTCCCGGATAGAGTGTAAGTGTGCCTGCGGGGTAGGCGCCCATCCGGGCATGCCACAACTCCAGATCGAGGGTCACACCCAATTGTTGACCTGGCTGGAAGGCGGAAGTGACCAGGCTGATTCGCCATCCCGATTCCGCCAGGAACTCCGCGATACCCGAGGCTTGGTGGGATCCCAGCTCGTCGATGATCAGGACATGGCCCGCTTTGCCCTCCTCCCCTTTCCTGCCTGCGGGCGGGAGGGGGCCTTCCGCCAATACCTGGAGCGCGGTGCGCACCCGGGGGCCTTCCATTCCCGGCACATGAGCGGGGGGGAGTTCCTCCTGCCCCGTGGCCACGATCACAGCATCGGGCATCTCCCGCAGCACTTCCTCCCCCGTGACCGCATGCCCCAGCCGCACCTCCACCCCGGCCCGGCGCAACTCGCCGGTTTTGTTGCGGATCAG
Organism: uncultured Pseudomonadota bacterium; assembly: GCA_964583525.1. Lineage (GTDB taxonomy): Bacteria > SAR324 > SAR324 > SAR324 > JACQKK01 > CAZOXD01. Next base: position 24,549 of record CAZOXD010000032.1, read on the forward strand.
GTCGCCGAATTCCAGCCGTTGGGGCAGTTTCACGATCCAGTTCACGGTTCCGCCCAATTGCGGCTCCCGGTCGAAGAGGGTCACCTGGTGTCCATGGAGGGCGGCCACGATGGCGGCTTCCATGCCGGCTGGTCCCGCTCCGATCACCCACACCCGTTTCCTGCGCTCCGGGAAAAAATAGCTCTCGTTTCCCAGCAGGCCCTCGTCTCCGTTGGCGGGATTTTGGATACAGCTAAGGGGGGCATTGAGGCCCATCAGCCCAATGCAGTATTGGTTGCAGGCGATACATTTGCGGATATCGGCCGCACGGTCCATGCGGGACTTGGCGGCCCAATCGGGGTCGGCGATCTGCCCGCGCACCACCCCCACCAGGTCCGCCACCCCATCGGACAAAAGCCGGTCGGCCAGCATGGGATCGTTGATTCGTCCCACGGCGATCACGGGCACCTGTACCGCATCGCGAATGGCGGCGGTATGCCCGCCCTGGTATCCGGCGGGTACCGACATCGGTCCTTCCACCATGTAAAGACGGCCGGTAGTGCCGATGCTGGTATTGATGAAATCCACCAGACCCAGGGCGTCGAGACGGGCCGCGATTTCCACCACCTCTTCCAGGACCAGTCCCCCGTCGATCAACTCATCGGTGCAGAGGCGGATGCCCACCGCCATGCCATTCCCCGCCGATTCCACCACCGCTTCCCGCACCGCTTCCAGGCACTCCACCGTTAGGCGGAGCCGGTTTTCCAGGGAGCCTCCATAACGGTCCGCGCGGCGGTTGGTGAGCGGCGACATGAACTGGCGCAGAATGGAGGAATGGGAGGCCTGAAATTCCACTCCGTCGAATCCGCCTTCCCTGGCATGCAGGGCTACCCGGGCATACCCGGCCACGACTTCCGCCAGTTGGCCGCCGTCCACGCTCTGCGGAATCTCCCGGAAGAGGGAGTCCGCTACGGGGGAGGGTCCCCACAACGGTTCATCGTTGAAAAAACTGAATCCCTGCAGCCCGTTGTGATTGATCTGGCAGAACACCGCCGCGCCTTCGTATTTCACCGCTGCCGTAAGGCGCCGGTACTCCCGGATCACCCTTTCGTCGTAGGCGTGAATCAGCTTCTCGTAGGCGAAATCGGAGGGGTGCACCGATTGTTCTTCGGTGATGATCAACCCCGCCCCTCCCCGGGCGCGTTCGCGGTAGTATGCGATCAGGCGTTCACCGGGACGATTTTCCCGTGCGTAATTGGTGAGGTGGGCGGAGAACACCACCCGGTTGGGCACGGTGGCCGGCCCCACCCGCAAGGGAGTGAACAGGAGACGGTAGCTGGTCATGAAGCAAGGCTCCTCTGGGCGCAGTCCGGAGTTCCCGTCAGGGAACATGGAAGACCCCAGCCGATCATTTCAGCACTTGCACGGGGCTGCCCGGTCTCAGGCGATGCTGGCCCACCACAACCACGGCGTGTCCTTCTTCCAGGCCCGAACGCACCTCCACCTCGGATTCCAGCACCGTACCCAGCCGGATATCCCGGCGCCGCGCCGTGCCCTCCAGGGCCAGATAGACGTACCGCACACCTTCGTCGCCCAGCACGGCCTGGCGCGGAATCAACAGGGATCCCTCCCGGATGGCGGTGCGGATTACGATGGTCACGAACATCCCCGGACGCACCTGCCCCGCGGCGCTCCCCTCCACCGCGATGGTGACCTTGAAGGTGCCGCTGGCCGGATCGATCACCGGACTGACCCGCTTCACCCTGCCTTGCACCTCCACATCCGGCAAAGCCTCGGACCGGACGGAAACCGTCTGCCCGGGCCGTACTTCCCGCCACTGCAATTCGGGAAGATGCACCACGGCTTCCAGGGAATTCAGGTCAGCCAGGGTCATCAGGCGCATGTTGGGCGAAACCGAATCGCCCGGGTCGACGAGGCGCTCGGTGACCACCCCATCCGCCTGGGCGCGGATGGCGGCCTGGCGCACCTTTAATTTGGACAGGGCCAGGGCGGCGCGGGAAGATTGATGTGCAAAGCGCGCCGCCGTATATTCCTTCTCGTCGATCAACTCCCGCACGTCCAACGCCTGAATGCGGGTCCATTCCTCGCGGGCTCTGCGAAGCTCCAACCGGGCCTGCGCCTCCTGGAACCGGGCCTGGGCGGCAGCGAATTCGGCATCGTCCCGCTCCTGCTGCGAAACCAGATTTTCCTGGAAGCTGGCCGTGGTTCTTCTGGCCACCGCTTCCAGCTGGTTCCGCTCTGCGACCGCTCTATCCTGTTGCACCTTGTTGGAATCGAAGGCGAACTTGGCCTCGCGGTACTCCTTGCGCTCGTCGAGGGCTTCAGCGTAAATGGCCTGTTGCCGCTTCCACTCCCGTGCATCGCGGGCCAGGGCGATTGCGGCCTGCTCCGCGTTGAGCCGCAATTCCTCATCCTCGAGTTGCACCAGCAATTGTCCGGCGCGTGCGGCATCCCCCTCCTCCACCTTTACATCCCGGACGATCAAGGCCAGCCAGGAATACACCGGCGTGACCCGGGTAGAAGCCAGCGCCGCAGTTTGCCGGATTTCATCGTGTACGGTGCCCCGCTTCACCGTCACCACTCGTACCGGTTGCGGAGTTTCCCCTGCCCTGGCCTGCCCAGCCTTGACCTGTGTGACCGCCCTGGCCTGCTCTGACCTGCCCTGCCCTGCCTTGACCTGTGTGACCGCCCCGGACTGCTTTGCCCCAGAGGAAGGGTTGGCATTTCCCGCCCTGGTATCCCCGCTGCGCACTCCCGCCCCCAGCCACTGATAGGCAAACCAGACCGTGGCGGCAATCAGGGCGATCCCTGCCAATCCTCCCAGCATTCGGAGCGGGTTTTTGCGAAAAAACATGCCGGAAGAGTTCCTCAATTGACGCCCTCGATGGGACGCGGGGTGTGGGAGCGACCGTCCATGAAGCACGGGTGTGGCGGCTGCGGTTTGCCTGGCGCGATCAGAGTCAGTAATTCCGGTATTCAGACCGAGTATGCAGCCCGAAACGGCGCGCATTCCGCTGGCGCCGGGTCATGCCGTTATTGTACCCGATTGCCGCAAAACGGAAAACTGGTCCCCGGCCCATCTTGTTTATTGGGATTGATCCGGGGCATCAAGCGGCATACCGCTGGCGTGCAGAAGATTGGCCCAGGCCAGTTGCACTTCCGCGCGGGCATTGATTTCCGTGAGCCGGCTCTGGTTGAGCGCGGTCTGGCGCTCCAGGAGATCCTCGTAGGGCACGGAGCCGTTTTGGTAGGACTTGCGATAGGCTATGAGCTCCAGTTCATTTTTGCGCACCCGCAACGATTCCAGTTTCAGGCGATCGAGGGCCGAAAGAAGGGCGTTGTGGCGCACCAGCACGTCCTGCCGCCGGGCTTCCCTGCCCTCGATCCAGGCCCGGGTTGCCAGGGCCAGGTTAACCCTGGCCTGCGCCTGCCGCGAGCCCTGATCCGCCGCCGGGTCCTGGTGGTCGAAAAACGTGATGCCAAGATTGGTGGATTTTTTCTCCCCGGAGAAGGTGAAGGTTTGCCCGCT
>CAZOXD010000032.1:28177-32551 GCA_964583525.1 uncultured Pseudomonadota bacterium
GCGGTGGCCTTGTTTCCTCCGAAACGATACACCATGCCCAGGGTCACGGTCTGAATGCGTTCCTCGCCGTCCGGATCGCTCAGGGATGCGCTCAGCAGCCATTCCGGCACGTCCGCCCCCTCGGCCGCGAGCAGTTCCTCCCGGGCCCGCTGCCGTTCCCGCTCCAACCGGGCCAATCCCTGGAAGTTGCGCAGGGCGGCCTCCTTGTATTCCGCCAGTGGAGCCGGCTCCCTTCCGGTGAACAGGTCCGAGATCAGCTGCGTATCCGGCGCCACCTCGTCACGCACCAGGTGGGACAGCCCCAGGGCGTGTTCGGCCCGGGCCCGGCGCTCCGCGTTGAGGTTGAACCGCTCATCCTCGAGCACCAGACTCGCCTGCATCACCTCCAGTACCGTGCGCAGGCCCAATTCCCGCCTGCGTTCCATGGCTTTTTTTTCCCGCTCCGCCTGCTCCAAGGCCAGAGCGAGGGATTTCATGCGGCGCGAGCTGGCCAACAACTCCAAAAATGCCGTAGTCACCTGCAACCGGATTTCGGCCAAACCTTCCCCCTGTTCCAAGACCACGGCCTGACCGGCGTGCCGGACTGCGTTGTACCGGGCCCGGTCCCTTCCCCCGGCGTAGAGCAGGTAATCCAAGCGGGCATTCAATTCCCGCTCGGTCTCGTAGGACTGCAAATCCCCTCCGGTGCGGGTGCCGGATAGCGTGAAGGAGGGCAGGTAGGTGCGCCGCCAGGCCTCGCGCTGCCGCTGCGCCTGATATCCATCCTTTGCGAGGAATTCGTCCCTGCGCAGCCAATTCCGCTCCCCCATTGCAAGGGCTGTTGAGAGCCGCAGGGTTTTTCCGCTCCTCCCGCCTCCCCGGGCGGGTTGCAATGACCCGTCCTCCTCCCGGTTGCCGGCTCCCCCACCGGCCGTGGCAGAGCCCGGCGCGATCTTCGCTGATGATTCCTGGGCATGGGCCAGGGGAATATTCACTCCCGCCATCATGGTAACGGTAACAATGGCCAAGCAGGAGGCTCTGCAGGAGGCCACCACTGTTTTCCAGCGTTTCCTGTTCACATTCATCCCGGGCTCGATTCAGGTTGCAGGTGGATCAGGGACCCTCCACCCCTGGGGTTCGCCATCCATAGGTTTGATGCAATACCAGTATGGACAAAATATACTCATACTGTCCCCATGGAAGAAATCCCGGAATTTACACCGTTGATCATTGGTGATTTATCTGCTTCCTTGGGGGCACATGCTGAAAGCGATATTGTCGGCGGTCTGGTACTTGGCCCGTACATCACATCTTCTTCATTCACCCTCCAATTCCGGTTCATCCATGAAATTCGACGTGCAATTGGGAGTTTACGACCTGAAAGCCATCCCCGAAGAATCCCGGCGGATGGAACGGATGGGCTTTGACGCCTTGTGGAGCTTCGAGACCCAGCACGATCCCTTCCTGGCCCTGGCCTATGCCGCCACGTCCACGGAAAACCTGCGCGTGGGCACCAATATCGCCGTGGCCTTCGCCCGCACGCCCATGTCCCTGGCCATGACCTCGTGGGATCTGCAACGGGCCAGCCAGGGCCGGTTCATGCTGGGTCTGGGCACCCAGGTGCGCGGGCACATCGAGCGCAGGTTCGGCGCGCAATGGGGAGCGCCGGCTGCCCGGGTGGGTGAGGCCATCCGCTGTATCCGGGCCATCTGGGACTGCTGGCAAAACGGCTCCAAACCGGATTTCCAGGGGGAGTTCTACCAGTTCCGGCTGATGACCCCCTTCTTCAACCCCGGCCCCCTCGACCATCCGGATATTCCGATCTACCTGGCCGGTGTCAATCCCACCATCCTCAAGGTAGCCGGGGAGGTGGCCGATGGCCTGCACGTCCACCCCCTGCACTCCGTGCGCTATCTTCGGGAGGTAATCCGTCCTTCCCTGGACGAAGGCGCCCGCAAGAGCAGCCGCACCGTGGACGACCTGGAACTCTTCGCCCCGGTATTCGTGATCACCGGCCAAACCAAGGCGGAAGAAGCGGAACGGGAGGCGTTCGTGCGCTCCCAGATCGCCTTTTACGCATCCACCCCCAACTACCGGGGCGTGATGGACCTTCATGGATGGACCCCCACGGCGGAAAAGCTCAACAAGATGGTGCGCGCCGGGGAATGGGACAAGCTGGGGAATGAAATCAGCGACGAGATGCTGGATGCCTTCGCGGTCACGGGTTCGCCCGGCCAACTGCCGGGGATGCTGCGGGAGCGCTACCAGGGGCTCTTGCAGCGGTTATCCCTCTATTTCTCCATCCCCCAGGGTGAATCGGAGGAATTCTGGAACGGGTTCCTGCGGGACTTCCGCGCATCCTCCCCATGAGCCTGACACCGGCGTTCGTGCCGTGGGCGATGGTGTTTTTCACCCTCCTCCTGCTCAATGGAAGCATCGTCTGGCTGGTGCGCCATGAATGGCTGCCTCCCCTGCTGCGCCGGCTGGTGCTGGCCGATTTGATCGTTGCCTGGCTGGGGTATGCCGCCTTGTACCACCTGATCGCCCCGCCCGTTCCGGAACCGGGGTCTTCGCTCCTGCTCGGCCATCCGGCGGCTCTGTGGATCCTCTGCGCGGGGATTGCGCTTTATGCGCTAGTGCGGATTGCCCCCGACCCCTGGCGGCGGCCGGAGCGGCTGTTTTCCGCGGCCATGCTGGCCTGGTCCCTGGTGATCGCCGCCGGGTACAACTACATCGATGATACCTCCCGCTACGCGGAACACCTGGAATTCCGGCCCGAAACCGTGCTGGAAGGGAGCGCTCCCGATCTCCCCCTCTTGCGCCGCTATCTCGGGATGAGCCGTATTCGGCCGGAATTCCGCACGGCCACGGAAGAATTGCTCAGGGATCTGCAATCCTCCAATTTCATCGAACCGGCCCGCCTGAAGGCTTTCCGGTTGACGGTGCTTCCCGAAATGTTGCACCGCTTCAGCCGGGAAATCATCAAATTGTACATCTATCAGGCAGCCCAGATCGGAATCCTGGCAGTATGCTTTCTGGTGTGGGGGATCGGGCGGGTGCCACACTGGAAAACGCTGTGAGGGGGACTCTGAATCGCTCCCCTCTAATTCCAAATATATGATATTCTGCTGCGTTTCAGTTGATTAACGAATTATTATAGAGCGAAAACGAATGGAATTTCTAGTCTTTCCTTCCCGGCACGGTAGCGGAAGCAACGCCCCATCGGCACAATAGTTTGGGCCTCCGGACAAGCAGGGATGCCAGGGGCTGGATAAGGAACCGCAACAAGGTTTCCAAGGGGGAAAAGGCCCCCACCGGGCTCGTTTTGCGGATGGTGTAGACATGCCAGCCGTCCTCCTTCCGCTGCAACCTCAGCAATTGCTGCCCATTCCACCTGACCCAGATGGGAATATCCTTGACCGCTCAGGGGTCGTCCGTCCGCAATTCCAGCATCTGCCCGATTTCCAGGGAATCCAGCGCCAGTTTGGTGCGGTGAACCGTGCGTCCAAAGAGGCGCATGGGCAGTTCCAACACCAGGTGTGGTTCTTCGGTGGAAATCTTATCGTCTTTCGGGTCCATGGGGGCTCCTATCGTCCCTGAAAAACAGGGGTCTGCTTGTCCAGAAAGGCTTGGATGGCGGTCTTGTGATCTTCCGTGGTCTGGACGATGGATTGGGTGACCGCACAGATATCGAGGAAGTCTTTCAGGTTGGTGCGCTGTGCCTGTTTGAGGATGCGCTTGGCGAGGCGCAGGGTGCGGGGGGCCTTGGAGGCGATCACTTCGGCCAGGGCCCGCACTTCCGGAAGCAGTTGTTCATGCTCCACGACCTTGCAGACCATCCCCATGGAAAGCGCTTCCTCTGCTTCCACGATGCGCCCGGTGAAGGTCAGCTCAGCCGCCTTCTGGTAGCCGATTTGCCGCACCAGAAACCACGATCCCCCATCGCCGGGGATGATTCCCAGATTGACGAAGGTTTCCCCGAACACCGCCTTGGAGGATGCGATGCGGATATCGCACATCATGGCCAGATCGCAACCGGCTCCGATGGCGTGACCGTTGATGGCGCCGAGAACCGGCACGTCCAGGCTGTCGATGGCCAAAGGAATGCGCTGAATGCCGCGCCGGTAGCGTTCCTGCAGGGCTACGGCGGGGCCGCTCATATCCTCTGCTCGTTCGCGCATGGCCTTGACGTTTCCCCCGGAAGAGAAGCTCTTGCCCTCCCCGGTGATGATGAGCACGGATATTCCATCGTCGTATTGCACGGTGTGGCAGGCATCCTCGATCTCCTCGATGGTGTTCTGACCGCTGATGGAATTGCGGGTTTCGGGCATATCGAGTGTCAACTGCGCGATTCTCCCCTCCACCTCCAGGCGGATATCCTTGTAATTGCTCATC
>CAZOXD010000033.1:0-23266 GCA_964583525.1 uncultured Pseudomonadota bacterium
AAAATCTAATCCACGATCTGTACGCCCATGCTGCGGGCGGTTCCGGCGACGACCTTCATGGCCGCCTCCACGTCGTAACAATTCATGTCCGGCATCTTGATGCGGGCGATGGATTCCAGTTGCGCCCGCCTCAGTTCGCCCACGGATTCCTTGTTGGGTTCCGCCGCGCCTTTTTCGATGCCCAGTTCCTTCTTGATCAGCACCGCCGCTGGGGGCGTTTTGGTGATGAAGGTAAAGGAGCGGTCGGCGTACACCGTGATCACCACCGGGGTGATCATGCCGGCCTGGGACTGGGTTTGGGCATTGAAGCTCTTGCAGAACTCCATGATGTTCACCCCATGCTGCCCCAAGGCCGGTCCAATGGGCGGCGAGGGTGTCGCCTGTCCTGCCGGTACCTGGAGTTTGATATAGCTCGCAATCTTTTTCGCCATGCTTATTCCTGTGCTTATTCCTGTGCTATTTCCTGTGGTGTTTGTTGTATTGTTTCTCTTGTTTCGGCCCGGAAATCCGGGAGTCGCACCAGTTGACAGTAACGGCCTGTCTCAGCCCGCTTTCTCCGCGGTCACATCACGGTGACAGGGAGCGCTTTTTCTGATCCACCTCGTTTCTCCACGGATTACCCGCCTTCGGTTTGGGCCTTGACCTTGTCGAACTCGAGTTCCACCGGGGTGGATCGCCCCAGAATGCTGATCAGCACCCGCAGCTTGTTCTTGTCGGCATTCACCTCGTCGATTTTTCCGCTGAAATTGGCGAAGGGGCCGTCGATCACCACCACTTCCTGGCCGATTTCGAATTCATCCTTCATGGAGGCTTGGCGGAAGCCCTCGCTCATCTGGGAGCGGATATGGCTCAACTCCTCCTCTTGGAGGGGAGTGGGCTCGTTTCTTTTGCTGCCCACGAAACCCGAAACCCGGGGGATATCCATCAGCAGATGCCACAGCTCATCGGTGAGCACCATCTTGATGAGGACGTAGCCGGGGAAATAGATCATGTGCGTGGTGCGCTTGCGGCCGGCCTTCACCCGGGTCACATCCTCTCCCGGGACGAATATCTCCTCCACCAGGTGAACGAGATTTTCCACCTTCAGCTTCTCATGGATGGTCTTTTCCACCCGGTTCTCGAAGCCGGAGTAGGTTTGCAGAATATACCAGGCCGAGCCTTCCACCGGTTGAATTTCCGGCACCTCCGGAATTTGTTCGGACATGAAGATCTCCTTACCTGATGATCATTTTAACGGCCTCGGACAAGCCCACATCCACAATTCCAAGGAAGATGGCAACCGCGATCGTGACCACCAACACCACGCCCGTCGACTGCAAGGTGGCCTGGCGGGTGGGCCAGGACACTCTCTTGAACTCCGAGACCACGTCCGTGAAGAAAGACCTGATGTTCCTGAAAAATGACACGTTTCTCTTGCTGCCTTCGCGTTTCGGGTTTGCTGATTTCCGCCTGCCGGGGTTTTCCCGGATTCAACTCAGGCCGCTCACGGGAGAGGAGCCGGAAACCGCTTCCTCCTTCTCCCGATACTACCCTGCCCTATTATCCTATCGGGCTATTATAGGCAGGGTGGACCTCGATGCGCCACGAATAAGCGGCTGCCCAACATAAATGGGCTTCATGACTTCAGCAGGCCAGGAGGGATTCGAACCCACAACCCTCGGTTTTGGAGACCGACGCTCTACCAATTGGAGCTACTGGCCTGTATGGATTGAACCACACCGGGATTCTCGCAGGAATTCTCACAGAGAATTTCACCGAGGCTGGCCGGATCGAGCCTGCAAATCGGGTTTCCCGTGTTTCCATGCACCGGTTTCCACGCGCCGATATGAAACCGGCTGGCCTCCATAGGGATTCTACTTCGCCTCCTTGTGTTCGGTGTGCTTGTTGTCCCACTTGCAGTATTTTTTTTTCACGATCTTTTCGGGATTCTTTTTCTTGTTCCGGAACGTCGTGTAATTGAGGCGATCGCATTCAGTGCATTGCAATTGAATGGTTTCCGTCATGGGGTGTCCTTTCCGTATGCCGCCAGCGGGCAGCGGCCATAATTGTATCGAGTTGGAGCCCGGGAGCAGGATTGAACTGCCGACCTCTTCCTTACCAAGGAAGCGCTCTACCACTGAGCTACCCGGGCCGCCGTACCGTGCAGGATGGTGCAATGCGGAATAGCGCAATGCAGGATAGCGCAGAGCGGGGTAATCGTGCCGTCGTTCCAGCGGCCTGAAGATAGAATTCCGTAACCGTCCTGGTTTTCAGCTTCCTTCCTTTGCTCCTCTTGCACCCTGATGGAATGAGCCGATGAAGGATCCGGCCCGCCATGCCGTATTCGGATGGGGAGAGGAGGATTCGAACCTCCGAAGGCGAAGCCGTCAGATTTACAGTCTGATCCCTTTGACCGCTCGGGAATCTCCCCTCGTTAATCATTTCAAGGGTTTATACATTCTCAAATTGTGCGATTTTGCCCCTGGGTGTCTGGATGGGTTTCTGTGCGAAATCGCTTTTACCGGAACAGGCCCTGCCGATAACTGGAGCTGGCGAAGGGACTTGAACCCGCAACCTGCAGTTTACAAAACTGCTGCTCTACCAGTTGAGCTACGCCAGCAAGTTAATGATTTCAATGGTTTATGCTCGCCTCATTTTGATTTTCATGCTCTGGGTGTCTGGTCTGGTGTCTGCCCTCAATCCCCAATTTTGCACCACGAATCGAGGAAATGCAAGATATACTCTGCGCCGGGTAGGGGCTCGATTTGCATGCATCATCCTATTATTCCCGCGAGAAATCCACACTGCACCCCTTCCTGTTCGCCGTTGCTGGGGCCTTTGACATGCTTCTGACATGCATCCGATATGCACCCGGCATGTATCGCCCGGATCGTGTGCGCGGGCGCGGAAAATTCACCTGCAAAAGTTCGCTGATCCAAACCTGCTCACTCCCTCGATGATAGTGTTGCGGGTTGCAAGGCGGCTCCCTCTGGGATAGGACCGCCCTTGAATGAAACCCGGAACCAGCGGGGCTCCTCAGCCCTGGCTGGAATTCCCTCTCCGCAACCGCTGCATGGGGACCATGAAAGAGAAGATGAAAGACGACACCTACCTGGTGCATAGCGCCCATGATTCCGAGGGCCACGCCGGAATCGTGAACATCCCTCCCTACCGGGCCTCCACCGTGATCTATCCCGACTTGGCCTCGTACAATTCCCGCTTCGATGGGGACGCCCGCTACGACGGGTTCTCCTACGCCGCACGGGGGACGCCCACGGGCTTTGCCTTGGCGGATGCGGTGGCCAATTTGGAGGGAGGGCACAAGGCGGTGGCCACGGCGACGGGCCTGAGCGCGGTCACCATCGCCATCGGCGCATTCATTTCGGCGGGGCACCATATTCTGGTCACCGATTCGGCCTACGGGCCTACCCGGAAATTCTGCAACAACGTCCTGGCGCGCTTTGGGGTGGAGACCACTTATTACGATCCCCTCATCGGAGCGGATATCGCGGGCCTGATGCGGGAGAATACCAAGGTAGTCTTCACCGAATCCCCGGGCTCGATGAGCTTCGAAATGCAGGATATCCCCGCCATCGCCGCAGCGGCCCATGCCGAAGGAGCCGTAGTGCTGATGGACAACACCTGGGCCACTCCCTTGTACTTCAAGGCCTTCGAGCACGGCGTGGACGTTTCCATCCATGCCGGCACCAAGTACATCGGCGGCCATTCCGACCTGATGCTGGGTGTGGTCACCGCCCGCAATGAGGAAATGATCCGCAAGATCAAGGATCAGGCGCATACCCTGGGAGACGTGGCGGGACCGGACGAATGCTACCTGGCGCTGCGCGGCTTACGCACCTTGGGCGCCCGGCTGCGGCAGCAACAGGATTCCGCCCTGCGGGTGGCCCGGTGGCTGGCCGAGCGCCCGGAGGTGGGGCGGGTACTGCATCCGGCCCTGCCTGGCGATCCCGGGCACGCCATTTGGAAGCGGGACTTCCTGGGCGCGTCCAGCCTGTTCGGCCTGCTGCTCCGCACCTCGGACGATGCCGCCGTGGAGCGGATGGTGGAAGCATTGCGCCTTTTCATGATCGGCTCTTCCTGGGGCGGGTACGAAAGTCTGATCTCCCTTAACCCGCTGGAGGGATTGCGCACCGCAGTTCCCTGGACGGAAAGCCCCCATCTGCTGCGCCTGCACATCGGGTTGGAAGACCCCGGCGACCTGATCGCCGACCTGGAGCAGGCGCTGGGGAAACTGAGTGGATAACCGCGTATAACCCGTATAACCATAGCCAACCGGGTGCGCGGAACGCCATGCCCCCAACTATTCAACACCCGATACGCGGAGGGAACGCCATGAAAGTGGGCCTGTTCATCACCAATCAGCAGCATCTGGACAAGGACATGGTGGGCGCGCTGGAAGAGCAGTTCCTGATGGTGCGCCACGCCCGGGACAGGGGGTGGAACTCTCTGTTCAGCGGACAGCATTACCTCAACGAGGGGAACAACCAGCAATTGCAACTGGTGCCCTTCCTGGCGCGGATGATGGCGGAGGCGGGGGAAATGACCTGCGGTCTGGGTATCCTGCTCATCAATCTCCTCAACCCGGTCTACGTGGCGGAAACCGTGGCCACCCTGGACGTGATCGCCAAAGGGAATTTCGTGTTCGGCGTGGGCCTGGGCTACCGCGGCGTGGAATTCGACGCCTTCCGGGTGCCCAAGGGCCAGCGGGTGGCGCGCTTCGAGGAATGCCTGGAACTGGTGCAGCGGCTGTGGACGGAGGACTCGGTCACTCACGAGAGCGAGGTCTGCAAGCTGGACAACGTGCGCTTGAACATCCGCCCCGTGCAAAAGCCCCGTCCACCGATCTGGTTCGCAGCCAACAACGACAAGGCTGTGCAGCGCGCCGCGCGGTTGGGGGACAACTGGTTCGTCAATCCCCACTCCACCGTGGCCACATTGAAGCGGCAGATGGAACTCTTCCGCGCCGAGCGGGCGCGGGTAGGGCGGCCCTACCCGAAGGAACTCCCCGCGGTCAAGGAAGTGTTCTGCGCCAAGGACCGCAGGACCGCCCTGGAACTGGCCGGGCCCTACCTGGCGGCCAAGTACAGCGATTACGCCAAGTGGGGCCAGGACAAGGCCATGCCTTCCGGCGAGAGCTTCGACCAGCCCTTCGAGGCGCTGCTGGAAGACCGGTTCGTGCTGGGATCGCCCGAGGAATGCTACCAACAACTGCGGCCCTACTGGGAGGAACTGGGGGTGAACCATCTGGTGATCCGCACCCACTGGGCAGGGATGCCCGTGGGACACGCCCTCTCCTCCATGCGCCTCATCTCCGATGAACTGCTGCCCGAACTGCGCAAGGTGCAAGTGGCAGTTCCCGAGCCGGGAATGGTGGTGTAGGCCCGGGCCAGCGGCCACAAGCCATCGAATTCAGCCATCATCCGCCGCTGCCGTCCACCATGTCGCAGATACACAGGGTGCGCCCCGCCACCATGTGCGCGGTGGCCTCCCGGTAGGCCGCCATGCGGGCCGAGTTGGCGTGCTCGTCGAAGGCAGCTTGATCCTTGTAGATCTCGTAGACGATGAGGGTGTTCTCGCTCTTGCGTTGAACGAACACGTCGAAGCGCTCGCAGCCGGGCTCTTCCCGGGAGGCCGCCGCATGCACCTTCATGCTTTCCATGAATTCGTCGAAGTGCCCTTCATGGGTGGTGATTTCCGCGTTGACGACGACCTTGCTCATGGATTGGCTCCTGGTTGTAGAAATGAAACAGGGGGGATGATTTTTCACATCCCCGCGATTCGATTTTTCAATCGATGGATTCCGATCTCATACGGGCAATCGGGAAGCAGGCCATCATCAACTACTCCCGTACACCATCCGGGGCAGCCAGAGGATGATTTCCGGGAAAATGATGCACAAGGCCAGCCCGATGGCCTGCAACATCAGGAAGGGCAAGGCGCCCCGGAAGATGGTGGCCATCTTGATTTCCGGAGGCGCAACGCTCTTCAGGTAAAACAGCGCGTAGCCGAATGGCGGCGAGAGGAATGACATCTGCATGTTCACCATGTAAACCACTCCGAACCACAAAGGCACATCGGCCGGGGCAACCCCGGGCAGGCCGAACACGCCGTCCCAGGGCAGGCTCTTCATGATGGGTGCGAAAATGGGCACGGCCAGCAGCAGAATTCCCACCCAATCCAGGAACATCCCCAGGATGATCAGGGTAATCATCATGATCATCAAAATGCCGTAAGGCTCCAGTCCCGTGCCGATCAGGGAGTCGGTCACGAATTCCTGCCCGCCGTTGAGGATGTAAAAGCCCACGAAGACGGTGGCCCCGAACATGATCCAAAGCACCATGGTCGAGGCTTTGAGGGTGGTGATGGCGGCTTCTCTGATGGCGGTCCAACTCAATCGCCGGGCCAACGCGGCCACTACCAATGCGCCGAAGGTGCCGATGCCCGCGGCTTCCACCGGCGTGGCCACGCCGGTGAAGATCACTCCCAGCACCAGCACGACCAGGATCATTGGCGCCAGGATACCCCTCAGGAGGCTGAACTTTTCCGCCACGCTGACGCGCTCCTCGGGCGGCAAGCCAGGTCCGAAATTGGGGTGCATGTAACTGCGGGCGATCACATAGAGAATGTACGACCCGGAAAGCAGCAGGCCGGGGATTACCGAGCCGATGAAGAGTTCGCCCACCGACATTCCGGCCACCACGGCAAAAATAATAGCCAGGATCGAAGGCGGAATAAGGATGCCCAGGGTGCCGCCCGCCAGGATGGAGCCGCAGGCCATCTCCTGGTTGTAGTTGCGCTTGAGCATGGCCGGCAGGGCGATAATCCCCATGGTGACCTCGGTGGCTCCGATCACGCCCACCATGGCGGCGAGGATGGTGGAGGCGATGATGGTGGCCGCGGCCAGCCCCCCCCGCAGCCCCCCGAGGATCTTGTAAACCACGTCGAACAATTCCTCGATCATCCCCGCGCGTTCCAGCATGGTGGCCATGAAGATGAACAGGGGAATGGCCGAGAGCTGGTAATCGGTCATAAAGGGGAAGATGCGCGAGGGCAGGATGTTGATCATCTGCAGGTTGCCGAAGAGAAACAGAAAGATCACAGCCAACCCCCCGGTCACGAAGGAGAGCGGCAGTCCCGACAAAAGCAGGGTAATCAGCGAACCGAACATCAATACCGTGAGCCATCCGATATCGATTTCCCAACCCATGGCTTATGCTCCTTTCCCTGTTAGGATGACCAGGTCCTTCACCAACTTGGAGATACCCTGCATCGTAATCAGGATCGCGCCAATAGCGATGGTGATTTTCACGGGCCAGTATTGGATGGCCCATTCGGTGAAAGAGACTTCCCACACCGAGATGGAATCCCACGCGAACAACCAGCCCGTCCAAAACAAGGCCACTGTGAAGATGAAAAAGAACAACGAGGTGATCACGTCGGTGATGGCCTTGGCGCGGTTGGAAAACATCAGGTAAAGAACGTCGACGCGCACATGGCCGTCCACGCGGAGGGTAAACGCCCCGGCGAGCATGTATTGCATCCCGAACATGAGGAACATGCTCTCGTGCGCCCAGTTGGTGGGCGAGTTGAACACGTAGCGGGCCAGCACCTCGTAATAGTAAACGAATACCGCGATGATGGACCAATAGCAGACGTATTCGCCGAAAAAGCTGCTGATCCGGTCGATCATGTCCGTCATGGGCGAGTGGACACGCAAGGTCGGATCCTTCCCGATGCCAATATCGACAGGCTCCACGGCGGCCGGTTCCTCGGCAAGCTCCTTCCCGCCGGCCTCCCGCTCGGCGGACCGCCGCACCATTCTTGGCAGTAGGAAGGCATCGAGCAGCAGCAGCAGCCCGATCAGAACCGCCAGCCCCCTGGTAATATTGGTCCATTTATCGAATTCGGCGTTGGCTTCGGAGCGCGCCGCCGTGGCGGATTGAAGAGCCTCCCGGGCCCCGGCCAGTTTCTCGGCGGCGCTCTCCTTTCCATCGGCAAGGCTTTTTTCCGCCCGTTTCACCTCGAACTCGGCTTCCATCGCATAGCGCCGGGCGTTGGAGACAAAGTCCCTGGCTTCCCGTCCGTACATATTGCCCAGGAGGATCGCTATGAACACCGGGACAAAAACAAATCCCCAAAGGTTTTTCAGATAAAAACGGTGTATGCCGATAAATCCGGCAGTCAACCACATCAGATAGGCGATATGAAGAGTTACCTCTTTTTTGACACCGGTCCGCTTCTGGTGCCGTACGATGAACATGGCGGCGAGCGGGTACAACAGCAGTCCTGACCAGTACATCCAGTGGGGCATGACAAAGGTCAGACTCGGCATGGAAATTTCTGTTTTTCAGAAGGTGGAAATAAAAACAGCCGGAAACAAAGGGGCCGCCGTATCCGGCGGCCCCTTTGTTTCATAATCGCGTTCTAGGAACGGATCGTGACGGATCTTGAAAGCAGGTTGCCTCAGGACCACTTGAGCCGCTGTCCCTTGATCATATCCGGAGTCACGTATCCCAGGCTGCCCGACATCATGTAGTCGAGCTGGATCTTGAAGACCCGCGCCGCGTCCTTGTCCTTATTGGCCCAGTTGTACCAAAGAGGAACGGCAAGAGTGGTAAACTTGGCCACGTCTTCTTCGGGCAGGCGCGTGACAATAATTCCGGCCGCGTCGAGTTTCCGCCAAGCCTTCTGATCTTCGGCCTGGATGGTTGCATGATGGATATCGGAGTAAACGTGCACTTCCGCCTCGACGAAACGCTTCATTTGAGGCGAGAGCCTGTTCCACACGTTCAGGTTGACCGTAAGGTCCATCAAGTCCACATTCTGATAGATCGACATGTAGCCCGGGGGCCCCATGGAAACGTATTTGGTTACCTGATGGAGACCGAACTGATAGTTGACCGCGGGACCGACGTAATCCGCCACGTCGATGGTGCCCTTTTCCAGCGCCGGGAAAATCTCGCTGCCAGGCAGCAAGGTGGTCTTGGCGCCGGCCGCCGAGAACAACTCCGCCACCATCCCGCCGGGCACGCGCATTTTTCGGCCCTTAAAATCCTCGATGGAACGGATGGGGAACTTGGAATGGATGATGTTCGGTCCATGCTGGATGGGGCCGACGTAAAACAAGCCCTGGCGGCGGTAGATTTCGCGAGTGATCTCCAGGCCGCCCAGGCCGAAGAAAAATGTATCCCACTCATGCGGAAAGCGGGGCCCAAGCGGATAGGAAGTGAGGAACACGGTGGCTGGTATTCTTCCCGCGCCATAGAGCGTGAACCAGTTGTTCGCTTCGATGACACCCCGTTTGACCGCGTCCATCTGCTGCCAGGTGCCAGCTATCGCCTTGTCGGGAAACGGCTTGAAGGCGAGTTCGCCGCCCGACCTCTCGACGATGCTGTCACACCAGTCCTTGAATATGGTGTAGGTAAAGAGGCCCGCGGCCCACGCCGTCTGAATCTTCCAGGTGGTGCCCTTGGCAATGGCGGTGCGGATGTTGAAGCCCAGGTTCTGCGTGGCCAGCAGACCCGCCGCGCCGCCGGCAATGGCGGCGCCCTTGATGAAGTTGCGCCGGGCCATTCCAGGCCCTGCTGTGGGGACGCTCTCCCTGGGGACCCCATCCTTGGTGATTTTTATTGATTTCATCGTTCTTTCCTCTCCAAATGAATAAAACGGTTATCACATCAATACCGGAAACCCCCCGGAACGATCGGGCACCGCCCTGAGCCCGGGTTCATCGTGCAGCGCCCAAGGTTATGCCCGAAAATGAAAATAAAAAAATAAATTCAGTCTGATCGAAGCCGTCAATGATTGCCAACCCATACCACGAGGCTAGAAACCTAGGCCAACAAAATAAGAATTGCAAGACCTTCCCTATTTTGATTCACGAAGGTGCTTTCGCATTCATACCGTCCTCCTTAATACCTTCAAGAGGAAACAGGGAAGAGCATGTAGACAAGAACCGCAGGGAAAGATACACAGGGAAAATCGGTTCCCGTTAGCAGGTTGCGGGAATGGGCCGGGAGGCGTTTCCGGTAATCCACAACCCATGGAGAATACAAGATGGCCGTCAGCGACCGATTGAAGGAACTGGGGATTACCCTGCCGCCCGTACCCAAGCCCGTCGGCAATTACGTCAACGCCGTGCAGACCGGAAACCTGCTCTATCTGGCCGGGAAAGGGCCGGGAGCGGTCAAGGGCAAGGTGGGCCGGGAATTCACCACGGAGGAAGGTTACCAGCACGCCCGGGCGGTGGGGTTGGCCCTGCTGGCCACCATCGAAGAACATCTGGGGAGCCTGGACCGGGTGAAGCAGGTGGTGAAAGTATTGGGAATGGTCAACGCGGAGCCGGAATTCGACGAACAGCCCAAGGTCATCAACGGCTGCTCGGACCTGTTCGTGGAAGTGCTGGGAGACAAGGGCCGCCACGCCCGCTCGGCGGTGGGGATGGGCTCCCTGCCCGCCGGGATTCCCGTGGAAATCGAAGTCATCGTGGAAGTGGAGTAACGGCGGACTCCCGCTCCAGGTAATCATGGCCCTGAATATCAGGGAACGATGAACGGACAATCATTGGGAGCGAGATGAAGAGACAGATCGGACAGACCGGAGTCAACGTGCATCCCGTAGGATGGGGCCCGATGCCTCTTTCCACCCGCAGCGAACGGCCGGACCGCGAGGGCGCCCTGGAAGTGTTCAAGGCGGCGCTGGATGCCGGAATCGAATTCATCGATACCGCCAACGCCTACTGCCTGGACGATACTGAGACCGGGCACAACGAGCGCTTGATCGGCTGGGCCCTCAAGGAATTGGGGGTGGAAAACCGGGTACATGTGGCTTCCAAGAGCGGCATGATCCGCCCCAATGGCGCCTGGGTGAAAAACGGGCGCCCGGAGCACCTGCGCGCATCCTGTGAGCAAAGCCTGCGCGACCTTGGGGTGGAAAACATCTGGCTCTACCAACTGCACTGGCCGGACCCCGCCGTGCCCTACGCGGACTCCGTGGGCGCGCTGGCGGACTTGCAGCGCGAAGGCAAGGTGCAGCACTTGGGAATCTCCAACGCCAGCAGCGCCCATCTGCGGGAAGCCCAAAGCATCGTGCGGGTGGAGAGCCTGCAGAACCCGTGCAGTCCCACCAACCAGGGGGATTTCAGCGAAGGAGTGATCGGCCTCTGCGCCGAACAGAACGTTACCTATATTCCCTACGGTCCGGTCGGAGGCAGCGGGGGTTACAAGCGGATGGGAGTGCATCCCCTCCTTTCCGAAATTGGCGGGGCCCACGGAATCAGCGCTTACCAGACCGCCCTGGCCTGGCTGCTCTCCAAGGGAACGCACATCGTCCCCATTCCGGGCGGGAGCCGCACCACCTCCGTGCGCGATAGCGCCGCCGCGGCCGCCGTCGAGCTGTCCGCCGAGGAGTTGGGCCGCATCGATGCGCTGGGATAGGGGGCTTGGGGTAGGGGGCGAGGGGCAGGCGGGATGGCGTGATGGGTCTCTCCTCAAAAGACCTGCGATAACAGCAAAAAATGCAATAAAATAAAAGGGATGCCTCCGGCTGCCGTCCTACGCGGACGTTGCGGCTTGGGTTTCCTGGGCCCGGGTTTCCTCGGCGGAGAACTGCATCTCGATGCTGTTGCCGTCCGGATCGGCGAGAAAGACCTGGGTCTGCCCGCTTTCGGGCACGAGGCGTACCTCGTGGGGCGCTCCTGCTTCCTCCATGCGCTTCAGGAATTCCGCCAGGCCCTCCGCCCGGAAGGCGAAGTGGTTGATCTGGGGCCGTTCCTGCCGGACGATCCCCTCCACCTCCCGCACATGCACCAGGGGCTGCTCCCCGCGGTAAATCCACATGCCCGGAAACTGGAAGGGAGGCCGCCACCCGCGCTTCAGGCCCAGTACGTCCTCGTAAAAACGGGTCAGGGCCTCCATGTCGTTGGTGTGGATATTGATGTGGTCCAACTCAATCACGTGCATATCCGTGCCTCCTCGCTGGGACTCCTCGCTGGGACTCCTCGTTGGGGCCGATGAGTGGGGAGCGGGGTTGCCGCAACCATGGAATGTTATTCCCCTTCCCCCAACGCCAATCGGGAATGTGCGGTGCGGAAGCGGATCTGCTTGACGGGTTCATATTCAGGGTCATCCATGAAGGCCCGGGCGGCAGCCTTGTCAGGAAACTCGATGATGATCATCCGGGCGGGAAGCCAGTCCCCTTCCAAGGATTCGAAATGGCTGATGCGGTGCGTTAGCCTGCCGCCGTGCTGTTCGATCAGCGGCCACACCTTGGGTGGGTACTCCGCGTATCCCGCCGGGTCGTGAATGTCCATATCGGCAAACAGGTAGGCTGTCATGATTCTGGCTCCATTCCTCGAAATAATCGGTTTACCGGGGAGGCATTCCGCGCTCCCCTGTCTTTATTCGGCCCTATTGGCCGGTTTCCTCCACGTTCACGTGCAGCGAGAGCAGCAGGAAGCTCCAGGACTTGCCATGGGAATCCAGGTTGAGGGAGGAATTCACGCCTCCCTCCAGGGCTTCGGACATCACGAAGTTGAGGCCGTGCAGGCCCTCCAACTCGTAGCGGACGATCTCCCCGCGCAGCACGCCGCCAAATTCCGCCTTGAGGCGTTGCGGGGTCACCTGGGCCTTCACCGCCTCGTAATGACGGGGATCGAACACGAACAGGGAGACGTTGGAGATATTCCCTTTGTCCCCCGCACGGGCATGGGCAATCTCCCGCAGTTGCACCTCCTTCCGTTTCATTGTCGCTCGGCTTTGCTCATGGTGGGTTCTCAGGCCTCCAGGATTTCCACGGAGGTGGTGATCCGCTCCCTGGGCAGGTAGGCGGAATGTGTAATTACCGAGGGCGTTATGTGTCCCCGGAAGCCCCCGCCCCCCGCCGGGCCGCAGCAGAGCAGGGCCTCGACCTCCCACAGCAACAGTTCCGCTTCTTCCCTGGAGGAGGAGCGCAGGGCCGCCCGCAGGCGCACGTCCTGGGTTTCCGTGGTGCGTTCCACGGCGGAGCCATGGAGCGCGTTGACCCCGATCAGGTCGATGCGCAGATCGCCTCCGAAGCCATGGAGGGCGCGCATGCGCTCGGAAGTGATCTCCCCGGCCAGCCGGGCTCGTTCCCTGGCGCCCGCACCGGCGTAGCTGGCTTCCGCCTCGGCCAGGAATCCGCCGTCGAAAGCCACGGTGACCTTCAGGTTATCAGGACGCGGGGCCCCTCCCGCCTGCGATACCCGCACCCGGTCCTCCCCCTGCTGCTCCAGCCGGGTGGAGGAAAAGTCGGCCACCACGTCCGGCGTAAAATATCGGGAGGGGTCGTGAATTTCATAGAGGAGCTGCTCCTTGACCGTGGCCAGGGTGACGCAGCCACCGGTGCCTTCCAGCTTTGTGATCACGGCGCTACCCCGGGCGTCCACCTCCGCGATGGGGAAGCCCACGTAGGCCAGGTCGCGCACCGTTTTGACCCCCGGATCGGCGAAGTAGCCGCCGGTCACCTGCGCCGCGCATTCCATCAGGTGCCCAGTGACGGTGCCCGCCCCCAACAGCCCCCAGTCGTTCCAACTCCAGCCAAACGCGTGGCGCATGGGCGCCAGGAACAGGGAGGGATCGGAGACCCGCCCGGCCATGATCACGTCCGCGCCGCTTTCCAGGGCCGGCAGCAGGGCATCGGCCCCGATGTAGGCATTGGC
Source organism: uncultured Pseudomonadota bacterium (assembly GCA_964583525.1). Taxonomy (GTDB): domain Bacteria; phylum SAR324; class SAR324; order SAR324; family JACQKK01; genus CAZOXD01. The sequence continues at coordinate 13,679 of CAZOXD010000033.1, forward strand.
GCCCACCATGGGGAGACCCACCCGGCCCACCGTGCTCCCCGTCTCGGGCAATTGGGTGTCCTCGCCGATCAATGCGGTGACATCGTCCCCGGTCACGCAGGCCACCCGGAAGGGCCGCAGCCCGGCGGCCCGGGCCACCTCCACCGTGCGCTCGGCCGCCGCACGGGGATTGGCCGCGCCCATGTTGGTAACGACCCGGGTGCCGGCTCCGGCACAGAGCGGCAGCACGGCCCGGAAGCGTTTCTCCAGCAGGGGGTTGTATCCCAGGGCCGGGTCGCGCATGCGGTCCCTGTGCCCGAAGGCCAGCGTGCGCTCCCCCACGCACTCGAACACCAGATAGTCCAGGCGCCCGCGCCGCACCAAATCCAGCGCGGGATCCAATCGGTCAGCGGAAAATCCGGCGCCGGTGCCGATTTTCAATTGGTTTTTCAACGCCGCCTTCATCGTTGCGTTCATGGCGCCATGATCGCCCAAGGACGCCCGGTCCCGGTGGTTAAAACGGAATTTTGTTGAACTTACCCCCATTTTCTTATTAAAAACAGGGTGAAGCGTGGATAATATTTCCGGAAGGACCGCTTGGGGAACGTATCGTCCGGAACCGCATTCAGGTCACGCCACTCCCCAACCCGGTTGCGCTAAACACCGTAGCGCTAAACATCAGGTTCTCATGAAATCCCCTCGATTTGCGATCAAAAGCAATTTCAAGCTGTTCGCTGCGCTGATATTTGTGGGATTGGCCACATTCGTCCTGATCTGGGCCGGATTCGATTACACCTTCGATTCCATTTCCCGGCGGGAATCCGCCGATGCCGCCCGCGGCTGGGTGGAATTCCTTCACGAAAATATCGGCGATTTCAAGCGAGTGCTCGCCACGGGGGAGTTTTCACCGGAGGAGGAAGCCCTGTTCAACATAGCGGCCAGGGTGGGGAAGGTGGTGCGCTATAAAATCTTCGATGAACAGGGCCGGGTGATCGCTGCTTCCGATGAGAGGAATATTGGAGACATCGCCAGCAACCCTCAATTCGCTGAGCAGGTCATGCAGGGAATTCCCCTCAGCAAAATGGAAACCCATGAAGAGGCCAATGGGGAAACCCAAACCATGGGAGAAGCCTATCAACCCGTGATGGAGGGAGAGCGGTTCCTGGGCGCCGTTGAGGTCTATGTGGATATGACGGGGTTCGCCCGCAGGATGCAGGCCACCCGCAACTCCATCTTCGCCGCCATTACCCTGTTGTTCCTGTTGGCGGGGGCGTTGATCGGATATCTGAATATTCGGCATGACAGGGAACGCACCCGGCAAATGAACAAGATCGCCGACTCCGAACGGGAATTGCGGGAATCGCGACAAGCCTTGATGGAAAGCGAAAACCGGCTGCGGACGATCCTGGAAAACGTCGGGGATGCCGTGATCCTGATCTCGGACATGGGAAAAATCGAATTGTTCAATCCAGCCGCGGAACTCATGTTCGGATACTGGGCCGGGGAACTTCAGGGCAAGGAAATCGGCACCATCATTCCGGGCACCTATAAGAAAAAAACGGTTCAGGAGGGGGCGGAATTCCTGGCTCCCAAAGGTACACAGCAGTCCCTCGGTAAATGGAAGGAAATCCTGGGCCAGCGCAAGGACGGCAGCACCTTCCCTCTCGAAGTCACCGTGGGGGAAATGTGGATCCGGGAAAAACGATTTTTCACCGGAGTACTCTACGACGTAACCCAGCGCATGGAGACGGAGCATTCGCTGCTGTCCGCCAAGGAATCGGCGGAAGCGGCCAATCGGGCCAAGTCCGATTTTTTGGCGATGGTCAGCCATGAAATCCGCACACCCTTGAACGGTGTGCTGGGCATGACCAATCTGCTGCTTGATTCCGGGCTGACCCAAGAGCAATACAATTATACCCACGCGGTCCACAATTCGGGAGAAATCCTGCTCAACATCCTCAACGACATCCTCGATTATTCCAAGATGGAAGCAGGGATGCTGGAACTGGAAAAATTCGATTTCCGGCTCGATCAGTTGATCGAAAGCGCAACCCGGCTCATCGCACCCCAGGCGGAGCAAAAGCAGATCGCACTGGCGGCCTGGATTTCTCCCGATCTCTCCGAACCCCTGCGGGGCGACCCGGACAGAATCCGCCAGGTGCTGTTCAACCTGCTGGGAAATGCGGTCAAGTTCACCCATCAGGGGGGGGTGCTGCTGGAGGTCTCCCTGGAGGAAGTGTACGACCAATGGCAGACCGTGAAATTCACGGTCTGCGATTCCGGTATTGGAATCCCGGAGAAAATCCGCCAGATCCTCTTCGAGAAATTCACCCAGGCCGATTCCTCCATCTCGCGGCAGTATGGCGGCACCGGCCTCGGCCTGGCGATCTGCAAGGAGTTGGTGACCCTGATGGGAGGGAGCATCGACCTGACCAGCGAGCCCGGGAAAGGCACGACCTTCTGGTTTACCACGCCCCTGGAGGCGCTGCCCCCGGAGGAGGGAGGCGTTCGCTGGGAAGCGCTGCGGGTGGCCGGGAAAAAGGCGCTGCTCGTCATTGGAGACAACCCCAACCGGCAAGCTCTGCGCAATCAATTGGAGGGATGGGGGATGGAAGCGGTTGCGGCCGATTCCATGGAGACGGTGATGGAGAAAATCCAAACTGCCCACCGGGATTCCCAACCCTTCGAGTTGCTGTTCCTCGATCAAAGCATGGCCGGGCAAGATGAATTGGATTTGATGAAGAAATTGAACCGGAAATTCGGGCGGTCCGGGCTTCGTCAGGTATTGATCACCCCCATGAGCGGGTATGGGGATGCCAAGCAGGCCAGGAAACTGAGCCATGTCACCTTCCTCGCGAAACCCATCCAACCGTTCGCCCTGTACAACTGTCTGCGTTCCATTTTTGGCGCCCATGAAACGGAGGAGGGGCTCGACGGAACGGCCGGGGAAGAGGGGCTTCCAGTGATTTCCTCCAAGCAGCCGGCCGCGAAACCCCTGCGGGTACTGGTGGCGGAGGACAACCATGTCAACGGTCTTCTGGTGAGCACCTGGCTCGACAAGCTCGGGCACCGGGCCGACGTGGTCGCCGACGGCACGGAGGCGGTATCCGCCATGCAAAACGGAATGTACGATCTGGTGCTGATGGATATTCAAATGCCGGAAATGGACGGATTGGAGGCCACCGCCCGCATCCGCGCCATGCCTGGGGAAAAAGGCCAAATTCCCATCATTGCCATGACGGCCAATACGGAAAAAACCGAGCAGGATCTGTATCTGAAGAAGGGCATGAACGACCTCATCGGCAAGCCCTTCGATTGGAAGCTCATGCTGGAAGTGCTCAACCGTTGGGGAAACGTCCAGGGGGTGTCCTGAATTTTCCATGGCGGGAGTTCAATCCCGCACCCACCCGCCACTCCTCCAGTTCAGGGCTGCGGTTTTTCCAGCACCTCCGGGTTGAGCACCCGTTCCGGTTTTCCTTCCATCCAGGCCCGGATGTTCTCCAGGGTCCCTCCATAGAATGCCCGGTATACCTCTTCCGTCACATACCCCAGATGGGGCAGCAGCACCACGTTGTCCAGGGAACGCAGAGGATGATCGGGGGGCAGGGGTTCGCTGTCGAACACGTCCAGCCCGGCCCCGCGGATGGCGCCATTCCGCAAGGCATCGAGCAGGGCTTCTTCCTCCACGATGGGGCCCCGGGATGTATTGACGAGGCAGGCCGTGGGCTTCATTTTCCGCAAATCCTCCCTGCCCAGCAGCCCGCGCGTACGCTCGCCGAGCTTGAGGTGAATGGACACGATATCCGCTTGCGCCAGCAGGGCATCCTTTTCCACCCGCTCCGCGCCCACCTCGGCCGCGCGCTCGTCTGTGAGGTTCTCGCTCCAGGCGATGACGCGCATGTTGAATGGCTTGGCCACGGCCGCCACCTGCCCACCGATGTTGCCCAGGCCGATCAGGCCCAGGGTTTTCCCGGCCAGCCCCGTGCCCACGGTTTCCTGCCACTTGCCCGTCCGCATGCGGTTGTGTTCGTCCGGGATATGGCGCAGCAGGGCCAGGATCAGGCCCCAGGTCAATTCCATGGTGGAAACCCCTCCTCCGCCGGTGCCGCAGACGAGAATCCCCAACTCCGCCGCGGCCGCGATGTCCAATGCCGCGTTGCGCATTCCGCCCGTAGCCAGCAGGCGCAAGTCCGGCAGGGCTTCCAGCAATTCGCGGGGAAAAGGCATCCGCTCCCGCATCACCATGATGACCTGGAATCCCCGCAGTTCCCGGGCCGCCTCCCCCGGGCTTTCCAGGTTGCGGGAAAAGGCCTGCACCTCCACGCCATCCAGGGTATCCCAGGGCGCCATGCCCAGAGCCACGTTCTGATAATCGTCCAGCAAGGCCACCCGTATCTTTTCGCTCATGGGAAATTGTACTCGTTTGAAAAGAGTTGATCGTTGCATACCAACCCGGCAGGGAGCCCGCTTCCACTACGTCCGCGGCAGCCACCCCCTGGGATAGGCAAGGCTCTCCCTACCTGGCCGTCCAGCCCCCGTCCACCACCATGCTGGCGCCGGTCATCATGCTGGAGGCGTCCGAGGCCAGGAAGACCACCGCGCCCGTCAGGTCGCTCACCTGCCCCAGCCGCCCGATGGGAATCTGGGCCAGGGTGGCCTCCATGAACGCCCGGTCTTTCAGAAACGGCCGGGTAAGCGGCGTTTCCGTGAAGGTGGGGCAGAGGGTGTTGACCCGGATGCCGTGAGGCGCCAGGTCCAGCGCCATGGCTTTGGTCATGCCCTCCAGGGCGTGCTTGGAGGCGCAATAAACGGTGCGGTTCGGCGCGCCCACCAATCCCATCTGGGACGATACGTTGATGATGGAGCCGCCCTGTTTGTGCTCCACCATTCCCCGGGCGGCCGCCTGGGCGCAAAAAAATGCCCCCCGCACGTTCAACTCGAAGATGGCGTCGTAGTCCTCCTCGCGCACATCGAGGAAGGGAGCCGGGCGGTTGGTGCCGGCGTTGTTGAGCAGCACGTGAACGGGGCCCTTGTCCGCGAACACAGCAGCCATGGCGCGCGTGTCCGTGACGTCCGCGGCGGCCCAATCGGCCTCGCCTCCCTTGGCCTGGATGGCCTCCGCCGCATGGCGCACGTCGTCCCCGCTGCGGGCCACCAGCACCACCCGCGCTCCCGCGGCCGCCATGGTCTGGGCCGCCCCCAGGCCAATTCCACGCCCGGCCCCCGCCACCAGCGCGGTCTTGCCGTCCAGCCGAAAGTCGGGGGCGGGTGTTGGATTATTCGTTTCGGTCATGGAATTTGGTTTTCCTGAAATGGTTTGGGAGGTCTGTGACCAATGCGTATACTGCAAAAGCAACGGAAAACTACAACAACATGCGGGGGAAAGTCTTCCCACGGTAGTTAAATGAACAGCGGCCCCCCTAACTCGGAGTTAAGCAATGATTACCGATCCACCCAATGCATTGTACCAACAACAGAATATGGGGTGCAGGGCTGCTGTTCAATGAACTGCCGGTTCCCTGCCGGGTGTCCAGAGGGGGAATCGCGAGACTTCGAGCGATTCACATACATTTGCAATCGCCTCGGACTCAGATTGTGCGGCGCTTGCGAGTCGCGCGCCGCCCCCCGGTAGTTGCCATGGGCCGGTAGTTGCCATGGGCAAAAACCTCCGCCGCCGGAGGCCGATCCTGGTACGCGGCCACCCTGGCTCACCCCGCCAGGTTGTACATGAGGGCGTAGTCGCCGACGTGGATCTCTCCCGCCGCGCCCAGGGCGGTCAAGCGTTCGGGGGAGGCCAGGTCGGCACAGGCGGCCTGGAGGGATGGGGCGTCCGTGCCGTCCACCAGCAGGGTGAAGGTGGCGGTCTGGTCCTTGCCGCGCATGGCAGTCTCCGCCGTTTCGGTGGTTTCGGTGGATTCGGCAGCACCAACGCCGCTACCCGCGCCGGACTCGTTCTCCACCCGTTCGACGAGGCGCACCCGCACGATACCGGGCTTGGCCAGCAGTGGTTCCGGGAGCGCGGCCAGGGCATCCCGCAGGGCCCCGCGCCCACCCGCGCCGGGTTCTACGCGCACCGTGCGCAGGACGCCGCCCAATCCCGTCCCCTGCTCCGCAACGACGCGGCATGCGGAGCGCACGGTATCGCGGAACATGGGCATTACCCGCCGGGTCCATTCGGTGGGGGTGTTGAGCCGCTCTTTGTAGGCGGCGCTGGAGAGCACGCCCGGCGCGTCGGTGTCGTACACCGCCAAGTAGTTAGGGGAACTCCGGTCCGGGGAACCGCGGTCCGGAGAACCTTCAAGGGCGCGGTAGCGGTTGCCGTTGCGGAAACCGGGCACGCCCACCCGCTCGGGAATGTGCTCGCGGATGTACCATTCGGCGAAGTCCTCCGCGCCGGATGGCTCCACGTTCATCCAGACCACCAACAAGCCCGGGACTCGATCGTTCATGGCTGCACTCCTCGCTGGCCGGTTTCTGGGCATCCTCCCCGGGGGACACTCAATCGCTGAGCGGTCCACACCTGGCGATTCTCTCCGCTCTCCTGCTTCGCCCCGAGGACACCATAAGCCCTGAGGGAAGGGTGGGCAACTTGTGAGTGCCCGTGTAGGTCAGTCCCGGCGATCCGGCAGTTTCCAGAGCGCCCCGGCGTGGGAAACCGTCCCCGCCGTGACGTCGATCTTCATCAGGTCCTCTCCGATGGCCAGGAACCCGCCGTACTCCCGGCGCACCTCGTCCAGCAGCGCCTGCTTGTCGAATTGCGTGGGCGCGAAGTGGGAGAGCACCAATCCCTTCACCCCGGCTTCGGCCGCCACCCTCCCCACCACGTCCGAGGCGGTGTGGTAGCTGCCCACGTTGGCGATGGTCTCCCGGGTGCGCACGCCGGGAATCTCCTGGAATTCCCGGTGAATGAACACCTCGTGCACCAGCAGGTCCGCGCCCCGGGCGGCTTGGATCAACGGTGGGCAATAGGTGGTATCCCCGCTGATCACGACCTTTTCCCCGGGGGTTGTAAACACGAACCCGAAGGCGTTGTTTACCGGCTGGTGGTTCACCTCCACGGCCTCCACGGTGAGATCGCCCAGCCGCAGCACCTCCCCTTCGCCGAACTCCACGATTTCCGTCTCCAGGGCTAGCGAGGATTCACGGGCCTCGTGGGCGACGCGCCCCTCCAATTCGGTCTTCCAAAGCTCCATGGTGCCTGCCACGAACCGGCGCGTACCTGGCGGACCATAGATTTTTTGAGGACGGTCCCGCCCCCGCTGCCAACTGGTGGAGATCAGTTGAAAGAGGTCCACCAGATGATCCGAATGCAAGTGGGTCAGCATCACCGCGTCGATGTCCCGGCAGGCAAAGCCGGCGGATACCATGCGCTGGGTAACCCCGGAGCCGCAGTCGATCAACAGGGTGTGCCCATCATGGCTGATCAATTGCGCCGGTCCCATCCGGTTGGGGTCCACGTGGGGGCATCCGGTGCCCAGCAGTATTAGTTCCATGGTTGGCTTCGCCGATGCGGGGATCTGGGAAAAGACCTGGTGACTGCGCAGGCCGCCCCCGGAATCCTAAAGGATTCAGGGCCGGATTTCAAAACACGGGATTGGAAAACAATTACCACGATGCAAACCACCGCATTCGTGCCATCCGAGCGTGAATTTGACACCCCGCGAAGCCCTGCGGAGAATACGGGGCGTGCAGGCCGCTGGCCTCCAATGCCTGCAACCGATTCCTTACCGATGACAGAACACATTTACCGCGAGGTTGTGCCATGCCCCGAATGAAAGGCGCTGAACTGATCACCGAATTCCTGGTTCGGGAGAAGATTCCCTATATTTTCGGCCTGTGCGGCCACGGAAACGTGGGCATGCTCGACGCCCTCTACGACCGGGAGCGCATCCGGTTGATCTCCCCCCGGCACGAGCAAACCGCGGGGCACATGGCCGACGCCTATTTCCGGGTAGCGCACGAGCCCGTGGCCACGCTCACCTCCTGCGGTCCCGGCTCCGCCAACCTGGTGATGTCGCTGGCCAACGCGTTGGCCGATTCCTCGGCCTTCCTGGCCATCACGGCCAACGTGCCCACCTCCCAGTTCAACCGGGGGCCGTTCCAGGAGATTCACCGCCACTACCAGGCCGACTTTCCATCCGTGATTCGCCCGGTGGTCAAGCGCAGCTTCCAGCCCACCCGGGTGGACATGCTGCCCCTGGCCCTGCGGCAGGCCGTGACCACCATGACCACGGGACGCCCCGGTCCGGTGCAGTTGGACATTCCCTTCAACGTGTTCCAGGAGGAGGACGACGTGGAGGTGCCCGCACCAACCCGGCTGTCCCGCAGCGAGCGCCCCGGGGCGGCCGCGGAGGAGATGGCCCGGGTGATGGAGATGCTCCACGGGGCCCGGCGGCCGGTACTCTTCATCGGGCATGGGGTGACCCTGGCCGAGGCCGGCGCGGAACTGACCGCAGTGGCGCGGAGGATGGGCATCCCGGTGATCAGCTCGCCCAACGGGATGGGCTGTCTGGACATGACCGACCCGCTCTCCCTGGGCTTCATCGGGCGCAACGGGGCCTATCCGGCCAACCAGGCCGGGCGTCATTGCGACCTGGTGCTGGCCATCGGGGCGCGCTTCGACGACCGTTCGGCCTCCTCCTGGATTCCGGGGTATTCCTGGAATCTGCCCCCGGCCCGGCTGATCCACGTGGACATCGACGTCAACGAGATCGGCCGCAACTATCCTCCCGACCTGGGCATCGCCGCCGACGCGCGTACCTTTTTGCGGCAAATTCTGACGGCGCTGGAGAAGGGGGACGATCCCGGGCCGGAGCGGCTGGACGAGTGGCGCGCGGAAATCGCGGCCTGGAATCTGGAGTGGGAGGCCCATGTCCGCCCCAACTTCGACCTCCACACCTCGCCCCTGCGTCCGGAACGGATCGTGGCCGACGCGCAGGCCGTGCTGCCGGACGACGCCATCATCTCCCTGGATTCCGGGGTGCACCACAACTGGTTCATGCAGTTCTGGAAGGCCCGCCGTCCCCAGTCCATGCTCAACGCCTGGGGTTTCTCCGCCATGGGCTTCGGGGTAAGCGGCATCCTGGGCGCGAAGCTGGCCGCGCCGGAGCGGCCCTGCGTGGCCTTCGTGGGGGACGGCGGCTTCACCATGACCCCCCACGTGCTCTGCACGGCGGTGGAATACGATATTCCCGCCGTGTGGGTGGTCTGGAACAACTTTGCCTGGGGGGCCATCCGCGATATTCAGCACGGCCTCTTCGATGGCCGCGAGGTGGGCACCACCTTCCGCCGGGGACCAAGGGCCGAGCCCTACAATCCCGACTTCGCCGCACTGGCCCGCGCCCATGGGGTGGACGCGGTCACCGTCACCGAGTCCCGGGATTTCAAGAACGCCCTGGACACCGCCGTGCGCGCCAACAAGCCCTGGCTGATCGATGTCCACGTGGACCCGGACGTGCGCCCCCCCGCCACCGGTACCTGGCAACTACCACCCATTCCCCACAAGGAGCCGGCCTTCGGCGCGCCCTGGCTGCCAGGGGAGGAGGGGCGGTAAATAGTACAGCGATGAAAATACCTGGAACCGGGAGGCTCCATGCCGCCAAATCGTCC
>CAZOXD010000033.1:23366-31869 GCA_964583525.1 uncultured Pseudomonadota bacterium
ATTTCAAAGGCTCAATGCAAGGAATCTTTCAGTGATCCCCCCACGAATTGAACCTTTGAGGTGCAATGTCGTTTTAAAAAAAATTGGAATAGGTTAATAAAAATGAATCGTGATGACGAGGCAGAGGAAATCGACCGCGAAATTTCAGCGAATTTCATTCAGGAGAATTACACGCCAGATATCGATCCGTTGTTACTTATGAAACAATCCCGGTCGCTAGATGAAATGGAGAGAAACCTGTCATTGGTCCGCAAGTATAGCGAATCGATTAAGGTTACCAAAAGTTTGAAGCGTGAGTTTGTTCGTGTTCAGGTCCCGAACGATGAGTCGGTCACCTTAGACTTTAGCCCAAGCGGTTTGCAGCACCATTGCGACGTGCAGTTTGCGGTGGTGCAAGGGTGCATTACGGCGTTGGACAACATATTGGGGATATGGCTGTTGCGTCTGGGATCGGAGTTCATCGCCAACCGTTCATCCTTGCTTCGTAACCGGTGGAAATCCATGGGGACACCGAAATTGAGCCGGCGCGCCATGATCCGTATTTCGCTGATTTCCGCCCTTGGCGCCGCCGCAGCCGGGTCCGTATTCTCAATTGGAAGGATGGTGCTGGGGTGGGGCCGTCCCGCCCCGCCCTCCTGGAAAATTCCCCTCGCCCCCCCCATTCTCGGCGCTCACAGGGGGGGCGGAGCGCTCTTCCCGGAAAACACCCTGGAGGCATTCACCGCCTCGCGGGACCGCTTCGGGTGCCGGTTCATGGAGGTCGACACCCACGCCACCCGGGACGGCGTCCCGGTCGTCATTCACGATCCCACCGTGGACCGCACCACCAATGGAACCGGGCCCGTCTTGGCGCATTCCCTGGAAGAACTGCAGCGGCTGGACGCGGGCTTCCGCTTTCGCGGCACCAGTGGAATCGGCGGAACCGATAGCACCGCCTGGGCGGGGCGCGGCATCCGTATTCCCACCTTGGCGGAAGTGCTCCTGGCCCTGCCGGACGGCGTGATCAGCATCGAGGTCAAGCAGCACGATCCACCCATGGAAGCCTCCGTGGTGGAGGCCGTGCGCCGGGCGGGCATGCAAAATCGGGTGCTCCTCGGGTCGTCCCGGCATGGGACCTTCCTGCGCATTCAGGCCCTGGCGCCAGAAATACCCTCCTTCTTCTCCTACCGGTCCAGCATCGCGTTCTTTATAGCCGCATGGTCGGGCCTGGCCCGGTGGTTCCGCCCGCCGCACAACGCCCTGATGATTCCGCCGGACTTCGGCGTCTTGCAACTGATCACGCCGGGCATCGTCCGCACGGCGCACCGCCTCGGCCTGCCCGTGATCGTGTGGACCGTCAACGATCCCGAAGAAATGGAGCGCCTGCTGCGCATGGGCGTGGACGGCATCATCACCGACCGCCCCGACCTGCTGGCCGCGGTCATCGAGGAAAGACCGGAAAGCGGCTGAGGGGGGAACTGCGACGGCATATCCGCAGATTGCGGCAGAGTACGCTGATTTGAACTGCGAACTGCTCGCGCAAAGACGCAAACGCTATCGGGAATTCCCGATAGCATTTTCCTTTACCGTCGCAGTTTCCCTCCCTGCCCGGCAGCTCAGAAACACGGGAGGAATCCGGCTCCGCCGCTTCACCCCCATCGGGGGGCCGCTGTTTATCGAACTGCCTGGGACTCGTTCCCCCGCATGCAGTTGCTGTTGCAGTTATCCACATTCATCTGCGTTCATCTGCGGTTCCCTTTGCGGTTCGCTTTTTCTCCCCAATCCGGTTTACAACCCGGCATCAATGTAGTTTAACTAGGCTGTCTTATATCCCGGTTTGCCGAGGTTGCCGGTAGGCACGCTGCCGGAAATGGGCTATCATGAATGGGTGGCAGGGAAATCGACCGGGGGAAAACGATATAGGAAGGAAACAATGAAGGTAGGGATCCCCAAGGAAACGTTCCCCGGCGAAACCAGGGTCGCTCTTATTCCCGATACCGTGAAACGCCTCGCGGAAAAAGGCGTGGATATCGTCGTGGAAAAGGATGCCGGGGTAGCATCCTCCCATCCGGACGCATCGTATCAGGAAGCCGGGGCGGCCATCGAGGCCTCCCATGATGCGCTGTTGGGTTCCGTGGACCTGGTGCTCAAGGTGCAGCCTCCCGGCACCGGTGAAAGCGGCAGTGCGGACGAGGTCGGCGCCCTGCGGGAGGGGGCCGCATTGATCACCTTTCTGCAGCCATTTTCCCGCCGCCCGATGCTGGAAAAACTGGCGGCCCGGAACATCACGGCCATGAGCATGGAGATGGTGCCGCGCATCTCCCGCGCTCAGAACATGGACGCGCTCAGTTCCATGGCCACCGTGGCCGGGTACAAGGCGGTGTTGCTCGCCGCCAATGCTTTCAATCGTTTCTTCCCCATGTTCATGACCGCGGCGGGAACCATCCCCCCGGCCCGGACTCTGATTCTGGGCGCCGGAGTGGCCGGACTACAGGCCATCGCCACCGCCAAGCGCCTCGGGGCCGTGGTGGAAGCCTTCGATGCCCGCCCGGTGGTCAAGGGAGAGGTGGAAAGCCTCGGAGCGAAATTCATCGAACTGGAAGTTTCCCACGAGGATGCCCAGGACGAAGGCGGCTATGCCAAGGAATTGAGCGAGGACCACCAAAAACGAGAACTGGAACTGATCGCGGGACGCCTCCCCCGCACCGATATCATCATCACTACGGCCGCAATTCCGGGAAAAAAGGCGCCCATTCTCATCACCGCGGACATGGTGGGCCAGATGAAACCGGGATCGGTGATCATGGACCTGGCGGCCGAGGGGGGCGGGAACTGCGAATTCACCCAGGCCGGGGAAACTGTGGTCAAGGACGGTGTCACCATTATCGGCACCACCAACCTGCCAAGCCTGATGCCGGTGCACGCATCGCAAATGTACTCCAAGAATCTGGGCAACCTGCTCTTTCACCTGCTGGGGGAAGAGGGAACCCTCAACCTGGATGGTGAGGATCCCATCGTGGCGGGCGTCCTGGTCACCCAGGGCGGGAACATCGTTCACCCCATGCTCCAGGGGGATTAGGAAGAATCTCAATTATCGGATTGGCGCCGCCGGCCAATAGGAATCACGCCTTGCCCCGCCGCCTGTCATCCACAACCCATCCACGAAGAACACAATCACGACAAATCAAGGGGTTCGTTCATGGTATCGGTTTATCTGGTTGGATTTTACGTGTTCGTGCTTTCCGTTTTCGTCGGTTTCGAGGTGATCTCGAAGGTGCCTCCCATGCTGCACACTCCCCTCATGTCCGGCACCAACGCCATCTCGGGAATCACCCTGGTGGGAGCGGTGGTGGCGGCAGGGAAGGGGGAGGGAACCTGGGCCATCGCGCTGGGCATCGCGGCGGTCGTCTGCGGCACCATAAACGTCGTGGGCGGGTACCTGGTCACAAACCGGATGTTGCGCATGTTCAAGAAAAAGTGAAAGGGCGTATGCAATGTGGGAAACTTTACGGCAGGTGGTGGACAAGGATGCGATTTACCTGATATCCGCGGTGTTGTTCATCGTCGGGATCAAATTGCTCTCCTCGCCCCAATCGGCGGCCAAGGGGAATTATCTCTCCGCCCTGGCCATGCTGCTGGCGGTGGGAATCACCCTTCTCAGCAGCGGAATTTCCGATTTCCGCTGGATCGCCATCGGTGTGGGGGCCGGAGCCGTCGTCGGCATTATGGCTTCGCGGCTGGTGAAAATGACGGCCATGCCCCAGATGGTGGCCCTGTACAACGGCCTGGGAGGCGCGGCCTCGGCCCTGGTGGCAATCGCGGAATTCTTGCGTCTAGGGGAGTCCCTCAATACCTTCATCGCCACGGTGATCCTGCTCTCCCTGTTCGTGGGGTCCCTGACCCTTACCGGGAGCTTTGTGGCCTTCGCCAAGCTGCAGGAGTTGGTTTCCGGGCAGCCGGTCAAGTTTCCGCTTCAACATCCCATCAACCTCCTGCTGGTGCTGGGCGCCTTGGGCTGCGGGGTCTGGCTGGTGCTGGAACCCGTGCAGTTGGAGTTTTTCCTTGCCGTGGGAATCATCGCGCTGATCCTGGGAATTCTGGTGGTGATCCCCATCGGCGGGGCCGACATGCCGGTGGTCATCGCCCTGCTCAATTCCTACTCCGGCATCGCGGTGTCCTTCACAGGATTCGTGCTTTCCAACAACGTGCTCATCATCGCCGGCTCCCTGGTGGGGGCATCGGGAATCTTCCTCACCAACGAGATGTGCGTGGCGATGAACCGCTCTATCTGGAACGTGCTCTTCGGCGGGTTCGGACTGAGCGAGGAAGGCGGCCCGGCCCCCATGACCGAAGTTCCCGGAGGCGGCGCCGTCAAGCCCTACACCATCGAGGACGCGGTGACCATCCTGGAAAATTCCGAGTCGGTGGTGTTCGTGCCGGGCTACGGCATGGCCGCGGCCCAGGCCCAGCACCAGGTGCGGGAATTGGGGGAAGCGCTGGAAAAGTTGGGGCTGGAGGTGAATTACGCCATCCATCCCGTGGCCGGACGGATGCCGGGCCACATGAACGTCCTGCTGGCGGAGGCCAATGTCCCCTATGACCTGCTGAAGGACATGGACGAGATCAACCCTGATTTCCCGAAAACCGACGTGGTGCTGGTGATTGGGGCCAACGACGTAGTCAACCCGGCCGCCAAGGAGGACTCCGGAAGCCCGATCTACGGCATGCCCATCCTGGATGTGGAACACGCCCGCACCGTAATGGTGCTCAAGCGCAGCATGAATCCCGGATTTGCCGGAATCGACAACATGCTCTTTTTCCGGGACAATACGATGATGCTCTTCGGGGATGCCCGCTCAACGTTGTCAAAACTGGTGGACGCCCTGGCGGAAGGGTAGATGCGATGGAGAGAGGGAGGGAGCACAGGCGATCCCTCCCGGGATCGGACCACTAGGGGGAAATACCGGGAAGTCCGGAAAGCCAGGGAAGGGTGTGGATCCAGGCACGGCCTTTCCATCCAGCCGGAAAAATATCCTCCTGAAAGCTGTATTTCGTGTATTTTCTACGTATATGGATCCACCCTCTTTATAAGGGGGTGGTATTCTGCTATATGAACAGGTTCGGTCCAGTCATAATAGGGTGGGCAGTATCCGGATACTTCCCAAGCCGTACATCGCACCCGCGGGATGGATGATTCCATAACCTTACCCTGATGAAAGGGTACGCAGATGGCAGCAGGCATCAAAGATTCGGGAAGTTTCTTCCAGACCGTCTACGAAGATCACGAAAATTTCGACTCCATCCGCTTTATGACGGAGGTGGAAGCCCGTTTCAATTCGGACGAGTTGGTGAGCGAGGTACGCTGGAGGTTGGACGTCCTCAACCAGATCACCAACCTTCCGGACATGAATTCGGTTTCCGATAGCCTGCGCGATATCCTGACCCGCATCTTCTCTTCAGGCGGAGACGAATCGGATGTCCTGGGGAAGTTGAAGGACCTGACGGAAATCAAGAACTCGGAAGGCGGTACGGTACACCTGCGCAGCTTTCTCAAGCGGGAAGACCGCCGCGTGTTGAGCGATAAGGAATACCGCGCGGTGCTGGGGAAAAAGATCACCAACACCAACGCGCAGGTGGTCAACCTGATTGCCTATTATCCGGAAGCCGAACGGGACCTTCACAAGCTCAGCGTGGCCCTGAAGAAGATTACCGATCAAATTAAGTCCAAAACCGCCAACGCCAAGGCCGTCAAGGGAATGGAAGAACAGGTGCGGGCCACCTCCTCCTTCACCCTTTACGAAGACCTGAAAACACGCTTTCTCAAGGACTGGCTTTCCAAGTTCACCGACATGGCCGAAAAAGAGTTGGAGGGCCTGAGTCCCGGCGAAATCCAGGCGCTGATCCAGGAACATCAGCGCCACCAGATGACCAAGTTGCTGAAATCGAAGATTAAACTGGTGGAAACGGACATGACCGGGCAATTGGGAATGCACGATACACTGGAAAGCGATTTCCGGGACGAGGAATTTTGGGTGGGGGCCAATGTCGCGGCCAAAACGGGGTTCATCAACTGGATCATGGATGTGGTGCAGGCATTCGGAATGCTGAAAGGCCAGCGCTATGCCTTTTTCCAATCCGAGGACAACAAGGAATTGTATTTGTTGTTCGGCCTGGGGCTTTCCCAACTCCCCGAGGCCAGCGACGACCCGGTGCGGATGATCCCCTACCTGAAACCGTTCACCCGCAAGGGCACCTATCTGCTGGAGATTCGCAAGCGCGATATCGGGGATACCGAAGCCTACTACCACGAATTGCTGCACTATACTCTGCCCTTCGTGTTCGCCTTCGATCAAATGGCGGAATTCAATATCCGTAGCGAGTTGACCTCCTTTTTCACCACCAAGTACTGAGCGCGCTTTCCCTGCTCCAGCGAGGAGGGTGGGTTATCCCTACAGATCCTACAGATGCCTACAGGTGGATCGTGCGGCCGTCCACGCCCATGGCGGCCTCCTTGACCGCCTCGGAGAGGGTGGGGTGGGCATGCACCGCCAGGGCCAGGTCTTCCGCGCTGGCGCCGAATTCCATGGCCAGGGCCGCTTCCGCGATGACATCCGATGCCCGCGGGCCGATCACCAGCACACCCAGCAGGCGGTCGGTTTCCGCGTCAGCCAGGATTTTCACCATGCCGTCGGTTTCACCCATGGTTTTGGCGCGGGGGTTGGCCATAAAGGGATAACTCCCGGCGCGGTAGCTCCTCCCCTGTTCCTTGAGTTCCTCCTCCCCGTACCCCACCCAGGCAATTTCGGGCCAGGTGTAAACAATCCAGGGGATGGCCTCGTAAGTGATGTGGCTGATCCTCCCCGCCAGCTTTTCCGCGACGGCCACGCCCTCCTCGGAAGCCTTGTGGGCCAGCATGGGGCCGGCGATCACGTCTCCGATGGCATATATGGAAGGCACGCGGGTGCGGAAATTTCCATCGACGACGATGCGGCCCTGCCCGTCGATTTCCACCCCAGCCTCGGCCGCGCCGAGCCCGTCCGCGAAGGGGCGCCTGCCCACGGCCACCAGCAGCACGTCGCCCTGCACGGTCAACTGCTCCCCCTTGCCGGTTTCGGCTTTGACGTGGACCTGCCCGCCCTTCTTTTCCACGCCGGTGACCCGGGTGTCCAGGTGGAATTTGAACCCCTGCCTGGTCAGGATGCGCTGGGCCAGGGTGGTAATCTGGCGATCCAGCGGGCCGAGGATTTTGGGGAGCATCTCGATCACGGTCACCTCCGCTCCCAGCCTGCGCCATACCGATCCCAATTCCAGGCCGATCACGCCCCCCCCGATAACGATCATGTGTTTGGGCACCTTTGTAAGTTCCAGGGCTTCGGTGGAACTGACGATCTGCTTTCCGTCGAAGGGAATGCCCGGAATTTCGATGGCGTCGCTGCCCGTGGCGATGAGAATGTGTTTGCCGGTGAGGGTTTCCCGGGCGCCCTTCGCGGTCTTCCCTGTAGGAGTGACCTCCACCGTATCCGGCGAGGCGATGCGGGCCGTCCCGTGAAACTGGGCAATCTTGTTCTTCTTGAGCAGCCCGGCCACGCCGCGGGTCAATTCCCCCACTACCTTGTCCTTGCGGGCCAGCATGGTCTTCAGGTCCAGCTTGACGCCGCTCACCTTCACCCCATGAACCCCCAAGCCCTCGCGTGCCATCAGGAAGTGTTCGCTGGACTCAAGCAGCGCCTTGCTGGGAATACACCCCACGTTGAGACAGGTGCCCCCCATGGTTTCCCGCTTTTCCACGCAGGCCACGTTCATGCCCAACTGCGCCGCCCGGATGGCGGCGACGTATCCGCCCGGCCCCGCGCCGATGACAATCAGGTCGAACTGTTGGGATGCGGCCATGATGGGGTGCTCCTGGTTGGGGTGTGTGTGCGGTTCAGATGGCGATCGAGGAGGTTAAATGGTCAGGGGTAAGGTCGTCCCCAGCAGGCGAGCGCCACTATTTCCTTGGGCATTGCTCGTTTTTCGTTGGTGATCGCTTGTGGAATCCTGCGCCGCTCCATGCTCTCCACGTTTTGCGTAAAACCTCACCCCCGCCGCCCAAGGGCGGCACCCCCTCTCCGCAAACGGAGAGGGGGATTTTGTGGGCGGGCCGAATTCATGCCGTCTTGATTCTATCCTGGAGTACCCTTGAAATATTTTCTATTACTTCATCAAGATTGTTCAGCACTTGGTCGTTAGAGAATCTCACCATCCTTATTCCATGTGCCTCGATGTGTTTTTCTCTCAGGTGATCTTCTTCCTTTGTCCAGCGATGAACGGGACCATCAATTTCCACTCCCAACTTGGCCTCCGGGCAATAGAAATCGAGGATAAATCGGCTGATCGAATGTTGACGGCGGAATTTTAGGCCGTGCAATTTGCGATTGCGCAACTGTTCCCACAGGACATCCTCGGGTTTCGTTGCCTCTATTCGCATCTTTCTAAACACTGCGACTTATATAATTGCGCATTCAATTGACGATTCTTATGATTC
>CAZOXD010000034.1:0-10616 GCA_964583525.1 uncultured Pseudomonadota bacterium
CGGAGGATGTCATGGAAATCCTGGAAATGGCGGCCTGACCCGGTTCCGTTCCCGGCCCCCCGTTTTCCGCTGGGCGAACCCGCAGGAAAGCCATCCATCCGGGCGGATCCCGAATCGTGCGATAATTTTGAAATTATTTGATTGTGTAGTGTAACATAGGGCAATCTGACCGGAGGCGAATCAGTCCATCGTTGTTCATTCGATCAGCCTTGCTGGAGGGCGCCATGGCGAATGAGACCAACAAGGAGGCCGGCGATTCCGCCGAACCACTGATAAAAATCTACACGCTGGGCCGCTTCAATATGGAGCGGGTGGATGGGACCTCTCCCATTCCCCTGCATGTCCGGCCCAAACCCCTGGAACTGCTCAAGGTGATGATCTCCCTGGGAGGCCAGGGCATCCACTCGGACCTGGTCAGCGAATCCCTCTGGCCGGACGCGGACGGGGACAAGGCCGCCCGCTCCTTCTCGATCAATCTCAAGCGTTTACGGGACGATATCGGTAGCGATGTCGGACATCTGGCGGTACACCTCCAGGGCGGGCGCCTGAGCCTGGAGTCGTCCCTGGTCTGGTGCGATGCCGCCTCATTTTCCGAGGCCGCCGATTATGCCGTCCGCAATCTGGAACATCCGGAAAACGGGGAGGAAGCCTGGGCCCGGCTGGAGGAGGCGCTGGAACTTTACCGGGGGCCCTTCCTGGAAGGAGAAGTGTCTTCTCCCGAAGTGATGACCGCCCGGGAGCGGCTCCACCAAAAATTCATCAGCCTGGTGGAATTCGCGGGCGCCTTTTGCAAGGAGAACGGGCAGATCTCGAAATCCATCGCCCTCTATCAAAAAGGTTTGGAAGTGGACGACGTGAACGAGGGATTTTACCGGCCCCTCATCCGCTGCCTGATGGAACAGGGGCGCACCGCGGAGGCCCTGGCCGCCTACCAGCGCTGCCGCGGCGTCCTCCAGGCCAGTTACGACATGGAACCCTCGCAGGAAACCGAAGCGTTGCACCAGGCCCTGCTGGCCCAGGCGGCCCGGGGTTCCTCCGCCGTCATTCCGCTGCGGGATCCCTCCCCATTTCCCGCCCCTGTCGATCCGGAACGGGAGGGGCATGCCGAAAAGAACGGTGGCTCGGTATCCGCCCCCGCCCCCGCACCTTCCGGGCGTGCTGAAGAGGGGAAAGACCCCGCCGCGGGAATACGGCCTGCCCTCCATGGGTTCATCTCGCGCAAGACGGTTCGTCTGGGCGGTCTGGCCCTGGTGCTGTTATTGCTGCTATGGAGCGGGTGGAGCGGCTACCGGGTATGGGTGCTCGATCCGCGGGCCATGGAGCGCCTGAAAGCCGAAGCGGCCTACCCACTTCCGGATGAACCCTCGATCGCGGTGTTGCCTTTCAACAACCGCGGTGAGAAGGCCGGAGAAACTCTGTTTGCCGATACCTTCACCGAAAACGTCATCGCCCAACTTATCAAGGTGCCCGGCCTGTTCATCATATCCTCTGAATCCGCCCTTCCCTATAAGGAGCGCGAGGTGACGGTGCAGCAAGTAGGCCGGGAGTTGGGAGTGGCCCATGTGTTGAACGGGACTGTACAGAAGTCCGAGGACCGGGTGCGCATCACCGTCACCCTGTCCAGGACGGCCACCGGCGAGAGTGTCTGGGCGGAGGTTTACGACAGGCTTCTTGTGAACACCCTGCACCTTCAGGATGAGATCACCCGCAAGATCGTGACCTCGCTCAATGTGATGCTCCTGGAAGGGGAACAAAGCCAAATCTGGGAGAGGGGGGCGCACGACTACCGGGCCTGGGAATACGGTTACCAGGGCCTGGTGCTCCTGAGGGGAATTGACCGGGACGACAATCGCAGGGCGCAGGTGCTGTTCAAAAAAGCCCTGGCAATCGATCCCAGTTACGCCATGGGGATGGTGGGGCTCGGTTACACTTATTTCATGGACGTCCGCTTCGGATTCACAACAAATCCCGGGGAACGGATCACCCAGGCCATTGGATTGGCCCGGAAGGCCATCGAACTGGACGACACCCTGGGGGAACCCTACTCCCTGCTCGGTTCAATTCAATTGTTGACGCAGAATTTCGACGAGGCCATCCACTACGGGCGGTTGGCGGTGGAACGCCAGCCCAATGGAGCCGAGGTGAATGCCCTGCTGGCCCAGACCCTCAACTTCGCCGGACAGCCCGGGGAAGCCCTGGTGACCGTGAAACGGGCCATGCGGCTCAGCCCCACTCACCCCACCTGGTTCGATTTTCAATTGGGGCTGGCCTACTACCTGTTGCAGCGGTATCCGGAGGCCCTCCCGGTACTCAACGGCTACCTAAAGCGCATGCAGGGAAGCACGGAAAGCCCGATCCTCCTTATTTCCATCCACCTGAGCCAGGGGAACCGGAAAGAGGCGAGGCGGTTGGCCAAGGTACTGCGCAACTCCCAACCCTCCATCTCCATTCCAGTACACATAAGGAAGCTGATGCCCTTTCGCGACGAGGCTATCCGGAAACGGTTGCTCCGGGAAATGGCATCCATGGGATTCAAGGCGGCGCCCTGATTTTGTCCCGCTTCGGGAACCCGTCGTGACTCCCCCCGGGTCAGCCCCGGATCGCTTTAGGCGCCCACTGCAACAGCCTGCGCAAGGGGCGGCCTGCTTCATACATCATATTCGCGGCGGAGCAGGCAAAGCGCGGCGCGGCGCTGTAGAGGGACAACCCCCGCCCGGCGCGCACGGCCAGGGACTTCCGCACCCGTTCCGCGCCGGACCCCAACGCTTCCAGAGACCGGGCGGCTTCTGCAACGGCCACTTGGCGGGCCTTGTGGAGTTGCATCTGCACCCGGCTGTAGATGTTGACCCGGCCGTCGCCGGTGGTCTCGATCGACAGGAAGATCGAATGGGAATAGTGCTCCGACACCAGGGCCTGCACCCCATCGGAGACCCCGCTGGAGGGCATGCACCCGAATGGTTTGACGCTCACGACCATGTGCGCCTTGCGATTCTTGAAAGTGTAGATGGTCTTGCCCACCTCCATGAACATCTCCCCGCCGCGTTGATTGACGTCGAAATACGGGTGCACCATTTCGGCCATCCGGTCGCAATTCGGGAGCGCAAACCCCCGCAAGCCGGCCAGGCGGGCATAGTGGCGAAAGTGCCAGCGCACCATCCCCTCGAGGATCCGGGCATGGAGGATCCGCTTCCAGGCACCGGGACGCCGCGGTGCGATGGGAGCGCCGGTGGGAGACAGGCCGGCATGACCACCGGCATCGTAGCGTTGTTCCCAACGCACCAGCAAAATCCAGATGGTGATCGGTTGCACCTCCACCTCCGCTCCCTCCTCCTCCAAGAAGGCGGGCAGCCGGTAGTTACCGTCCCCTTCCGTAACCTGGGCCCAGAACTCCCCGATGATCGACACCTTGGGCTTGACGCGGGTGTAATCCACCGGAATTGCAAAGAGGGCGCGCCGGAGGCTCCGCAGCGCCTGGTCCGGTTTCACGCCCTGTTCCAGCGCCGCCGCAATCTCGTCGCGGGCGGTGGCGATGACCCGGTCTGTCGCGCCGGGTTCCGTCTCATAAGGCCGCACCCGGTAGGCCAGGGCGTTGAGAATGTCGCCCAACACCAGGGCCCGCACTCCGTAGAGGAGTAGCTTGTTGGTGACCTCGAACCCCAGGTCCTGGTCCCCGTCCGGGGTGGCGTCCTGGCTGAACAGAATCACCCGGAATCCATCATACCCGCTCTCCCGCAAGGCCTTCCGGTACTCTCCCACATACAATTCAAACCGGCAGGGGCCACACCCATTCGCCGTCAACATGATGTAGCGCTCAACGATCTGCGGTTTGGTAAGGCCCTGTTCTTGTTGAATTTTTTGCAGGTAGCGCAACAGGTTGCCGACCGTGTAGTAGGCCGGATTGCACATGCCCCGGTTGCAGAAGGCCTTCCCCATTTCCAATGAATCGTTGTCCGCCTGGGGAATGATCTCGATCCGGTAGCCCAGGCGGCGGAAGGAGGCTACGAGGAGCCGGTCGTGGGACACGGTTAGCCCGCCCAGGAGCAATGTGGTATCGGCTCGTTGAGCGCGGGTGAACGGCAGGGGATCGGGCTCGCGCCAATGCCCCGCCGTTTTCAACGTGTCCGGTCGGTTCACAAGGTGCGCTGGGGCGCTGTCTCCCATCAGGATGGGTGAATGAATCCCGGCGGGCGATGCCGGTTGGGCGCCCCCTTCTTCCATCCCACCGTTCTTAGCGTTGCTTTTCATTTCATTTCCCCTGGTTTCAGGTTCTCCTTTTTTTCAACTTCCCTGGTATCACCTGCGATTCAGGTAATCAGGGCGCCCTCCGGGGCCGGTTCCGCCATGCCCCCCTGCGTGGCGTCCACTTCCGGTTCCTCGAAATTCCGCCATTCGCGGCTGGCCCGGTTTACACGCATTGCCTCCTCGCGGCGGCGCAGGGCATAGGCGAAGGTTCTCAGCCGGATTTTCAGGGTATTGGTGGGCCGGTTGGCGTCCAGATCATGCAACGTCAGGTAGGGCACATCGGCCCGCTCCAGGATGCTGTCGATGACCCCGTAGGCCGGCGCATCGTGGCCGCACTTGAAGCTGGACAGGTCCAACACCGCCACCAGGGGATGGCGTGCAGCGAACTTCGCGCCCCATACCTTGAGGGATGTATTGGCCGTGTGCGCCTCGGGCCATACGTCGAGAATATCCATCACATCCGGCGCTGGAGCGCCGGGCGGGCCCGCCTCGAAGTGAGGACCGAGCCATGCGGGATCCTGGGGAATGGAACGGAGCGTAATCACGGGAAATCCCAGGGCCTGCACCAGGTCCGGCACCCCGTGATTCATTCCATCGTCCAGATGGTAGGGGCGGGAAGTAATAAGCACGCAATAACGGCCTGTCCGGGCTGCATTTTCGAGAATCGCCTTGCCTTCTTCCTGCATATCCTCCTGGAAGGCCGTCAGAGCCCGGAACCCGGCCTCGATGGCAAAATCGCTCTCGTGCCGGGTAAGACGCAACCGCTCTCCCCACATGACGAATAGCTGTGCTTTCAGGATTTCCCGGTCCGCCAGATTGACCGCCCCGTCGATGTAT
This sequence comes from uncultured Pseudomonadota bacterium, assembly GCA_964583525.1. Classification (GTDB taxonomy): domain Bacteria; phylum SAR324; class SAR324; order SAR324; family JACQKK01; genus CAZOXD01. The sequence continues at coordinate 5,080 of CAZOXD010000034.1, forward strand.
TCGATTCCACGGGCGGCGAAGTAGTCCGATTCCTTGGTAAACGCCGCCTTGAGCACGTTCGGCGTTCCTGTAACCACGGGGCAGGCATAGGCGGGCACCCCGGGCAGGCCCCCCACCCCCTGGACGATGGTGGGAAAGAACACGTAGTTCAACGGACGATCCGGTGAATGCCTGTGAAAGAGCAGGTCGTGCAGGTGCGCCTGGGCAACCTTGCTCGGGTAGCATGGATCGACGGCGCCGTACTTGGCGCCCTCCGTGAACATGCGCTCACCGGATTCCTGGCTCAGCACCAGATTCCTGGCCGGCACGCCCAAGGTCTGAAAATAAGCCATCCAGAAAGGCGCGGAACTCCAGAAATCCAGGCAGCGGGGCATCCCGATGCGGAGGTTCTTGCGATGGGCTGCGGATGCCGCGCCGGAGCGCTGGAAGGACCGTTCCGAAACCCTTGGCCGGTTCCATCGCCACCAGACAGGCGGGGCCGGCTCATACACCCGGGTATCGCTGGAGGGAAGAGCCTCCGGTTCCTTGAGCGGGGCGAATATCCGCTTGGCCTCCATCTGCGCCAGATTGGGATAACTCCGCCCCCGTTCCCGGCGGGTGCGCTGAAAGGCCTTCAATGCTTCGGTATCCTCGGACAGCCCGCGCTCGCAGGAAGCCCCGGAGATGTACAGCGCGCTGGTGCCGTCGGGCGTGCGGGTGTCGATGAAGGTGCGCGCGCAGCGATTGGTGCAAAAAGAGCAGCGGGTGGATTCATCGGTACGCGTGGTGTAGGACACGGCAATCGCCTCCGGGAGACCCACAAAGGTGGAGTGCCCCCGCTTGCGCACCACATCCAGGGCCTCCAGCGCCGCTCCGATGGCTCCCGCCTCGCCCGGATGAGGATGGACGAACACTTCCACATCGGGAACCCGCTCCCGTAGATAATCCACCTGGGCCTTGACCGCCGCCAGATTGTACTGGGTGCCTCCCTGGAGCACGAACCGCCGCCCCAGTTTGGACAACCGCGGCACCTGGACAATGTATTGCCAAATGTTCTTGGGCAGCACCCGCGCCAGCCCGGCCATCAACTCCTCGGGTTTGAATCCCTCGCGCTGGAGGGTAACCCGGTTGCTGTCCAGGAAGACCGCGCAGCCCGCCGTAAAGCGCGGCACCAGAGTTGCGCGGAAGGCATGCTCCGCGAATTCCTCCACCGGAATGCCAAACTGATCCGCGGTCGCCTGGAGCAGCATGCCGTTGCCGGCGCTGCACTGGTTGGAGAGCTTGAATTGCTGCAACTCGCCGTTGCGCATGAAGAGCACCTTGATGTCCTGCCCGCCGATGTCGCATATCACGTCGATGTCCCCGAAGAGCGCCACCGCGCTTTTCATGTGGGCAATGGTTTCCGCAATGTCGACGTCCGCGCACAGGGCGCGGTCCAGCACCCCGGCGGCGTATCCGGTGACGCCAAACCCGGTAATTTCGAGGCGGGCGCCCTGGGAGGCCACATGGGAGCGCAGTTCTTCCAGAATTTCCTTGCTGTCCTGGATGGGATTGCCCTTGGAAAGCCGATAGGCCTTCTGCAATACCCGGCCGTCCTCCGAAATCAAAACGGCCTTGGTGGAGGTGGACCCTCCATCCAGGCCCAGCGCCGCCCGCACGGTGCTCCCCGCTTTCAACGAAGGGGGCGAGAACCGGGGGAGCGCGAATTGTAGCGAGAATTGCTCGAACTCATGCGTGTCCGCGGCCAGTGGCGGCTCGGTGCTGTCCAGGACGCTGGCCCGGTGTCCGGATTCAATCGATTCCCGCAATGGCTGCTGCCCGCGGTACCGGGCGCCCTCTTCGGTCTCGTGAAGCCCGTAGAGAACGGCCCCATACGCCGCGCAGTAGAGCGCCTGATCCGGCACGGTGATCAGCGATTCGATCGATTCCCCGGGGGGGAGTTCCAACCCCCGTTCCTCCCAGGTTTGGCTAATGCGCCTGCGCCAGCAATCCTGCAGGAACGGTAGATACACGTTGGGGCCGCCCAGCAACAGGACGTTGGGCTTGAGAGTGTTTCCCCGCGCCAACACCGACAGGTTCTGCTGCACGACGGCATCGCCAAGGGAACACAGGATGTCTTCCGCGGGGACACCGGACTTGATGAGATTGACCACGTCCATTTCGGCGAACACGCCGCATTTGGCGGCCACGTGGTGCAGATGCCGCTCCTCCAGCCGCAACGAGGCCAGGTCTTCCGGTGAAATCCCCACCTTGGACAGACACTTGTCGATGGTGGCGCCGGTGCCGGCCGCGCAACGGTCGTTCATGGAGGTCCATGCCTGCCGGCGGCCTTCCACCTCCCCGCGAAAGAGGACGATCTTCGCATCCTGCCCCCCCAGCTCGATCACGCTGTTGGCGTGGGGGTAGAGCCGTTCCACAGCCAGTGCGATGGCGTTTACCTCCTGAACGAAGCGGGCCCCCAGGAGATCGGCCAGGGGTTGCGCCCCGGAACCCGTCACGAATATGCGCGAATCCCCTGCCAGGACTCCCGGAACTTCCGCTTCGATGCGCTCCAGGAATTCCAACACGGTCTGAGCCTGGTGGGCATGATGCCGCCGGTAGTCGCGCCAGACAATTTCACCTGTTGCGGCTTCGACCACGGCCGCCTTGACGGTGGTGGAGCCGATATCGACTCCCAACGCCATGGCGCCCGGTTCGTTTCCAGAGGACGGGTAGATGGCCGTGGCATTCCAGGAATGCTCCTCCTTATTCGTCACCGATGGTTCGATTTTCGCGTTCATGCCCCCTCCCTCCCTTTGGATAAGCTATTCAAATAGGGTTCGGATTCGGTACCCCACCCCCAGGCTCCCCACAATGGGGGAGAACCAATCTCCAGCGTTCCGGGGGTTCCCAAATACGGCATCCCCCCACAGCCGCCCTGCTCCGCACCTCCTTGCAGCGGATTCCAATTGTCTTCTTCATAGGCTTCATAGGCTCCATAGGCAATTTCATCCCCTGATCCAGCAAGGTCCAATCCTTTCCTTCCTGCCATCCATTTCGCGGGACCCCAATGGAACTTCCACAGGATCGCGGTGGCGATTCCGGCAAAGACGATCACCCAAAGGGTTATGGGAACATCGCCAAGGGCGGCAATACTTCCAGCCCACCCGATTTCAAACAGTCCCGCGGCGAATCCCATTATCGCGGCGTTCCAACACACCGTGCTGACCAGGGACAAGGCCCAGAAACGCCGGCGGGAAATTTTCGAGAAGCCCGCGGCGATCACGATCCAGGTCCGCAATCCCGGAATAAAGCGGTGCGCCAACACGACCCAGAATCCGTAAAGCCGTAGATAATCGGCAGCTTTTGAGACGGATCGGTTTCCGACAAACCGGGCAAGAAAGGAGCACCGGGAAAGCATACCAAAACGGCGGGAAATTTCGTAATAAAAGATTATGGCCCACCATCCGCCGAAGGAAACCGCCAATACCGCGGGAATCAAGTCCAACTTTCCGGTCGCCACCAGCAAGGCGGCGGAAATACCAACAATGTCTCCGGGAATCCAGATGAAGAGGTTCTGTACTAAGGTCAGGCCGCACACGCTCGCATAGAGCCAAGCGTCCGGCGTGGCTTCGATAATGGCTCTCAGTGTCTGTTCGTCCATGGTGCCCCGTATGTCATCGGGTTGACCCGCCCTCCGGCATTAACCCGGTTCCCCGGTTCCCCCTGGGGGCCGCGTCTGGGAATGATTCCGCGAGCGGGCTGGTACAGGGACATTGACCCAATTGGGGCCCGGTTCCCCTGTTCGCATGATTCCAGGATAGGAGGGAGGGCCCTACATATGGAAAACTTGACGCTTACAGATCACTTTCAAATCAATTGCGGATTGATGCAGCAGGGTTTCCGTAGGAATTCCGTGGGGATTCCCGGGATCGGGGACAGGATGGAGGGTTTCCCCGCGATAACACGGGGTGGAAAGGCACTGGGTCGAGCGGAGTGAAAAGCGGAGTAACGAAGAATCAACCGGAGTTCTCCGCGGCCACCTCCAAAATGGCGGGCATCAGATCGGCGCGGCTGATCAATCCCACCAGACGGGTTCCCTCCAGAATGGGAACCCGGCGGAAGGGGTTGGCCATCAGGCAATCGCAGATCTGATCCAGGGGCGCATCGGCCTGAAAGGCGCGTACTTCGCGCACCATCAAATCCGATACTTTCGTGTAGGCCCCTTTTTCCTCGTACAATAGGCGCATGGCATCCTTTTCCGTGAGGATGCCCTTCAGGTCACCCTCTCCGTCCACGACCGGAAGACCGCTGATGCGGTGGGTGATCAGAAGTTGAACGGCCTCGCGGAGAGAGGTGCTCTCCATGACCGTCACAAGGCCGGATTTCATGATATCGCGTGCTGTCGTCATTGTGCTCTCCCCCGTCTGCGATGATTGTCATGGGTGCATGGGATCGTATCACAAGGCACCCCGTTTTCGGGTTTTCCCGCGCATTACCTCAACCTCGCCGAAGCCGCCCTTCCCGGTCCACCGAAAACCACCTTCCCTCCACCAGGCGCTGCAACAGCCGCGTGGAGCGGGTAATGGGCGCGGCGAAGCCGGCGCTGGCCAGGGCATCGGCCTCCATGGCGGTGGGCGCCTTCACCGTGAGGCTTTGGTGGTAATCCGCTGGAAGTCCGGTGTGGGGGTCCAGCAGATGCGGATAGCGCCGCCCATCCCGGATGAAATAGTTTTCGTAATCCCCTGAGGTGGCCAGGGCGCCCTCCTGGAGATCGATGATTTCCAACAATTCGCCGGGCCGCCGGGGATGGCGCACGCCGATTTTCCATGGGCCTCCCTGCGGGTGCCCGCCCAGGGCGCGCAGATCGTCCCCCACATTGACCAGGGCCTGAACGATGCCTTTTTCCCGCAGCCGTTCGATGGCCCGGTCGATGGCATGGCCCTTGGCGATTCCCCCCAGATCCACTCCGGTTTCCCGGTTGGTGAGGCGGTATTCACGGCTTTCGCCGGAGGCCGGGCGGCCCTGAAGGCTTCCCCCGAATTTCCTGGAGGGGAAAGCCGGCGGCGCCTGCCCGGGCGGGTAGGCAGGGTAGACGCGGTCGTGGAATCCCCAGCGGGAGACCAGCCGCTCCAAGCAGGGATCGAAGTACCCGTCGCTGGCCCGGAACACACGCAGGCTCGCCTCCAGCACTTCGGCGGTGTGCGGGTTCACGGCCCGCCACGCTCCGGATGCGAAATTGAGGCGCCCGATGTCACTCCCTGCCCGGAACCGGCTCATCCGCATGTCCACCTCCCGGATTTCCCGGAAGGCAGCGGCGATGGCCTCCTCCCCCTGCTCCCGGGAGGCACTCGCCAGCAGGATCGTGGCGCGGGTGCCCATGGTGTGGAACGATTCCCGCACCAGGGTCTGCTCCCGCCCGCCCAGCAATGCGGCTCCGCCTCCCAATAACACCAGCCCACCTCCCCACATCCAGCGCAGAATCACACGCCGGGTCGTGGGTGTATCACCCATCATGTTGGAGGATCCGTTCATTCTCGCAGGCTCCCTTCATTGGCATTGATCGCCGGCATTGAATG
>CAZOXD010000034.1:10716-14209 GCA_964583525.1 uncultured Pseudomonadota bacterium
GATCCGTTCATTCTCGCAGGCTCCCTTCATTGGCATTGATCGCCGGCATTGAATGTCATTGTGTACTCCGGTTTTAATTCGCACTGGACCTATTCCATCCTTCCCAGCCTCCATGCGGCCAGGGCAACCGGCAGCGCCGTCCAGGCCACCAGGGCGGTGAAAAGGCTCCATCCCGGCATCAGCCCCGTGCCCAGTCCGGCTTCCAGCATTCCCGCCTCGCCCAAGAGGGCCGAGAAGCTGAGCATGCGAAAGAGGCTGGCGGGATTGAGAAGAAGGAACCCTTCGATCAGGGCGGGCGGGAGATTGCCGCCCGTGGCCACCAGCAGCCCGATCAGCCCCAAATCGAAGAGGATCACCAGCACCAGCCACAGCGCCAGCACCGCGCCCAGCACCGTTGCCCGCTCCCGGGCCAGAGTGGAAAGCAACAGGGCCAATCCGACGAACACGGCCCCCAGCACGATGGAAAGCCCCAGCAGGGATAACCAGGGCGCCAGCGTTCCCCCCCGCGCCATGGCCAGCAGGGCCGGGAGGGTCAGGCCCGCGGCGAGCGTGGAGGCCAGGACACCGCTCAGCCCGAACAGTTTTCCTGTCATGATTTGCCAGGCATCCACGGGGTAGGAGGCCAACAGGTCCAGGGTGCCCTGGGCCCGTTCCCCCGCGATTCCATCGTACCCCAGCAGCAGCCCCATCAGGGGGATCAGGTACAGCACGAGGCTGGTCAGGCTGACCAGGGACCCCGCCGAGGCGCCCTGCGACAGTGTGCCGGTAAATCCAAATCCCGCATAGGAAATGACCAGGGCGAACAGGGCGAAAGACAGCGCCAGGGCCAGTATCCATCCATTCCGCAGGTGGTCCTCGAATTCCTTGCGGGCGATCGCCAGTATGGGTGCGGCCAGTGAAAGCATCGCTCACTCCTTCCGCGGGGACACGGGGGGCTTTCCGGCTTGCGACTCCCCGGCCTGATGGTGGTGGAATACAGCCTCCAAACCCGGCTCGTACACCTTCAAGTTCTTGATGGAGCCGCGGGCGGCCATCAGCTTCTCCAGAATTTCCAGCTTGTTTTCCTGGGAGCAACGAACCACATAGGTGTGCGGCCTGCCGTTGGGGGAAGGCTCCGCTCCCAGTTTTTCCAGGGTTGCTACTACGCCCGGAACCGGCTCTTTGAGGGCCACCTGGATTTCCACGGAAAGCCCGGCCCGTTCGATCAATTCCGGGATGCTGCCGTGGGTGAGGAACCCCCCGTTCTTCAACAGGGCCAGATGATCCAACTGGGCCTCGATTTCCGTCAGCAGGTGGGTGGCGGTGAGGACGGCCACGTCGCGGCGTTGCAGCTTTTCCAGGGTTTCGTAGAACTCGCGGATTCCGGCGGGGTCCAGGCCATTGGTCGGCTCGTCCAGCAGAAGCAGAACGGGCTCCCCCAACAGCGCTTGCGCAAGCCCAAGCCGTTGCCGCATGCCTTTGGAATAGGTTTTCACTTTCCGGTGTGCGGCTTCGCGCAGCCCCACCATGTCCAACAAAGGTTCGGCTTCCCCGGGCCGCGCTCCCTTGAGGCGTGCCAGATAGCGCAAGGTGGCCTGGCCCGTCAGATTGGGATAAAAGCTCACCGACTCGGGCAGGTATCCGCAGAGCCGTTTTTGCGCCTTGCCGCGGGGGAAGCCGGCCATCTCTCCCCGAATGCGGATTTCCCCCTCGTCCGGGCGCAGCAGCCCCAGTACCAGCCGCAGGAGGGTGGTTTTCCCTTCCCCATTGTTGCCGACCAGCCCCATATGCTCGCCGGGGGCGATGGAAAGGTTCACCCCATTCAGGACGGGTGTGCTCCCGAACGATTTTTTCAGTCCCTTGACCTCAAGCAACGGCGAACTCATCATGATCGTCCCTGACTGGTTTGGGGCAGGAGGGGCGCGTTCACCCCGCCGCAAATCTCCCGGATTCGATCCTCCCCGTGGAGGTTTCCACCTTCACGCGCCGGCATGGGAAACGGCCGCATGGAAGGGTGGCGGTCCCGGATTCCCGCCGGGCGGATCACGGGAAACCGGGTCTCCAGAACCTGCATAAGTTGCACTACGGGGCTGCTGGCCAGCAACTTCATTTGCGGATAGCGGAATAGCAGTTGATCGAGACGGTTGGAGGCAAAATAGGCCTTGTCCCCCGTGCCGTCCCGGTTCAAATCCCAACCCAGATAGTCGCTCCAGTAATTCCCGCGGCCGGCATGGTCCCATACGATGGGTTTGCTCCAGCTGAAGCGCACCTGGGTCGGATTATCCAGAAAATTATTGCCATGCACCCGGTTTCCTTCGCTGCCGGCGATGACGTGTATGCCAATGGTATTTTTCTCCACGTGGTTGCCGGTCAACTCATTGAAGGTGGAGTCGTTGAGGAAGATTCCCTTGCCGTTTCCCCGGGCGCGGTTGGCGGTAATGCGCGACTCCCGGATGCTGCGGAGCAGAATTCCGTGATCCCGGTTGTTCAAGGCCAGATTGTCCCGAATTTCCAGTCCCCGGGAAAACATCATCGCCAATCCCACGTGGGAGTTGCACGCCGTGTTGCCGACGATCCGGTTTTTGTCATTGTACATATAATGGATGCCAAATCGCAGGCCGTGCATCAGATTATCCCGTACTTCCGATTGGGTGGAGACCGAAAGGTAGATTCCGTCGCGGGCCTGGGTGATGACGTTCCGGGATACGATGGCGTTTTTCACCCTCCAGAGATTGATACCGTTGCCCCGGTCGGAAAATATCGCCTTGACGATCCCAGCGATGCGGTTGCCCTCGATCCGGGATTCCATGGCGCCGTTCACCCAGATGCCGAACAGGCATTCCCGCAGATCATTGTCCAGCAGGCGCGCCTGGCCGGCCTCTCCGTGCACGTAGATGCAGGCATCCGTCTCCTCCACGTCGTCACCGCTCCGGACGATCCGCAGTCCGCGCAGTTCCACGCCGGGCGCCATGATCTCCACCACCCGGCCCTCGCCCCCGCCGTCGAGGATCACCCGCCCTTCCGCGCCGGGTTGGGGGGCCAGGGTCAGCGGTTTTTCCACCCGCACCGGACCCCGGTAGACACCCGCTCCCAGGCGCACAACATCTCCGGCCTTCGCCGTCCGCATGCCGGCCCGCAGGGTGGGCAGCGCGGGAGAAGGAACCCGTAATTCCGCAGCCGCCGCGGGTCCGGCAGGGAGCAGCACGGAGCCCGGAAAAACTCCGCAGACCAGCAATCCGGCTGCAAACCAGATCCGGGCGATGCATTCCGAAAGACTATTACCGGTCTTAAAAATGGATCTCCGGGTCGAAGCCGACCCTTCGAGACGGATTCCTTCGGAATCCTCCTCAGGGAATCGGGATCTATAAGCCGCGTTGCTGAGGAGCGCGCCACACACGCGTCTCGAAGCACGTGGCGATTCGGAATTTTTAAGACCGGTTCTAACAATTCTCCATGGCGGCTTCATGTGGATTTCTCCCCCTGGTTTTCTTCGGCTCCCCCCGGGAAGGGCGCC
>CAZOXD010000034.1:14309-26075 GCA_964583525.1 uncultured Pseudomonadota bacterium
GCTTCATGTGGATTTCTCCCCCTGGTTTTCTTCGGCTCCCCCCGGGAAGGGCGCCAGGGTTGAAAGGATGGATTCCGCCTGCCGCCGGGCCACGACAAGGGGCGGGCACACCCGGTCGTCGTAGTATTTCTGCTCACACTCCAGGCAATGAAGGCATTCGAATCGGTTGATCGACCCGTCCGGCCCAATGGCCCGGGACTCGCACCCCCGCGTGCAGATTTTGCACTTTTGGCAGAATTCCTTACGCTTGATCCCGATCAGGCGCAGGGCGGTGCCGATGGAGAGGGCCGCTCCCAACGGGCACAGGTACCGGCAAAAGAAGCGGAAGTTGAAAATCGAGATGGCAATCAATGCCCACCAATAGAGAACGAGATACCAGTCCCGGTTGAACACGCCCACGATCCAGGTGGTCTTGAAAGGCTCGATTTCCGCCAGCCGTTCCGACCATTCCAGAGAAAAGAAGGAAAGCGCCACCAGCACGATCAGGATCACGTAGCGCAAGCGGCGCAGCAGATCGTGAACCCTCGCGGGAAATTCGTAGAGCCATTTCTTCGGCAGCACGCGCCGGGAAATCCTGTGCATCAGTTCCAGCAGGGAGCCGTAGGGGCAAACCCAGCCGCAGAACCATCCCCGCCCCCAAAGAATGAGGCTCACCCCGATGAAGATCCAGAAGATGAACAGAAGTGGATCGGACAGGAAAAGGCCGAAATGAAGGTCCTCGTGGAAGAAATGCACCAAGGGGAAGAGTTGGGTCACCGAGGGCGTGGTTTTCAGGTACATCCCCACTCCCACGACGGAAACCGCCAGCACGGTGATGTGCACCCATTCGATGCGCCGCGCCGTGGCCGTGATCACCCGGCGCAGGAAAAACAATCCCATTACCCCGGAGAGAAAGACGATCAGCAGCACAACGTCCGGAAGGCGTTTCGTCCAGATCCGATCGATCAGGGTAGGTTTTCTTCCGCCCGGGACCAGGGTGACCTCATAATATCGCTCCGGCAGGTGATAGAAGGCCTGGAAGGTGCGGAAAGTCTTGGAGGTCGCCGTCTCTCCCGTCAGCCGGCTGGCGAGGTAGTAAAATTCCCACTGTCTCACCGGATCGAAGCGTTTTTCCCGGAGAAAGAAAATACCGCTCTCGCGGAATTTCGGGGCGCCTTCAGCCTTGATGCCATATAGGTTCTCGTAGTCCAGATCCTTGAAGGTGAACTTGTTCAGTCCCTGTTGGAGGTGAAAACGGTCGAAGATGCCTCCCCGTACGAACCCGGAACCTTTGAAGGAGCTGATTCCGTTGGCCACGATGAAAATCGCCCGTTCCCCTTCCTGCAACTGCTCCAGCAGCCAATCGTACCCGGCCTCCCCCAACACGTTTTGCCCCACCACGGGGGGGGCCAGATCGCCGAAGTAGAGATCGATCCACGGTTTATCCCCGGGATCGTCCGGGTCCATTTCCCGCGCATCCACCCGCAGGTGCCCGATGCTGCCCTCTGCGACCAGTTCCGCCCAGGTTTTGGGCACATAATCCGCTTTCCAGACAACCTTTCCATGGGACAATTCCTCGATAAAACCCAGAGCCAACCCCACTTCCCGGGAACTTCTAAAGATCGTTTCCTCCAGCACCAGGGCGGTTACGGTGGCGCCGGTAATCATATGCACTTCCACGGGCATTGAAGAAGCGCCCGCCATTTTCAGAGGTTTATCCCGGGGCGGCTCGATCAGTTGCGGCACGGCGATATTGCTTCCCACGAACCGGGCGGCGTACTCGTCGAGCACCGATTCCGGAATTCCCACCAGCAGAATCGGCTCGCTGTGATGCACGACCCTGACCGCCAGGATTCTCCCCGCCGTGTCGATGGCGACCAGGGTCACCAGCGGTTTGCCGGAATATGCGGGGATATTGACCAGGTCCGTGGAAAGGAAGAGGTAGGCGTACACCTCCCCCCCCTTGAGGGCCTCCAGAACCGGCAGCTCCTCAAGGAGCGAGGGGCGGAAGGATTCGGCAGCAGGGAGGAGCTGTCCGCAGGGGTACGCTTCGCAAAAGGGGCGTCCGTCCTTCAGGCTCAACCCGGCTCCCTGCACGGGAGCAGCGAGCGCCCACAGCACCAGGACGGTCCAGAGGAGCCTCACCCCATGGAAGCCGCACCGGTTCGGATCAGGGCTTTGATTCCTGTGGGGATTTTCTTTTGGAACGGACTTCAAACCTCACCTCTCGCAATTGATCATGGCCGCCATCCTATAGCTTTTGGAGCAGGATTGGGGGGGGGAATCACAATCAATCCTACGATTGCGGGTTCGTCCTTGCGATCTGGCGGGGGAAGCAGGGGGTGGTTGGAAAACCGCCCCCTGCCCGTCCGCCGAGGGAAGCGGTGACGGCTAGGTCACCAGCATGCGGCCCCTCATTTCAAGGTGCAGGGCATGGCAAAACCAGGGGCAGTAGTACCAGTACACACCCTTGTTCTTGACCTTGAAGGTGGCCGATGCGGTTTCCTGCGGGGCCACCCCGAAGTTGATGTCGTGGTGACTCACGCAGACTCCGTGGGAAAGGTCCCCTACCCTGTCGTTGTTGGTGAGGATAAGGGTGACCGTGTCTCCCCGCTTTACCGTGAAGTCGGAGAGAGAGTAAGTGGGCGCCACGCCGATCATGAACACGAACACCTTGTTGCCGTCCCGCACGACCTTGGAGTCCTTGCCCAGGGTGACCCCGTACTTCTTGGCCAGGTTGCGTTCGAAATCGAAGCGGGAATCCTTTGGATTCCAGATTTTCCGGGGCCGGATCAGGTCCCGGGTCACGATTACCGCGTCGTGGGGTTCCGGGTGGGTGGCCGCATCATGGACAAGCCGCATGGACCCGGAGGAAATGTCGATCAACTGGTCGTTCTCGTTGTGGAACGGCCCCACGGGCAGGAAGCGGTCCTTGGAGAACTTGTTCAACGCGACGACCCAATTTCCATCCGCGTTTTTGGTTTCGCTCATGGAGGCGTTGATGTGCCCGATCTGGTAGTGGATATCCAGCTTCTGCATGACCGGGTTCTTCCCGGCCACGGCATCGGCGATGTTCCACTGGGTGACCACGGAATCGATGAAGATCGAGGTGTAGGCATTGCCCCGATTGTCGAAGGCGGTGTGCAGCGGGCCCAGGCCCACTTCCGGTTCGGCGACCACGCAGTCCCGCGGCTTGATTTTCCCTGCGAAGGCCGGATCCACCTTCTTCAGGTCCACCAACGAAACCGTGGGGGAGAGCTTCCCGGAGCACACCGCGTAGCGGCCGGTGGGATCCACGTTCACCCCGTGGGGGCTCTTGGGGATGGGAATATAGAGGGTGTAGGGCGAACCTTTCGTACCGTCCAGCACCGGGATTCTGGATTTCCCGATGCGCTTGCCCTTCCCGGCCTTCACATCCTTCTCGATCCGCTTCAGGTTGAAGACAATCAGATAATCGCGGTCGGCGGCGATCATCTCGGCCAGGGTCACCCCGTTTTCCGAGTTATATGAGCAGGCCATGGAATACTTGCCCTGGTAATCCGTGGCGCAGAGGTCCAGGTTGCCGTCCACCTGCACCTGCCAGCGCACCCGCATGGTCTTGGCGTCGATACAGGTATGCAGGGCCCCATATTTCTTGGGGTTGGTCATGTCCCGCCCATCGTTGGGCATGGGGATGCGGAACTCCGAGTTGCAATACACGGCGTCCAGTTTGGTGCGGGAGGGGAAGATGCCGTGGGTTCCCTGGGAATTGGGAATATCCGTGATGGCGTCCACGACCATCATGTCCAGCCGGATGCGGGCCAGGCGGGCCTGCGCCTTGTCGTTTACGAAGGCGTATTTTCCGTCATAGGTGCCCTTGTTGTAGGAAAGGTGAACGTGATGGGTATCCCCTGTCAGCTTTCCCTTCAACAGGTGCTTGCTGTAGTTGGTCACGCCCCAGCCATAGGCGGCGTCCAGGTTGAATACGGGAATCCGCTTCAGTTCGCGCCCGGATGGAATCCCCAGCACCCGCACTTCCCCGGACTGACCGCCCGACCAGAACCCGTAATAATCGTCCAATTCGCCGGGTTTCACCTCCGTGGACAAACCTTTTTCCGTCGCGGCCTGGAGTACGCTACGGGGCACGGTCAGGCCCAGGGCCGAGCCGAATCCGGCCAAGCCTACCGCCGCCCCAGCCCCGAGAACCGCGCGCCGCCCAAGGGCAGCCGATTTGTTCTTCTCTTTTATCTCGTTCGCCATTTTCTTCTCCATTGTGTGACCCCAACCCGCGTATGGAAATCCGTCCGATCCAATGCCGCGCAAGTGAACCCATGGTTTCGAGCACCCTCGTTTCCGTGTATCTTGCGAGGATCTCTTACTTATAGGATGAAGCCATTTTCTTTGCGGCGATATGACATCCGTCATACCCAAGGGGGAAATCGTGGTGTGAATTGGAACTCCCGCGCCTGCCCTGCCGGAACACACCGGATCGGATCGAGGCCGGAAGGTTGATACCCGGCCGAACCCGGCGGGGCAAAGTGGGCGTGGAGGCGAGGAGAACGAAATGGTCACGCTAAAGGACTATCATCCCCTGGTCCGAAGCTGGCAGGATGGTCCCATCTTCCATTTGGATGTGCGGGAATTGCTGGAACAGGGGGAAGAACCCTACATCTATATCATGGACTGCATCCAACAACTGGAGCGGGGAGAGAAATTGGGGTTGCACGCGCTCTTCGAGCCTACACCGCTGATGCGGCAGGTGGACAGGATGGGATACGCCATCGACGTGCAGCGGGTGGAACCCGAACACTGGTTGGTCACCATCCACATACCGGATTAATTTTCTCCGGCGCTCAATTTTTCCAGTATGGAAGGATCCTGGATCAGGAATCCTTCGGAATGGGTGGAGACGATCCGTTCCTTTTGCCATCCGCTCATGATCCGGATCACGGTTTCCACCCGCGCCCCCACCATTCCCGCGATTTCGGCACGATTGAGCCGAATCGGAACCAACATCCCTTCTCCCTCGGTTCTCCCCAGTTCGCGGCCAAAGGACAGCAGCAGTTGGGCGATGCGGGAGGACACCCCGCTTTCGCTCAGGGTTTCCACCCGCACCCGCAGGGCCCGCATGCGCAGGGTGAGGTCCCGGATGATGGAGCGCGCCACTTCCGGGTAGCGTTCCAGCAGTTGGAGATAATCGTTGCGGGCGAGCATCAGCAGGGACCCCGCTTCCTGAGCGGCGGCATTGGCGGGAAAGGGGCTGCCGTCCATGATGGATACCTCGCCGATCGCGTCGCCCCGGCGGAAGATTCCCAGGATGATTTCCCGGCCGCTTTCCAACACCTTGAAGATTTTCACTTCCCCGGAGAGCACCATGAAAAAGTGGAAGCAGGGGTCTCCTTCCAGGAAGATCGATTCCCCTTGGGCAAATGATCTAATGTGGGCCTGCTGGCACAACCACTCCGTTGCGTCCGGGGAAATATCCGAAAACCGGGGCAGGCGTTTGATCAATTCGGGATTCGGCATCAATCATGCCCCTGAGATGCGGGAGGCGGGAGGTGGGAGGAGGAGAATCCGTGGTGCGGGAATTCCCATGTGGACCCATCATGGGGCATCCGCTGTTCGCCGGTGCAAAAGAATAACGCTGCCTTGAAGGCCGCTGCCCTGAAGGGCTCCGGTTTGAAGGGCAAGGGAATTGTGGCATAAAGTGCGTAGTGATGTCCCGCCGGACGGAGGTTGTCCGGTGGAGGTCCTTTCCGAGTCCTCAGGATATTCCGACGCTGAGCCCCGGTTCTCCCCGCGTTCCGTGCGGGAACACTGGTGGGGAATCCCCGTCACCAGGTGTTCAATCTCCTACCCATGCGTCGAGAAGGCCCGCATCTCCCGCAAGATCGAGAAAGGTAACCCGGTTGCGGATTTCCCGGGCCCGGCGCAGCGCCGTCCGGTAAAAGCCGGTGGGCCAGCCCAGATCCCTGGGAGACGCGGGCGCATCCACCCGGTTGAGGACGTCCCTCAGTTGCTCCGGGGGGCGGGTAACGGATCGGATTTTCCCGGCGATCTCCTCCCAGCCCGCTTCCAGGCGGGCGCTGATCTCCTCCGCCTTCCCGGAATCGAGCCTTTTGGGGGAAAACGCCTGCTCGCATGCGGGCCCCAGTTCCGTCCCGAAATGTTCCAGGATGTCCGCCTCGCTCACGGAGGAGGCTTGCAGCCGTGGCGGGCCCTCGTTCAACATCCGGTGCTGCAGGCCCGCCATGGAAAGGGTGGTGACTGCGATTTGTTCGCCGTGATACCACCGTGGCCTCTGTGGACTTTGTGGCTCTTGTGGCGATCCCATCATTTCCACGTAATGGCTGATCAGGTGCTCCCCCTGGCTGGCCGGTTGGCTCCCTCCGCAGATCGTCATTCCGATCCCCGAAAGCACCAGTGTGCGGGCGAGGCGCCCCATGGCCTCCAGGTTGCCGGTCAGCAGGGCTTCCGGTTCGGCCAGGAGCGCCTCCTCCTCCCCGGCGAGGAGATGGAACGGGATTTCCCTGTAGGACTGGCCGTACACCAGATGTGCCAGCATCCAGTCCGCCTGTGCGGTCGGACGGCAGAGGCTGTCCCCCAGTCCGGAGCGGATCAGCCGGGCCGGCGCCGCGGCCAACACGGCCAGATCGAGGAAGATGCCGGAAGGGGCGATGGCGGGGAGGGTGCTTTTCATTCCCTGCACCGATATGGACGCGTTCACCGAAGCATACCCATTCATGGAAGGCGCCGTGCCGAAGACGGCGCAGGATTTTCCAGCGAGGGAAGCGGCGTATTTGCACAGGTCGTTGAGGGTTCCCGATCCCACGGCAATCAGCGCGTCCGCGGGAGCGCTCGCCTGGCGGATTTCCTCCGTGGTCTCCTCGTCGGCATGGGGGTGAGCCGGAAGCACGATGGAAATCACCCTGGCCACGGAATCCAGGGCGCGCTCGATGCGGGCCCCCAGCACCGGGTGCGTGTCGCGGTCGCTGACCACGGCCAGGGTGCCGCCCATGGAAAGAGAGCCGATCAATTCCGCCTCCCGGCCGGCCAGGGAGTCCTCGATCACGATCGACCGGATCGGTACGGACAGGGGAATGTCTTCCCCGGGAGCCCGGAATTCCCCCTTTACGATGGATTGGATGATGTCGGCGCTCAATGGCTCTCGGGTGGGTGGGTTGACAAGGATCATCGGCCCGCGAAACGGCGTAGCGCCGCCGGGCAAATGAAGGGAGATCGAATGGGCATGGCCACTAAATGGGCATGGCCACTAAATGAGCATTGCCACTAAATGGGCAAGGCAGCGGGGTTTTCCGGAATCAGCCGCTCACCGCCAGCACGTCCCGCAACTGGGAAAGGAGCGATCCTTTTCTGGGGGAAAACGATCCGTCGAATACCGCCGAGCCGATGGTGAAGCCGTCGGCCCCGGCCTTGGCCAGATCCTCGATTTGCGCCGGTGTGGAGATGCTGCCGGCAACGACCAACCTCCCCTCCAGCGCTTCGCGGGCAGCGCGCACGGCCTGCAGGGGATCGGTCTCGAAGGCGCGGTAGGCCAGCAGATCCACCCCGGCGCACCCCAGGGCTTCCTGGCGCCTGCAATCGGCGGCGATCTCCTCCGCCGATCCTCCCAGCCGGGTCGGATGCCCTTGGGGCCGGCCCGGGAAGGGATAGTATGCGATTGGGCTACCGGCCAGGATTTCCAGGGTTTGCTCCACTGCGGTTCCTCCCATCAACCGCTCCACCCCGATCTCCACCGCCGTCCGGGCGGATTGCAGCGCATCGGCCTCGGTTGTGCTCACCACCTCCATGTAACTGGTGAATCCCCGTCCGCGAATTTGCCTGGTAATTTCCTCCAAGGTATCCCGTTCCACCCCTACATCCTTGAATCCCAAATGGGTTACCCCGGATTGGGCGGCAATATCCAACACCTCGAGACTGTCCAGAATCGTCTGGTCCCCACGGGTCAGCATGAAAATGAAATCCATCGTTCGTCTTTCCTCGCTCCAGTGCAATGTGGGTTTCCGGGCCATGTGGGTTTTAGGGCCATGTGGAACGGGCATCCCGGTTTCTTTTGCGGTTATGGCAAACTGCCGTTCGCGAATCAACAGGATCAACCGGAAAGCCAGGAATCCCCATCGTTTTATGCCATGGATGCATATGGATAAATAGTGGTTTTCCCCTAGGTTGCGATGTGTTACACCCTGTTTCGGGGAAATTGCTACTTTCATGACTTGCGGTGATCCACAAAATAACGGGCAAGGCGCATGCCCGGCCGCAGTGCCCGAGTTCCGGCCGGCCAAGGCGGCTGCAAGATCGGTGGGAGTTGTGAAGGACACCACCAGAGGATACCGCATCCCCGTAGCGTGACGCTGGCAGGATTGCGAGGCGTTCGGATTCTCACGAATTGGCGGACAGGGGGCCTTCCAGTGGAAGGGCGTTGCGATGCAGCAGCCGCGAGGCCAATGCAGTAGCCACGAGGCCGAAGAAGTGGCCGCAAAGCCGATTCCGGCGGCCGATTGGATACCGTAATCCACCGGGGTCAATGAACACAGAACATCCTGGCGGTAGGAAACCGCGCCGGGAACTTATTGCCGCACCCGATCAAGGAGAAACGACATGAAAAGGATGATTGGATTGTTAACCGTGGCCTGTTTCACAGCGGCCCTGGGATTTCACACGATTTCCTCTGCGGCCTTTGCCGGCGAAATCACGGCCTACACCTCTTTGGAAGAGGATGATGCCAAGGTCTACCTCAAGGCGTTCAGCAAGGCAGTCCCCGGTATCAAGGTGAATCTGTTGCGCCTGTCCACCGGCGATCTGGGGGCCCGCATGCTGGCGGAGTCCTCCAACCCGCGTCACGATGTGATCTGGGGCTGGGCGGTTACCCAGATGGTGGACCCCCGCATCATGTCCATGCTGGAAGCCTATCGGCCCAAGGGGATCGGAAACGTGGATTCCAAGCTGAAGGATCCGGGCGGGAAATGGTTTGCCACCACGGGATACTTCGCGGCCTTTTGCGTGAACACCGAGGTGCTGAAGAAGAAGAATCTCCCCATGCCCACCAGTTGGGAGGACCTGTTGAATCCCGTATACAAGGGCGAGCTTGTGATGCCCAATCCGGCCAGTTCCGGGACGGGTTATCTTCAGATCTCCAGCATTCTCCAGATGAAGGGCGAGAAGGAAGGCTGGAAATTCCTTCACGCACTGGACAAGAACATGGCGCAGTACATCAAGTCCGGCTCGAAGCCCTGCAAGGTGACCCGGGTCGGGGAATATGCCATCGGCGCCTCCTTCGAATTCGTGGCCGTCAAATCCATCCAGGCGGGCTACCCGATCAAGATGGTCATTCCCTCCGAAGGCGCGGGATACGAGATCGAAGTGAGCGGCTTGATGAAAACCTCGAAGAACAAGGGAGACGTTAAGCGCTTCCTTGATTGGCTGCTGACCAAGGATGCGGCCAAATTGTATGCCCAGCGCGCTGGAATGTATGCCGTCAAGGGTGCCGTACAGCCGCAATTCGCGCGCAATGCGGGAATTCCGAAGGATGTCTCGACCATTCTCTATCCGATGGATTTCGAATGGTCGGCCAAGAATAAGTCCCGCATTCTGAAAAAGTGGAAGGCGGAAATCGAGCGTTAACCCCATCGCCCGCCCCTGGCATGGAACCCATCCAGCCGGGGGCGGGGTTTTCATTACAATATAAAAATTGCAATTTGTAATCGCGTGTCATCAAACCCCGGCTCTGCCATGTATCTCAGCCTGCGCGGAATCACCAAGCGGTTCGGCAACCTTTCCGCCGTCGACCGGGTCGAACTGGATGTCGAGGAGGATGAACTGGTCTGCTTCCTGGGTCCGTCCGGGTGCGGCAAGACCACCCTCCTCCGCGTCATCGCCGGATTGGAGATCGCGGATGAGGGCAACATTCTTCACAAGGGCAGCGATCTCTCCAGGATCCCAGCCCGCCTGCGGAATTTCGGGATGGTGTTCCAGTCCTATTCCCTCTTTCCCAACATGACAGTGGAGCGGAACGTGGCCTATGGGTTGGAATGCCACAAATGGCCCAAGGAGGACCTCCGCGCCCGGGTGTCGGAAATGCTGGAAATGGTGCAACTGAGCGCGCACATCCACAAAATGCCCACCCAACTCTCCGGGGGTGAGCAGCAACGGGTGGCCCTGGCCCGGGCGCTGGCCCCAAAACCCCACATGCTGCTGCTGGACGAACCCCTCTCCGCGCTGGACGCCAAGGTGCGGGAAGGATTGCGCGGGGAAATCCGGGAACTGCAAAAGACCCTCGGCATCACCACCATCATGGTCACCCACGACCAGGACGAGGCCATGGAAATGGCCGACCGGATCGTAGTCATGAACCTGGGAGCCATCGAGCAGGTGGGCACGCCCTTGGAGTTGTACCACGCCCCCGCCAACCGATTCGTGGCCGAGTTCATCGGCCGCATGAACGTCCTCCGCGTCGAGGCCGATGACCAGGGGAAGCCCTCCCTGGCCGGATCACCCCTGGAAATCGAGGGCCACACACCCGTGCCCGGGGATCATATCGGGGTGCGCCCCGAATCCCCCCAGGTCGTGGAGGAAGGGGATGCCACAGGAAAAATGGCAGGAGATACGGCGGAAGATCGTGCCGTCAACCGGTTCCGGGGCGAAATCGTGAAGACCCTCTTCATGGGGAACATGACCCTGGTCGAGGTACGCCTGGGGGCGCAGAACCTGACCGTCGAGAGAAGGGGTCAGTCCGAGTTGCTGGGCCGCATCGGCGCGCCCATTACTCTGCACATCCCGCCACCGGAGTTTTCCATTCTGACGGAATCGTGAGCGGGCAGCCATGACCGAAGGCCTCCTCAAATTCAACATCGCCTCCCGGATCGGGGACCGCGAGATCAAAGTCCTGATCACCTGCGCGGTGGGTTTCCCCCTGCTGCTGTTCGTCGTGTACCCCTTGTGGTCCATCCTCAAGATCAGCCTGATCGAGGAAGACGGGGGCTTGGGATTGGGGAATTACGTCCTCTATTTCTCCAATCCCCGCTTTCTACAGATCATCGTCAATAGTTTCGAAGTAGCCGGATGGACCACCCTCATCACTATCGTTATTGCCTATACCTACGCCTACGCCCTCTGCCGTTCCGCCATTCCGTTCAAGAAGGTATGGCAGATCATCGTCATGATTCCCCTCTTCTCCCCCTCGCTGGTGCAGGCGCTGGGATTCATTTACCTGCTGGGGCGCAACGGGCTGATCAGCCGCACCCTGGATATCGAGATCGACATCTACGGATTCTGGGGAATCCTCTTTGCCGATATTCTCTACGCCCTTCCCCACGCACTGCTGATCCTGATCACGGCGCTCTCCTATGCCGACGCCCGGCATTATGAGTCCGCACGGATGCTGGGGGCCAAGGATTGGCGCATCTTCTGGACGATCACCCTCCCGGGCACCCGCTTCGGGCTGATGTCCGCGGTATTCGTGGTGTTCACCATCACCATCACCGATTTCGGAAACCCCATGGTGATCGGCGGCGATTACAGCGTATTGGCGACGGAGATCTACAACCAGGTTTCCGGCCAGGCGAATTTCGCCCTGGGCGCCGTGATCGGAATGGTCCTGCTGGTGCCCGCCGCCCTTGCGGCGGGAGTGGAGCGGCTGGTTTCCCGGAAGCAGGCCGTGTTGATCACTGAACAGTCAGTGCCCCTTTCGGTGAGCCGGCAGCAACCGTTCGATTCCATCATGCTCGGGTTCGTGATCCTGGTCAGCATGGCGGTGCTGTCGGTGATAGGGATCATCATCTACGCCAGCTT
>CAZOXD010000034.1:26175-28319 GCA_964583525.1 uncultured Pseudomonadota bacterium
CCCGCCAATCCCGTCTACGTGATTTATGGCACCGTGTTGTTCCTCGCCTTCAACACGGTGTACCATTACCACGCTCAGGGCTATCTGATCGCCGCCACCGGGATCAAGCAGGTCAGCGCCACCTTCGACGAGGCCTCCACCGTACTCGGCGGGGGATTCCTGCGTACCTTGAGGCGCATCACGCTGCCCATCATCTGGCCGACCCTGGTGCGGCTGGGGGTGTTCTACTTCATGCACGCCATGGTGACCCTGTCCGCGGTGATCTTCCTGGTCTCCCCCTCCACCAACCTGGCGGCGGTGTCGGTGCTGTTGCTGGACGATGCGGGGGAAACGGCTCAGGCCGCCGCGTTTTCCACGCTGATCATGCTGATTGTGGTGCTCACCCTGCTCGTCTTCCAGGGCCTGTTGCGCCTGATGGGCGCCCGCAACGTGTCTCTCATTCAATAGCATTGGCATTCAGTAGCATTGGTTGAAGGAAAGGGGGGGAGGACGGATCGAAGGCCGGGACACGCTACGTGATCAACCCTGAACTACGGGCGGTCATCCCTGCGCGATTAACCCTGCACTGCGTCCAGCCAGCGGGGCACCTCCGGGTCGGCGGCGTTCTCCCGGAAGCGTTCCAGGTGTTCCTTCCCATACCCCATGTAGTCAAAATCCAGATCGGATAGCGCCGATTGCAGATACCCCCACAGGGCTTCCCGCAATTCCGAGGCGATTCGCATCAGGTGCAGATGAGCCAATTCCGCGGGGTCGACCGCACCCCGGTAGTTGGAGAGGATGAACTCGCACTGCCCGGCATCCAGGTTCTGGTTGACGGCGAAATTCCCCAGATCGAACAGGGGATCGCCCATGCCGGCGTATTCCCAATCCAGCACCCAGATCCGCTCCCCATCGTCCAGCAGGTTGCCGGCCAGCAAATCGTTGTGGCATGGGGCTTCCGACGCCCGGCCGGCCAAGGCGGATTCCAGGTTCGCCATGAACACCAGGTCCTGCTCGAACCGTTCCGGAAATTGCACCCCGTGCTCCACGGCCCGCCGGTGATAGGAGCGCACCACCTGGAAGGGTGAGAACCACCCCGGAAACGCCGGGCCCTGGTGGTAGGCGCGGATCGTTGCCATGATCCTGGCGAGGGCGCCGGGCTGGGTCGAGGTCCGGGCCGTCAGTTCCTCGCCCTCGATGAACCGGGTGACCAGCATCCCTTCGCCGGGGAGGAAGTGCTCGACGGTTGGCGCGATCCCCAAGCTGGCGGCGATGCGGTTGCACTGATACTCGTGCTCCCGGTCGATCCCGAGATGCCCGGTGCCCTCGCCGCAAATCCGCACCACGTAGTCCCGATCCCCGGCCCGCACGCGGTAGTTGCGGTTGGTAATCCCGCCCCCCAGGGCGCTTGCTTCCAGGCTGGCAGTTTCCCACCCGGGGATGCGGGCCAATTTCCCCGCCAGTTCCGCATCGGTTGCGAGAAGGTTCGTGGTGGATTCCATGACCGCAGTTTCCGATCTCGTGGATGAAAGCGATGATTGCCGGCCGCCATTGCCCGGGGTTATTGCCCTGCGTTACTGTCTGCCCCTCGGACTCAGCAGGGGAAATTCCGCGATTCGCCTCCTCCAATACACAGTTTCACCAGTAAAATCATTTCTCCGCTCCCTTCTCCTTTCCATAGCGGGGAAGACCCTCGGCGGGAAAGACCCGTGGGGAAGACCCCGAGGGGCAGTGTTGCCCGGGATGAGACTTCACCGTAAGCTGAAATCTGGCCGTGGGAACGTGAAATCACATGGCCGAAACGAAATCCCCCTGGACATATGCGGCCAATCATTGGCGGTTCGATCGATGACCGTAACCCTGAGGGCCGGGAGGAATACGGAATGGAGATACTGAAAGTGCCGACGGAAGTACAAACCGAAGTACGCAACCGGATCGAAGGCTGGGTGTACCTGGCCGGTTTTATCGCCAGCATTCCACTGGCCAATTGGATGATCGGCAACGTGGGCACGGTGTGTGTTCCCGATGGACTGTGCCTGGTGCCGGTATTTCCCGGGCTGATGGCGCCCAGCGGAGTAATCGTGATTGGCCTGGCCTTCGTGTTGCGGGACCTGGTGCAGCGCCGGCGGGGAGCCACGTGGGCGTTGGCGGCCATTGCCGCCGGC
>CAZOXD010000034.1:28419-31048 GCA_964583525.1 uncultured Pseudomonadota bacterium
TGGTGCTGGCGTCGGCCACGGCGTTCTTCCTGTCGGAGTTGGCGGACTTCGCTGTGTACACCCCGCTCCAGCGCAAACGCCTGATCACGGCCGTCTTTGCCAGCAGCGTGGTGGGGCTGGTGGTGGACAGCATGATCTTCCTTTATCTGGCTTTCGGCAGCCTGGAGTTTCTACCGGGCCAGGTGGTGGGGAAATTCTGGATGGTGCTGCTGGCGCTCCCCTTGATCTGGTGGCTGCGGGAACGCGACAATCGCCTGGGCATCAAACCCGTCTGACGCGAAGCGGCGCGGCGCATGGCAAAGGGGGAGGATGCGCGGGCCCATCCACGAAAACCTGCCTTTCAGGTTGAACAAAGTCCCCATGAAACAGGGAATCGTTGGAGTGGAACGATGCGGCTGACCCCGGAAGAACAGGACATGCTGGCGGGCGGGCAGGGAGAACCGGTGCGCCGGGCCCTGCAAACCCAGTTGGAGGTCGGCCAATTTTTCGGCGCGGAAACCATGGCGCCCATCGCCTCCGCCCATGCCGCCGGGGATGCCTGGATCATGGGGGAGGACGGTCTGCGCTATCTGGAGGAGGCGGCGGAGCAGGGGGCGAAAATGCGCGTGCCCACCACCTGCAACCCTTGCAGCGTGGACTTCGAGAACTGGGAGAGCTTCGGCCAGCCGCCCGAGCACGTGGAGCGGGAACGGCGGGTGGTGCGGGCGCTGGACGCGATGGGCATCATGACGGCCATGACCTGCATCAACTACCAGACCATCACCCCGCCCCGCTTCAACGAGCACGTGGCCTGGGGCGATACCGGCGCAGTGATCTTCGCCAACAGCGTGATCGGTGCCCGCTCCAACTACGAGGGCGGCCCGGCGGCCATTTCCGCCGGATTGACCGGACGGGTGCCCGCCTACGGGTACCACCTGGAATCCCAGCGCCGGGGGACGGTGCTGGTGGAGGTGAAGGACACCCCCCGCGAGTGGGCGGACTGGGGCGCCCTGGGCTGCTGGATCGGCCGGCAGGTGACCAGCTACTGGGAGGTTCCCGTCCTGGTGGGGGAACACCTCAATCCCGGGGTGGACGACTTGAAGCACCTGGGCGCCGCCCTGGCCAGCTATGGTTCCTTTGCCCTTTATCACATGGTGGGGGTCACCCCCGAAGCGCCCACCCTCGAAGAGGCCTTCCGGGGCGGTGAGCCTTCGCTAAAGCTGGTGGCCGAGGCCGGCACGATCGCAGAGGTGTACGAGACCTTCCAGCCCGAGCAGGAGCGGGCGCACCTGGTGGTGTTCAGCGCGCCCCAGCTTTCCCTGGACGAGATGCGCATCATCTCCGGGAAGATGGCGGGCCGCAGGGTGCACCCCGATACGCGGATGATCCTCACCGTCAGCCCGCAGGTGAAGCTGGAAGCCAAACGGCTGGGGTACGTGGGCGATCTGGAACGCGCCGGGGCCATCGTCTCCAGCGGAACCTGCTTCTACGTGATGACGCCGGAGTTGACCCTGGAGAAATTCGGCTGGAAAACCCTGGTCACCAACTCGGCCAAGATCGTCAACATCATCGAGGGGTCGAGCTACAACCCCGTCCTGCGGCCCCTGGAAACCTGTCTGGACGCGGCCGTCAGCGGGAAAATCGGCGCCACTTCATGAACGATTCCCCACCCATCCTGACCCTGCGGGGGCCGCCCGGGTACGGCCCCACCGTGGAGGGGGAGGTCCTGGTCTCCCGTCAGGGCTTCAATGCCCGCTACGACATGGACCGCCGCCGGGGGGTCTTCTCCCGCCCCACCCACGACCTGTACCCCCACAGCTACGCCGGGAAGATCCTCGTTTTCACCACCGGCAAGGGCGGGGTGGCCACCTCCTGGGCCCTGAACGATCTGCGGGCCAAGGGCATCGCGCCCCTGGGGCTGGTGTTCGCCCGGGCCAATCCCATCGTGGTGCAGGGCGCGGTGTTCGCCGGGCTGCCCATCCTCCACCGGATGGAACCCAACCCCCAGGACGTCCTCAAGACCGGGGACCTGCTGCGCCTGATCCCCGCGGAAGGGGTGATCGAAGTGCTGCGGCGGGGGTGAAGGCCCTGCCGTCTCGCGCGAAGCCGCAAAGAACTGCAACATCATATCCGCAGATTGCGCAGATTGCGCGGATTGCGCGGAATGGAACTGCGAAAAGCAACAGCAAAGGAAACCGCAGATGAACGCTGATAAACGCGGATAATTGCAACGGCCTCGCGCCAAGCCGCAAAGCCGCAAAGAACTGCAACTGCAACGACACCCCTCCCCTGGCCGTGCGGAATCGCTTGCGAGTCGCACGATTCTCCCCTCCCCGCGGTAATGTTTACAGCCGAGTGGAGGGGAACAGCAACTACAACAACAACCATGGATGGACCCTTGGACAGGCCCTTCGACCAGCTCAGGACAGGCATGGAGGGGGAACTGCCAACTGCAACTGCGAAATCCCGGGCTATTGGGTTCGATTGGTAATCCGCACCTGCGACCTCAATTGGCTTCGTATCGCAATCCGACCCGTCAGCCCGAATTGGGTTCGTTTCGTAATTCCACCCAATCCCTGGAAATTGGGTTTCTTATGAAATATTTTGTTGAGGGTGGTAATAATCTATAATATCAATGCATTATAGGGTA
>CAZOXD010000035.1:0-3283 GCA_964583525.1 uncultured Pseudomonadota bacterium
TCACCACCACGTCGCCCAGATTGATGCCGATGCGGAAGTCCATGCGGCGGTCGTCGGAGAGATCGGCGTTCTTCTCGGCAAGTTCCCGCTGAATGCCCACCGCGCCGTTCACCGCGTCCACCACGGAGGCGAAATCGGCCAGGATGGCATCGCCCTTGGCGTCCACTACGTGGCCGCTGTGGGATGCAATATGGGAGAGAAAGACCTTGCGGTAGGCTGTCAGGGTCTCGATGGTGGCCTCTTCATCGGCGCCCATCAGACGGCTATAGCCCACCACGTCCGCACAGAGAATAGCGGCGAGTTTGCGGTGGATACCCTTCTTGCGCTGGGTGTCCTTGGATGCCATGGCGGGGTTTCCTCATGGTCAGGGACTGCGCTCTTTTGTCAAAGCGTCCACTTTTCTACCATATTCCGTATCTTTCCTCAACCACTCCTTATGGGCCGCACCTGCGCGGGGGCGGCGGTTGCCGTGCCCGCCGCGGAACCAACCCATGCCTTGCCCGCAGGAGGCAAATCAAATCCCCAGATAGGCGGACTTGATGTTTTCGTCCCCGAGCAGGGACTGTGCTTCGCCTTCGGCGATGAGGTGGCCGTGCTCCAGCACGTAGCCGCGGTGGGAGAGTTGCAGCGCCTGCACGGCGTTCTGCTCGATGAGAAGGATAGAGACCCCGGATTGGTTGATCTCCCTGATGACCTGGAACAACTCGGCCACCAGCATCGGGGCCAGCCCGATGGAGGGTTCGTCCAGGACCAGCAGTTGCGGCCCGGACATCAGGCCCCGCCCGATGGCCAGCATCTGTTGCTCGCCCCCGGACATGGTGTCCACCTGCTGGCCCTGCCGCTCGGCCAGGAGGGGAAAGAGCGAGAACACGCGTTCCATGCGCGGGCCGAGTTCCCGGCGGGCGGCGGGGGAATAGGCGCCCATCTTCAGGTTCTCCCGCACCGTGAGGGAGGGGAAGAGCATCCGCCCCTCGGGCACCTGTACCAGCCCCATTTGCACCAGCGCGTGGGCAGGGATGCCCTGCATGGTTTGGCCCTTGTAGCGCAGCTCCCCACTGGCCGGTTTCAGCAGACCGCTGATGGTGTTGACGGTGGTGGTTTTGCCGGCGCCGTTGGAGCCGATCAGGGTGACGATCTCCCCTTGCTCCACCCGCAGAGAGAGGCCGAAGATCACCTGCACGTCCTCGTAAAACACCGAAATATTGTCTATTTCCAGCACTTGTGATTTCTCCCGATTCCGATCAGGCGCCCAGATAGGCTTCGATCACATGGGGATCCTCGCCCACGTCTTTGGGCTTGCCCTCGGCGATCTTTTCGCCATGGTGCAGCACCACCACCCGGTGCGAGAGGCCCATCACGGCTTTCATGACGTGCTCGATCAGCAGCACGGTAATGCCCCGGGCGTTGATGGCGCGGATGGTTTCCATCATCTCCAGGGTCTCGGGTGGGGTCAGCCCGGCGATGATCTCGTCCAGCAGCATCAGCCGGGGCGTGGTGGCCAGGGCCCGGGCGATTTCCAGCCGCTTGCGGTGCAGGGGAATCAGCGCCTCGGCCCGCCGTCCGGAAAATTCGCCCAGATGCACGAACTCGAGCAGGGCCATCACCTCCTCCCCGATGCCGGCCTGGGAGTGCTTTTTCCTCTCGCCGCCGTATTCCAGGGCCACCCGGACGTTGTTGAAAACGGAGAGACCCGGGAATGGGCGCACGCTCTGGTAGGTGCGGGAGATGCCCAGCCGGCAGATTTTCTCCGGCGCCATCCCGGCGATTTCATTGCCGGAAAAGGCGATGCTGCCACTGGTGGGCTTGTAGCGGCCCGCGATAACGTTGAAGAGGGTGGTCTTGCCCGCTCCGTTGGGACCGATGATGCCGGTCACTTCCCGTTCCATTACGTCGAAACCCACTCCCGCCAGCGCCCGCAGGCCCCGGAAGTCCTTGGTGATATCCCGCACGGTCATCAAAGGCGCGCTCATCGGTCGTCTCCCGCCAGCCCCAGGCGATCCAGCACCCGCTCCACCAGGGCGAGCCGGGCCAGCCCCCCGGGCATGAACAGTCCCACCAGCACGATCACCAGGCCCAGGATGGCGCTCTTGAGGAAGGGCAGGTGGGTCCAGATCACCTCCTCCGCCCCGTAGAGGAAGACCGCGCCGATCACCGGACCGGCGATGAGGCCCGTCCCGCCCAGCATGGCCATGGCGATAGGGGTCAGGGCGATGGCCAGCCCGTACACCTGCCCCGTATCGATGAAGTTGATGTACCAGGTGTAAAGACCACCCATGAATCCCGGGAATATCGAGGAGATGAGCAGGGCCTGCACCTTGACCAGCGAAACGGGCACCCCGAAGTCCCGCGCCACCTCCTCGTCCTCGCGGATGGACTTCATGGCCAGTCCGAGCCGGCTGCGCCCGATCAGCCAGGAGGTACCCAACACGGCGAACACCACCGCCAGGGAAAGGTAGTACACGGCCACGGTGCGATCGCCCGGCTCGATCTTGAGGCCGTTGGAACCCCCGGTCAGCCAGCCCAGGTTGACGGTCAGATATTCCATCAGCTTGACCAGCCCGAAGGTGGCCAGGGAGAAATACGGCCCCCGCAGCCGGAAGAACGGAACGCCGATCAGCGCCGCGAACAGCACCGCCGCCACCACCGAAAGCGCCAGGGAAAGCACGGCCCCCATTCCCGCATTGAAGAGGATGCCGAAGGTGTAGGCCCCCACGGCAAAGAAGGTAATGTGGCCCAGATTGATGTACCCCATCTGCCCGCCCACCATGTCGTAGCTCTGGGCCAGCACGATGTAGAGGAAGAGGAAGATCATCACCTGGAGCATGTAGGTGCGCGCATCGATGGGGACGATGGGCAACAGCAGCAGGCAGCCCGACAATCCAGCCAACACAAGGAGAAGGGGTTTATTCATTATCGGTGTTCATCATCGGTGGCTCTACTTCCCGAACAGACCCTTGGGACGCACCAGCAGCACCGAGACCAGCAGCAGGTAGGCGACCGTCTGCCCCCAGGCGGGATTGAAGAAACCGACCACGGATTCCCCCAGCCCGATGATGGCCGCGCCCAGTGCCACACCGGCGAAGCTGCCCAGCCCGCCCATCACGATGATGCACAGGTATTTCAGGGTGAGCGGGAGGCCGATATCGGGGGCTACGTAGGAATGGATCACCTCGAACCCCCCGGCCGCCGCCGCCAGCACGGTGCCCAGCCCGAAGGCCACGGCGTTGATGCGCATGGTGTTGACTCCATTGAGCAGCGCGCCCCGCCGGTTCTGGGTGACGGC
>CAZOXD010000035.1:3383-30656 GCA_964583525.1 uncultured Pseudomonadota bacterium
CCACCTCGAACAGGTACCCGGCGAAGAAAAAGAACGGCAGCACTGCGGCCACCAGCAGAAAGGGATTCCAGCCGTAGAGATCGAAAAGGAGAAATACGACGAACCCGGAGAACATCAGGAACTCCCCATGGGCCAGGTTCAAGACCCCGCTGACCCCGAATATCAGGGAGAGGCCGAAGGCCGCCAAGGCATAGACCCCTCCCAGCAGAATTCCGTTGATGATCAACTGCACCAATATGGTCGCATCCATTCAGGCTCCGTTACCACTTGCCGTTCTTGAAGCGGTGCGTATTCACACCCACGTTCAGCGGCCACAGGGAGACGTGCTTTCCGCCCTGCACCTGGGCCGGCCAGGGATGGAGGGTGGCATAGCCCACCCGGTTGTGCTTGATCACCAATTCGCCGCCGTACATGGAAATGTTGGCTCCCCACATCGCCTTGCGAATGGCCTCCTTGTCCAGGCTGCCGGCGCGCTTGAGGGCGTCCTCGATCCGTCTGAAGGCCGTATAGCGGATGCCGGCCTCGGAAAATTGCCAGGGTTGGAAGCCGGTGGCTTCGGCCAAGGCGTTATATTGCCTGTGGTCCGCCGTATCGCCATCGTAGAAATAGAGGGAAGAGAGGATGTTTTCCGCCGATTTCCCCATGGCCTTGATGATCGATACCGACATGTGCCCGATGATCACGTCCTTGGGGTTGAGCCCCAGTTCCCGGGCCTGCTTGAGGAAGCCGATTCCGAAGGGCGTGGGCAGCGCCTCCAGGAACACCACGTCAGGATTTTTCTGTTTCATCCCCAGAATAACCGAAGAAAAATCCTTGGTGGCTTTCGGAACGATTTTTTGGTAGACGACCTGAAATCCGTTTATCTTCAGAGACTTGGAAAATCCCTCCATCGCCTGATTTTCATGGAGGCTGTCCCGGGACAGAAGCGCGAAGGTCTTCACACCCCGCATGCGGGCATATAACGCCGCCATGCGGTCATATTCCGTCACGGCCGGAGACAGCGCGGTGGTGGCCCAGTGGTTGGGCTTTTGGAACATGATGGAATCGTTGGCTTCCACCATGAAGAAGGGAATCTCATGGGTCACGGCGGCCTGTAGGGCGGCATTGGTGAGAAAGCTGGAAAACGGGCCGATGAACAGGTCCACCTTGTCCACCGTGGCCAGCCGCTCGTAGAATTTCAGGGCGGTGGGCGGACTGGTTTTGTCGTCATAAAAGACGAACCGCACGGGCAGGGACTTGCCCATTTTCCTCAGATAGATCCCGCCCTTGGCGTTGACGCTTTTGGCCCAGTTGTTGGCCAGGGCCACGAAGGGCTTGACGATTCCCTGGAAGGGCCCGGATTGCGCCAGGGTACCCCCGATCACGATTTCCTTCTTATGGCTGGCTGCCAGGGTGCTGGAAGCGAAGGAAAGCGCCATCGTTCCAGCCACGAAAACCACCGCTACCATCTTCGTAGCGGCAGCCAGCCCTGTGGCCAAGCCCCCATTGCCGTTTCTTGAAATTTTTTCGCTCATGACCTTCTCCCGCAATGATCCTTTGTTTTGAAGAAACTGCCGCTTTGCCGATCCGAAAAGTGGATTGCTCCCCCGCGGAAAACCTCTCCGTTTATCTCCGGGCTCCGGGGAGGGTGGCACGCGCCGCCGCTCCGGGCCGGAGCCCCCAGTGTATTTCCTGGGGGGACCGTGGAAGCCTAAGCCAAGAATGGATTGAAATCAATGGTAAATCGGGCGTGCCCTGTCTTCACCCTTCGATGAAAGGGAAAAAGAGGCGCAATCCGGACCTTTGAGGCGGTATAGGCGGCGAAAGGCCATGCGTGGAAATGGCGGGCGATAAGCCTATCCGCTCCCAGGCCGCCATCCCTCCCCACGGCGGTCGAAGAAGCGCTTGGCCTTCAGTTCGAAGCGCGGAAGGGAGTCCGGGGGCGTCTGTTCCAGGCTGACGCGGATGCCCAGGCTTTCCCGGATGGCCCGCTGCACGGCTTCCCTGTGCTGCTGGCCGGCCGCTTCCCGTGTGGACTCGAATTCCACGTGCAGTTGGTCCATGTGGTCTACCCGGTAGGCGGTGATGCGGTGTTCGCCAATGCCGGGCAGGGTGTTGAAGATTTCCTGGAACGCAGCGGGAAACACGTTCACGCCGCGCACGGTGACCATATCGTCGCTGCGGCCCAGAATGCCGCCCTCCAGCAGAATCGTGGTGCGGCCACAGGAGCAGACGCCCCGGGGAGCGGGCTTCACCGTATCCCCCATCCGGTAGCGCACCACCGGAAAGCTGGCCCGTCCCAGGTTGGTCAGCACCAATTCCCCGGACTCTCCTGCTCCGGCGGGCGCGCCGGTGACGGGATCGATCACCTCGCAGATGAACTCCGCCTCGTTGATGTGCACGCCGTTGCGGGCCTCGCAGGAAAATCCGAACGCGCCCACCTCCGAGGCCCCCGGGTGATCGAAGGCGGTGGCGCCCCAAAACGTCTCGATGCGCTCCCGGGTGGCGGGAATTCCCGCGCCGGGCTCTCCTGCGTGCAGAGTGACCCGGATGCGGAGGTCCCGGGCCGGATCGATACCCTCCTGCCGGGCTACTTCGGCCAGGTGCAGGGCATAGGAGGGCGTGCAGACCAGCACGGTGGCTTCCAGGTCGCGCATGGCCGCCAGGCGCTGGGGGGAGGTCATTCCTCCCCCGGTAATCACCAGCGTCCCCAAATGGTTCAGGCCCGCCTGGGCCGACCAGAAACCGATGAAGGGACCGAAGGAAAAGGCCAGCATCACGGTATCGGCCTTGGTCACCCCGGCGGCGTCCAGAATGTACTGCCAGCATTCGCACCACCACACCCAGCTTTCCCGTGTGTCCAGCACCCGCAGGGGGGTGCCGGTGGTGCCGGAGGTCTGGTGGATGCGCAGGTAATCCTCCCGGGGCGACCCCAGGTTGGTGCCGAAGGGCGCGTGCCGGGCCTGGTCCTCCAGCAACTCGGACTTGCTGGTGAAGGGGAAGTCTGCCAAGTGGCCGTAGTCCATCCGCCCGGCAGGGAGGCTGGCGCAGGCGTCCCATTTCTCCCGGTAGAAGGCGTTATCGGCCAGCATGGTTTTCACCATGGCGTCGAAGCGCTGTTGCTGATGCGTCCGCCGGCCGGCGTCGCTCCAGGTTTGCAAATGGGATTGGTACATGACGGTACGGTTGATTCGGTTTGAACCGCGCTTCTGGTGGCTATTCCCGCAACTCGAAGCGCTTGACCTTGCCCGTGGCGGTCTTGGGAAGATCGGCGGCGAATTCGAACCACTGGGGGGCCTTGAAGCTGGCGATGGATTCCGCCACATGACCGCGCAGGGTCTCCTCCAGGTCCGCATTGGGCTCGTGTCCCGGGCCCAGCACGACGAAGGCCTTGATCTTGACGAGCCCGGCCTCGTCCTCCTGGCCCACCACCGCGCATTCGGCCACGGCGGCGTGGGAAATCAGGGCGCTTTCCACCTCGATGGGCGATACCCAGGAGCCGGAGACCTTCATCATGTCGTCGTTACGGCCGTGGTACCAGTAGAAGCCCTCGCTGTCGCAGTGAAAATTGTCGCCGGTCACCAGCCACTCGCCCAGCATGGTTGTCTTGGTTTTCTGGTGCTTGTTCCAATAATAGGCGGCGGCGGATTCTCCCTTGACCAGCAGGGCGCCCACCTCGCCGCCGGGCACGTCCTGCCCGTGCTCGTCCACCAGCCGGGCCTCGTACCCGGGCACCATGGTGCCCGTGCTGCCGGGGCGCACCTGCCCCAGGCGGTTGGAGATGAAGATGTGCATCATTTCCGTGGAGCCGATGCCGTCCAGGATTTCCGACCCGAAGTGCTTTTCCCAGCGCTTGAACAGGTCCGCTGGCAGGGATTCCCCGGCGGATACCGAAAAGCGCAGGGAGTCCATCCTGGGCAGGGGATCGGGCGCCTCCTCCGCGCCGTTGAGCCAGGAGTCGTAGAGGTTGAGCATGGCGTTGTAGAGGGTGGGCACGCCGTAGAACACCGTGGGCCGGTACTTGTCGATGGTCTCGAACATCAATTCCGGCGTGGGGCGGCCCGGGCAGATCACCGCGCTGGCCCCCACGGTCATGGGAAAATACAGGCTGTTCCCCAGCCCGTAGGCGAAGAAGAACTTGGCCGCGGAAAAGGTGCGGTCCTCGCCGGTCAGCTTGAGCACCTCGGCGGCGTATGTCTCGTTGGCATACGGGATGTCATGGTGCAGGTGCACCGCGGCCTTGGGCAGACCCGTGCTCCCGGAGGTATAGAGCCAGATCGCCGCATCGTCCGGGGAGAGCAGCAGGGTTTCCATTTCCTCATCGGCTTCGGCCAGCAGGTCGTCCAGGGAGGGCTTGCCTGGCACGGAGCCGTTGGCGATCACGATATGGCGCAGGTGCGGCAGTTGCTCCTGCACCGCCTCGATGTTGGGCCAGAGCACCTCGTCCACGATGAGGATGGTGGCGCGGCTGTCGTTGAGGAAATAGGCGTAGTCCGGCGGCTTGAGCAGTATGTTCACCGGCACTGACACTCCCCCGGCGCGGATCGCCCCCCAGAAGCACACGGGGAACTTGAGGGTGTCCATCATCAGCAGCATCACCCGCTGCTCGGGCTGCAAACCCAGCTTGCGAAAGGCGTTCCCGGCCCGCTGGGAGCCCCTGTCCAACTCGCCATAGGTGAGGGTCTGGTCCTCGCACACCATGAAGGGACGGTTGATGCGGTCCGGCGTCAGGTTGGGCGCGAGGCAGTAATCGGCAATATTGAATCGTTCGGGCAGGTCGATGTGGACGGTCATGGCCCTTCTCCAACCAGTGGGGCCCCTTCCCGGCTCATCCATCCGGAACGAACTCCGGGGCGGGGGATCAGTCGCTGCGTGCAAATCCGGGTAAAATCCGGCGGATATTCCAGGCGGACCGCACCCTCCGGCCCGTTCGCGCTCCCTTATACACCCTGCCGTAATTGGAGACAATGGGGGGATTTCGCGGAACTGCAAACTGCACTGAAACCGCGGATGAACGCGGATAAACGCAGATAACTACAACTGCAACTGGCTCCCGCAAAGCCGCAAAGCCGCAAAGAACTGCTACTGCAAACAGCTTTTGCAACCGCCGATGAACGCAGATGGACGCCGATAACTGCTGCTGCAACGGCAACTGCAAGCGGGGAGGGCCGGGCTGGGGTAAGCAGTTGCGGTTCGCGGTTCCCCCTCCCCCTCCCGGATTCGCCCCAGCGGCGAAATACGCCCGGATCGCATTCGGTTCCAGATGGGATTAGCGTTTGATTTTCAGCGGCTGGATTGTCATGGTGAGCATTGCAACACCAAGCAAGGATTTGATGAGCACTGAAGTGCCGGGCCGCCGTCTATAATCAAACGGAGCGTGGCAGGAAGCCGCTACCCCCCGCATGGAACCGGCCTTATTTGAAACCGGCCATTATCCGGAAGCGTCCCCAGGGAGCGGCGCCCGTCCCTCCGGCCGTTGCCGTTTATCGCAATCCCGAACGAATTCTCCATCCCAACACTACAACGGTCGCAATCATGAGCCAGTCCGCCTCCTCCGAACTTTCCCAGCAGGCCGCGCACGCCCTGCGTTTTCTCTCCATGGATGGTGTCCAGGCCGCCAATTCCGGGCATCCCGGCATGCCCATGGGCATGGCGGATATCGCCACGGTGTTGTGGACCCGGTATCTGCGCTTCAATCCGGCCAATCCCGGCTGGTTCAACCGGGACCGCTTCGTTCTCTCCAACGGGCATGGCTCCATGCTGCTCTACAGCCTGCTTCATCTTTCAGGCTTCGATCTGCC
The DNA here is from genome assembly GCA_964583525.1 of uncultured Pseudomonadota bacterium. GTDB lineage: Bacteria > SAR324 > SAR324 > SAR324 > JACQKK01 > CAZOXD01. The sequence continues at coordinate 9,164 of CAZOXD010000035.1, forward strand.
CATGGAAGAGTTGAAGAACTTCCGCCAGTTGCACAGCAAAACCCCTGGTCACCCGGAGGCGGGCCACACCCCCGGGGTGGAGGTGACCACCGGCCCGCTGGGGCAGGGCATCTCCAACGCGGTGGGAATGGCCCTGGCGGAGCGCTGGCTGGCGGCGCGGTTCAACCGCCCCGGCCATGAGATGATCGATCATCACACCTATACCTTCATGGGAGACGGCTGCATGGAGGAAGGGATCAGCCACGAGGCCTGCTCCCTGGCCGGGCACCTGGGCCTCTCCAAGCTGACCGCGTTTTACGACGACAACCAAATCACCATCGACGGAGCAACCAGCCTCTCCTTCTCCGAGGACGTCACCAAGCGCTTCGAGGCCTACGGCTGGCACACCCAGACGGTGGATGGGCATGACCAGGAGGCCATCGCAAAGGCTATCGATGCGGCGCGCGCGGAGACCGGCAAGCCCTCCCTGATCTCCTGCAAGACCGTCATCGGCTGGGGCGCCCCCAACAAGGCCGGCACCGCAAGCACCCACGGCTCTCCTTTGGGAGAAGAGGAAATCAACGCCACCCGCGCCGCGCTGGGATGGAACGCGCCGGCCTTCGAGGTGCCCCCGGACGTGCTGGAGTTCTGGCGGGAGGCCGTGCAGCGGGGTCAGGACGCGGATTCGCAGTGGCAACAGCAACTGGACGCCTATGCCAAAGCCCACCCGGAAGAGGGCGCGGAGCTTTCCCGCATCAGCGAAGGGAAACCCTCCACGGCCTGGGAGCCTTCCTTGAAAGCGCTGGGAAAGCAGTGGCTCTCCGAGGCCCCCGACGCCGACGCTACCCGCTCGGCCTCGGGCAAGGTGCTGGCCGCCTTCGCCATGGAGCATCCGGACCTGATCGGCGGCTCGGCGGACCTCACGCCCTCCAACAACACCTACGTAAAGGAATTCACCGACATCGCCCCGGGCAGCTTCGGGGGCAAGTACATCCGCTACGGCGTGCGGGAACACGGCATGGCGGCGATCATGAACGGAATGGCCATGCACGGCGGCGTGGTGCCCTACGCCGGGACTTTCCTTACGTTCGCGGATTACATGCGCCCCTCCATCCGGCTGGCGGGATTGATGAACACCCAGGTGATCTACGTGTTCACCCACGATTCCATCGGGGTGGGAGAGGACGGCCCCACCCACCAGCCGGTGGAGCATTACGCGGCCCTGCGGGCCATCCCCGGCCTGCGGGTCTTCCGGCCCGGAGATACCCGGGAAACCCTGGAAGCCTGGGCGGAAGCCCTTGGCCACTCCGGCGGCCCCAGCGCCCTGCTGCTGACCCGCCAGAAGCTTCCCACCCTCCCCGGCACGGGAGAAGGCGCGCTGGCCAAGGGCGGCTATGTGCTCGCCGACGCGCCGGACGGCCTGGAACTCAAAACCCTCCTCATCGCCACCGGCTCCGAGCTGCATCTGGCCACGGAAGCCCGGGACGCCCTGGCAGGCGAGGGCGTCGGGGCGCGGGTGGTGAGCCTGCCCTGCTGGGAGTTGTTCACCGAGCAGCCGGACGCCTATCGCGACGAGGTACTTCCGCCCGCGGTGACCTGCCGGGTGGGGGTGGAGGCCGGCATCGCCCAGGGATGGCACCAGTGGATCGGCTCCTCCGGCGCGATGGTTGGCATGACGGGCTTCGGCGGCTCCGCGCCCGCCGGGGAACTCTTCCAGCTCTTCGGCATCACCACCGAAGCCGTGGTGGCGGCAGTGAAACGGCAGTTGGGGTGATTGGATACAATAAATTTCCCAATGATTTCATTCCTATGATAGTTTGAAACATGATGAAAACCACAAAGAAGCCAAGGCTGAGTTTAGAGAGTTGAGTCACATGGATAACCCTGTTGAACTAAATGAAACATCAATTGTCGGTGAAATCGATGCGGTTGCCGCAGATTGCTCCACTGAAAACTGGAACGGGGAAAACTCCGAACCCATTGGTGATAAAACGGTTGCCAATGCGAAAAAATTTGTTTCGCTTTTCCCCGATGACATTCCTCTACCGGATGTCGTGCCCGAACCCGACGGTTCCATCGGATTTGAATGGGATTTCGATCGGGATCATTGGATGATCGTCAGTGTGGATGAAGAGGGAAGCATTTACTACGCGGCGAAGTTCGACGAGCACTCCAAATCAGATGGGAAAATCGATTTCAATACGGAAAAGATCGCTCTAGTGTTCAACATGCTGAATATCCTCCAACCAGCCTATGAGTGAGGAAAACGTACAACCTGTCTCTGAAAACGAGTCTCTAGCCCATTTCATAGAGCATCGTAGCGAAATCATTTCCACAAAGCACAAAGTCCGGTACAACGCATTTCTCCCCTCCAGGAAAACCCTGTCCATATCCGTTTTCCGCATTGACGGGCTTGAAAACCCAGCAATTTGGGAATTGGGAGATCTTTTTCTCGAAAACGTGATTGCGAGAGGTGATTTATTCGCGCGGGATTACCTGGCAGAAGAATTGAAAATCCAACCAACATTGGAGCCGCATCCGTTACACGCCAATGTGATCGGATGTCCGAAGACAAGCAAAAGCAAAACTTCATCGCTAAAAACTTAGCGGATAAAGCTGGTTTGCACATTCGCGAAGAAACCCCATGATCAAGATCGCCCCTTCCATTCTTTCCGCCGACTTCGGGCGCATCAGCGAGGAAATCGCGGCGGTGCAGGCCGCCGGCGCGGACTGGATTCACCTGGACGTGATGGACGGGCATTTCGTGCCCAACCTGACCTTCGGACCACCCCTGGTGAAGAAGATGGTCAAGCCCCAGGGCGCGGTGTTCGACGCGCACCTGATGGTGACGGATCCCGATTCCCTGACGCCGGCCTTTGCCGAGGCCGGTGTGGACCGGCTCACCGTCCATGCCGAGGCGCCCATCCACCTGCACCGCTCCCTGCAACTGGTCCGCTCCCACGGCATGCTGCCCGGGGTTTCCCTCAACCCGGCCACCCCCGTTTCCGCACTGGACTACGTGTTGGAGGAGGTGGAATTGGTGCTGCTGATGTCCGTCAACCCCGGGTTCGGGGGCCAGGGATACATTCCCCAGGTGACGGAGAAAATCCGCACGCTCAGCGAAACCCTGACCCGGCGTGGGCTGGATGTGGCCATCCAGGTGGACGGGGGGATCACCCCCGCCACCATTGGAGCGGCGGTGGAGGCAGGAGCCACGGTGTTCGTGGCCGGGACGGCGGTGTTCGGGGAAGCCGATTATGCCGCCGCCATCCAGGCCCTGCGCGATGCGGGCGAGGCGGCCATCGCAGGTGGGAGATAGCAGGTGGGAAATAGCAGGAGGGACATAGCCGGATGGCCGGAAACCGGGCCCGCTCCGGGAACCTTCACCACTCCCGGTTGTTCAGCTATAATACAATAATAACAGGACAGCCCACCCCCATCGCAGGGAACCTAACCCGGAATCCATACCGGAAACTCCCACGAAATTACGGAATCAATTGACGGAACTCCCTCGATATGGTGAATTTTGCGGTGTTGTACCGTCGCATTTCATGGATGGCTTGGCCCTTCATGCCTTGCAGGAATTTGCTGCCCGCGTATTGAACCGGGAACCCCACCGGAAACAATGCCGGAAACCGCGCTGGAAAGGCGCCCGCCGGATCCACGAAGTCCATATCCGCGAAAATTGAATTTATGGCCCCAGCGGCGAAAATTGGATTTACCGATGCGGTGCGGAAGGAGGTGGACACCCTCTTCGCGCGCTATCCCAGGAAGATTCATGCCCTGCTGCCCCTGTTGCACTTGGTGCAACGGGAAAACAAGGGCTGGATTCCCCCGGGATGGGAGGATTACGTGGCGGAACTCTGCGAGACCACGCTCAACCATGTACGGGGCGTGGTGACTTTCTACAATATGTACCGCACCAGCCCTCCGGGGAAATATCACATCATGGTCTGCAACAGCCTCCCCTGCGGCGTGTGCGGAGGGGGCGATACCTTGGAGCACCTGGAAAAGCGGCTGGGAATTCATCCGGGCGGCACCACGCCGGACGGGTTGTTCAGCCTGGAAGAAGTGCAATGCCTGGCCGCCTGTGACAAGGCGCCCTTGCTGGTGGTGAACGAGGACGTGCAGGAACGCATCACCAAAGAGGAAATCGACCGCTGGATCGACGGGGCCAGGGCCAAGAAGGCCTAGAGCCCGTGAAATGGCGGTTACGAGGCTGCGAAACTAACGGCCCGCACAGGGTTATCGCTTATCGCGAGTAAAGCGAATTGAAGATTCACCATGGCTGAAGAAAAACTACTCCTGCTGAAAAACATCCGCCAGTCAGGGTATGCCGGAGACCTCGCGGCCTACCGCAAGACCGGAGGGTACGGCGCCTGGAAAAAGGTGCTGGACGGAATGACACCTGCGGAAGTGATCGAGCAGGTCAAGTCTTCGGGACTGCGCGGGCGCGGGGGGGCGGGATTTCCCTGTGGATTGAAGTGGAGCTTCATGCCACCGCCGGGCGATAGGCCTTCCTATCTGGTGTGCAACGCGGACGAAAGCGAGCCAGGCACCTTCAAGGATCACCTGATCATGATGAAGGACCCCCATATGATGTTGGAGGGGATGATGATCGGGTGCCATGCCATGCATTCCCACCACGGGTACATCTACATCCGGGGGGAATCCCCCAAGGCCATCCGCAACGTGGAGAAGGCCATCGCGGAACTGCACAAGGCCAAGCTGCTGGGGAAGAATATCCAGGGCAGCGGGTTCGACCTGGAAATCACCGTGCACCCCGGGGCCGGGGCCTATATTTGCGGCGAGGAAACGGCCATGCTGGACTCCCTGGAGGGGAAGCGGGGCCAGCCGCGCTTCAAGCCGCCCTTTCCCGCCCAATCCGGATTCGACGCGTGCCCCACCACCGTCAACAACGTGGAGACCCTGGCCAACGTGCCCTTCATCCTCACCGAAGGCCCGGATGCCTTCGCGGCGCTGGGCACGGAGAACAATAACGGCACCCAGGCCATCAGCCTGTCCGGGCACGTGCGGAACCCGGGTGTCTACGAGGTGGAGATGGGACACAACCTGAAAGGGATCATCGAGGATTTCGGGGGCGGCGTCCGGGCCGGCAAGCAGCTCAAGGCGGTGATTCCCGGCGGTGCGTCCTCGGCCATTCTCCGGCCCGAGGACATCGACATTCCCTACGACTTCGAAAGCTTGGCCAAGGCCGACTCCATGCGCGGCTCCGGGTCGATCATGATCTTCGACGAAGACACCAGCATCGTGGAACTGGCCAACCGCACCATCCGCTTTTTCAACCACGAATCCTGCGGGCAGTGCACCCCCTGCCGCGAGGGCACCTTCTGGCTGAAGAACATGATCCGCCAGTTCAAGGACGGCGAGGGCAATCCCGAATTGCTGGAGCGGGTGGAACGCGCCGCCGGCAACCTGATCGGCACCACCATCTGCGCCTTCGGGGATGCCGTGGGCGGCCCCATGCAGGGGTTCGTGCGCAAGTTTCCCGAAGAATTTCTCAAACAAAGCGTGGGATAGCCAACCATGGGAACGTTTTATCTGGAAGACGAGGCGGTCGAGTTCGAGCCGGGAGAAACCCTGTTGCGGGCCGCGCTGCGGGCCGGTCATGAAATCCCTCATTACTGCTTTCATCCCGGGTTGGCGGTGACGGCCCAATGCCGGCAATGCCTGGTGGAAATCACCGACATGGGCAACGGGCGCGGCATGCCCCGCCTGCAGGCATCCTGCTCCACCCCGGCCGCGGAGGGCATGCGGATCACCCAGACCTCCGGGATGGCCGTGGAAGGACAGAAGCTGGTCAACGAGTTCCTGCTGGTGAACCATCCCCTGGATTGCCCCATCTGCGATCAGGCAGGGGAGTGCGAACTGCAAAACACCGCCTTCCGCTACGGAAGCGGCCATTCGGAAATGGCATACGAAAAGCGGGTCTACGGCTGGCGCGACGTGGGCTCCTTTATCGTGCTGGAGCGCAACCGTTGCATTCAGTGCTCCCTCTGCGAGCGTTTTTCCCGCGACATCGTGGGCACGCACGACTTCGCCGCCTTCCTGCGCTCCCACGAGTTGACCTTCGACACCTGGACCGATTCCCAGATCGCTCACAAGTTCCAGGGCAATCTGGCCGACATCTGTCCGGTGGGCTCCATTCTCAACCGCGACTGGCGCTTCAAGAAACGCGCCTGGAAACTGCAAAAGACCAACACCATCTGCCCGGGTTGTTCCACCGGGTGCAACGTCACTGTGGAACAGCACCAGAACCGGGTCTTCCGCATCAAGCCCCGCACCAACCACGAGGTCAACCGCTGGTGGATGTGCGACGAGGGACGGTTGGGATACAAAATTCTCAACAACCGCCGGGACCGCATCGTTGAACCCCTGGCGCGGGTCAAGGGACAACTGCGCTCCGCGGAATGGGAAGCGGCGGAGCAGGCCATCGCCCAGCGGCTGGAGGAAATCGGCGCCAAAGGCGATGCCGTGATCGCCCTGACGGACACCCATGCCACCAACGAGGAACTGTATCTGCTGCGGGAATTTCTGAGCGCAGGACTGGAATCCCAGACCCTTTACTTCCCCCTGGATTCCGGGGCGCAACAGGAGCAACCTCCGCGGAATCTGGAGGATCCCTTCATCTATTCGCTGATTACCACGGACAAGAGTCCCAACACCCACGGAGCGGAAGCCGCCGGGCTCAGCGGGGACAGAGATGCCTCCCAGGTCAAGGCAGCCTTGAAAAAAAAGCCCAGGGCGGTGTTCGTCCTGGGCGCTCCCTTCGCGGACAACAAGGAGGTGCGCGATCTGGCCGGCAAGGCGGAGTTGGTAGTGGTGATCGGGGCCTTCCCCGGGGAATGGCGCGACGTAGCGGACGTGTTGCTGCCGGGGTTTACTCATGCGGAAAAGGAGGGCACTTGGTTCAACAGGAACGGCCGCCTGCAACGCATCGCACCGGGCTTGACGCCCCCGGAGATGGCGCGGGACCAACTAACGATCCTGGCTTCCCTGCTCGCCGCCGTGAGGGGGGAGAACGGGAAGGAGGGGGAAAACAAGGGCATCCGCAGCGCGCGGGAGGTCTTTGCGGAAATGGCGGAAGCCGGCGGGCCCTGCCAGGGCCTAAGCTGGGAGGACGTGGGAGAAGGCGGCATCGAGCCGGGCAGCGCCGGCCGCAAGCAATCCGCGTGATCCGCCAGCATCATCGCAAGCAAGACATGCAAGGCGCACAAGACACCGAGGGCAATCGGTATGTTTCAAGACAGAGAGCCGTGAATCGTCCATGGAACTGAACCTGATCTTTTTTTACATCTTCGCCGCCATGGCCGTGGGCGGGGCGCTGTCCGTGCTGCTTTTCCGCAGTCCGGCTTACTGCGCCATGGCCCTGGTGGGCACCTTCGGCTTTCTGAGTGCGATTTTCATCCTGCTCAACAGCGAGTTCGTGGCGGCCATTCAACTGCTGATCTACGCCGGCGCCATCATGATCCTCTTCCTGTTCGTGATCATGCTCCTCAACCTGCGCACAGACACCGCTTTTAGCCTCAAATGGAGCTTCCCCAAACTGTTGGGGGCGGCGGTCACGATGGTAATCCTGGCCCAGATGATTGGCGCCTTCAACCATCCCTCCGCCAAAATCGGGCCCCAGGGAAAATACTCCCCGGAATATCTGGCGGAACAGGGGGCGGTGGAAATCATCGGGGAAATTCTGTTTACCGATTATGTGCTGCCCTTCGAGGTGATCTCGGTGCTGCTGATGGTGGCCGTGATCGGGGCGGTGATCATCGCCAAACGCCGGGACACGGGTCCCGGCGGTGATTCTGGCGGTGATTCTGGCGGTGCTTCTGGTGGTGGGGAAGGGGAGGAACCATGATTCCCGTCTCCCACGTGCTGACCTTGAGCGCCGTGTTGTTCAGCATCGGCGTAACGGGCGTAATCATCCGCCGCAATGCGCTGATCGTGTTCATGTGCATCGAATTGATGCTCAACGCGGTCAACCTGGGCTTCATCGGCTTCGCCTACGGCATGCACTCCATGACGGGGGTGATGTTCGTATTCTTCGTGCTGATCGTGGCCGCATCCGAGGCGGTGATCGGGCTGGCCATTATGCTGGCCATCTTCCGCAACCGGGGCACGCTCAACATCGACGAGATCAACCTGCTGCGGTGGTAACAAGGAACAACAGGGGCCACAGATTCCACAGATGACGCAGATGGTTCATAACGGACATCGATATGCGGTGAAGGCAAACTAGGAGGCTGGATGGAGGACACACGGTTTGAGGCTGCGGTATTCGCTCTAAAAGAGTGCCTCAGAAGCATCCCCACCGATCCTGCGCTATACAAGATGCTTGATGCCAAGGAAAGGGTCTTGGAAAAGTACGGCGCCTTGTTTTCCCCGGTGGCATTGGGGCAGTTAAGAGCGGAAGATTTTCGCAGCTTCCTTTACCTGGAGAACAACTATCATTGGTCGCAGCTTTATCGACGTGGACTCGCTGCTTCAAATGATTTGGATGCGCTTCGGCATGGCCTCTCCATTTTACTGGACGAAAGCCGTTCGATTTCCGACAGATGGAATGAGATGCAAGTCCCAGGATTGGGCAAAGCGATCAAGTCGGCGATCCTGTTAGTGGTGTATCCGAAGCGCTATGGAGTCTGGAACAGCATTTCTGAACATAGACTGGAGCGATTTGGGTTGTTCCCATTTGTGACCCCTAAACGTAATAAGGGCAGAACGTACGAGGCGGTTAACAAGCTACTTAAGAAATTGGCTAGCAAGATCGAAACGGACCTTTGGACACTGGATGGCTTATGGTGGGGAATCTCAAACAGGGATCCAAGAGTGATTGAACAACTGGCTCGATCTCACTAAGTCGAGTAAAAAATCTGTGAAATCTGTGGCTGTTTTTCACTTTTTACCGCATGACGGAATGAAATGAGCGCATCCATTTGGTTGATACCGGGCCTGCCGTTGCTGGGCTTTTTGCTGAACGGACTGCTGGGCCGTGCGCTGGGCAAGCGGTTCGTCTCTTTCGTGGGGCCGGGAACGATCGGCGCCTCGTTCGTGCTGTCCCTGCTATCCTTTCTGGAAATGCTGGACGCGCCGGGGCAGGCGCTGCATCAGACCTTGTATTCCTGGATCGATTCCGGCTCCTTTTCCGTGGACGTGAGCTTCACGGTGGACCGCCTTTCCGGGCTGTACATCCTCATCGTCACCGGGGTGGGCTTCCTGATTCACCTGTATTCCGTCGGCTACATGGGCGACGAGGAAGAGTACGCCTACTGGCGCTTCTTCTCCTACCTCAATCTGTTCGTGTTCTTCATGCTGTTGCTGGTGCTGGGCGGGAGCTTCCTGCTGATCTTCGTGGGCTGGGAGGGCGTCGGGCTGTGCTCCTACCTGCTGATCGGCTACTACTTCAAGAAGAACTCGGCGGCCTCCGCGGCCAAGAAGGCGTTCGTGGTCAACCGGATCGGGGACTTCGGCTTCATCGTGGCCACCCTGCTGATCTTCGTCACCTTCGGCACGCTGGATGTCGCCATCGTGACCGGCCAGGCCGCCGGCAAGCTGGAGATGGGCGGAACGCTGGTGACGATCATCACGCTGCTGATCTTCCTGGCCGCCACCGGAAAGAGCGCGCAGATTCCTCTCTATACATGGTTGCCGGACGCCATGGAGGGGCCCACGCCGGTTTCCGCGCTGATTCACGCGGCCACCATGGTCACCGCCGGGTTGTACGTAGTGGCGCGGCTCAGTTCGCTGTTCGTGCTGGCCCCCACGACGATGTGGGTGATCGCCGTCATCGGCGCGGCCACGGCCTTCTTCGCGGCCACGATGGCCATGGCCCAGAACGACATCAAGCGCGTGCTGGCCTATTCCACCGTGAGCCAGTTGGGGTACATGTTCCTGGCGATGGGGGTGGGCGCGTTCGGGGTGGGCATCTTTCACGTGATGACCCACGCCTTCTTCAAGGCTCTGCTCTTCCTGGGATCCGGCTCGGTGATCCACGCCACGCACCACGAGCAGGACATGCGCAACCTGGGGGGCCTGATCCGGAAAATGCCCATCACCGGGTGGACCTTCGTGGTGGGGGCGCTGGCCATCAGCGGATTTCCGCTTTTCTTCGCCGGGTTCTTCTCCAAGGACGAAATATTGTGGCAGGCCTTTTCCTCTCCCGCCGGGCATCCCTATCTGTGGGCGGCGGGAGTGGTGACCGCCGTCATGACTGCGTTCTACATGTTCCGGGCGGTGGGGCTGACCTTCTTCGGCAAAAGCCGGTTGGACCCGCACCTGGAAGGCCACGTCCACGAGTCGCCCTGGCAGATCACCGTGCCCCTGCTGACGCTGGCCGGACTGGCCATCGTGGGTGGCTGGGTGGGCATTCCGCACCTGCTGGGCGGTTTGGTGAATATCCCCAACGTGCTGGAGCATTACTTCGACGGCTTCTTCGCCACCCTGCCCGCCACCTACGGCGTGACCGCGCCCCATGGGGCAGGACAGGAGTTCGGGCTGATGGGCCTCTCCACCGGAGCGGCGCTGGCGGCCATGTTCGGCGCCTACGTGCTCTTCGCAAAACATCCCGGCAAGGCCGCCGCGGCGCGGGACGCCGTGAAGCCGCTGCACACGCTGCTGGCCAACAAGTACTGGATCGACGAGTTGTACGACCTGCTGATCGTGCGCTCCATTCACTGGATCTCCGATATGGTGCTGTGGCGGATCGTGGACGTGAAAATCATCGACGCCATCGTCAACGGCATCGGCTACAGCGCCCGCAATATCGGCGGCTCACTGCGGCTCACCCAGAACGGAGTGATCCAAAACTACGCCGTGGGCATTGCCGTGGGCGCGGTGCTCATCTTCTGGTGGCTGCTGTTTTAGGATAAACCCCGGGCCATGGCCTGAATCGATACTCGCAACGCATCCCTGCTTGGGAAACCGGATATGCCGATTACGGACGAATTGAAAAGCATCAACAAGTTGGAGGAAGCCGGGTTTTCCCACGAGCAGGCCAAGGCCATCGTGGAAATTCAGGAAGACGCCATTCAAAGAGGATTCGACCGGTTCGCCGAGGTATTGGAGCAAAAGTTCGACCTGTTCGAGCATAAACTGAATGAGCTGGAAGCCAGAATGCGAGCCGACATGCAGACACTGCGCGCCGACATGCAAACCCTGCGGGCCGATCTGCTGAAAGAGCAGCGGGACCAGATGCTGAAGTTCGCGGCATTGGTATCCCTGATCGCAGTCGTTACAGGCGCGGTGGTCAAGTTGCTTTGATGCGGCTCGCCGTGGGCATCACCGTGAGCATTGCCGTGGGCGCGGCGCTCATTTTCCGGTGGCTGCTTTTTTTGCATCACCGATAAAGAAAACCACATTGATTTCACAGGCCGACTATTCATGACCGTACTGGGCATACCGATACTGACGCTGATCGTCCTCTTTCCCCTTGCGGGCGTGGCCTTGCTGATGTTCGTGGACCGCAAGGCGGACGGCCTGGCCAAGTGGATCGCCCTGGTGGTCAGCGCGGCCACGTTCCTGATTTCCCTGCCGCTGTACTGGGCCTTCGACGGGGAGATCACGGCCTTCCAGTTCGTGGAGCGCGTGCCGTGGATTCCCGGTTGGGGCGTGGAGTACCACCTGGGGCTGGACGGCATCACGCTGTTCCTGGTGCTGATGACCACGCTGCTCACGGTGGTGTCCGTCGCCGGCACCTGGACGGCGGTGGACAAGCACGTGCGCGAGTTCATGATTACCCTGCTGCTGCTGGAGGTGGGGATGAATGGGGTGTTCGTCTCCCTGGACGTGTTCCTGTTCTTCGTGTTCTGGGAGGTGATGCTGTTCCCGATGTACTTCCTGATCGGGGTCTGGGGCAGCGAGGACCGGCTGTACGCGGCCATCAAGTTCGTGGTCTACACCATGGGGGCCTCGGCGTTGATGCTGGTGGCCATCCTGGCCATGTACTTCCACGTATTCGCCGAGACGGGCCGTTACACCTTCTCCCTGCTGGCTTGGTACCAGGTGGGCGTGGGGCTGCCCGCCCAGTACTGGATGTTCGGCGCCTTCGCGCTGGCCTTCGCGGTGAAGGTGCCCATGTGGCCCTTCCACACCTGGCTGCCGGACGCTCACGTGGAGGCGCCCACGGCGGGCTCGGTGATCCTGGCGGGGGTGCTGCTGAAGATGGGCGTCTACGGCTTCATCCGGCTGGCCATGCCGCTCTTTCCGGAAGCCACCTTCGCCTTCATTCCGTGGCTGATCGGGATTGCGGTGGTGGGCATCATCTACGGCGCGCTGGTGTGCATGGTGCAGCCGGACATGAAGAAGCTGGTGGCCTACTCCTCGGTATCGCACCTGGGCTTCGTGATGCTGGGGCTGTTCGCCCTCAACACCCAGGGGGTGCAGGGCGGCGTGTTGCAGATGCTCAACCACGGCATCAGCACCGGCGGGCTCTTTCTGGTGGTGGGGATGATCTACGAGCGGCGGCACACCAAGGCCATCGCGGAATTCGGGGGCCTGATGCGGGTGATGCCCATCTACGCAACGCTGTTCCTGATCATCGTGCTCTCCTCGATCGGCCTGCCCAGCCTGAACGGATTCGTGGGCGAATACCTGATTCTGGTGGGGGCCTTCCAGGAGTACCCCATCGCCGCGGTGCTGGCGGCCTCGGCGGTGATCCTGGCGGCGGTGTACCTGTTGTGGATGTTTCAGCGGGTATTCTTCGGCGAAGTGACCAACCTGAAAAATGAAAAGGTGAGCGACCTGTCCCTGCGGGAAATCGCCGTGCTGGCGCCACTGATTCTCCTCATCGTCTGGGCCGGCGTGTACCCCACCACCTTCCTGAGCAAGATGGAAACCTCCGTGAATCATTTCATAAAGATCGTGCACACGGCCCCGGCCGAAAGGGCCGCACTCACTACTCTTGAAAAAACGACTGGCCCTGAAAACAGGCTGGCACAGGGAAGCACGGCGTTCACGCAAGGCGGTACGGCGGGGGTCTCTCAATGAACAACAGCATTGCCATGGCACTCACCACCGAGGATTTTCTCTCCATCCTGCCGGAAACCATCGTGTTCGGAATGGGCATGGTGGTGATCCTGTTCGATCTGTTCGGACGGGGCCGCTCCGTCCGCAATCTGGCCTACCTGGCCCTGTTGTCCCTGCTGGTGGCGGGCTATGCCGAATATACCCTGCTGGGCCAGGGGCTGGAGGGTTTTCAGGGAACCATCGCCGCCGACGAATTCTCGATCGTCTTCGAGTTGATTTTCATCGCGGTGAGCGCCTTTACGATCCTCATTTCCATTCGTTACCTGGAAGACCAGGGGTTGCCCTTCGGCGAGTTTTACGCGCTGCTGCTCTTCGCCACGGGCGGGATGATGCTGATGGCCTCGGGGCGTGATCTGCTGATCATCTTCATCGGCCTGGAGATCCTCTCCATCTGCAGCTACATTCTCTGCGGATTGAATCAGCGGGACCTCAGGTCCAACGAGGCCGCGCTGAAATACTTCCTGCTGGGGGCGTTCTCCACGGGCTTCTTCCTCTACGGCGTGATGCTGCTCTACGGCGCCACGGGTTCCATCCACCTGGATGAAATCAAGCTGGCGCTGGCGCGGCAGGAGGTGTACCAGAACCATTTCATCTGGTTCGGGCTGGGCTTTCTGCTGGTGGGCTTCGGATTCAAGATCGCCCTGGTGCCCTTTCACATGTGGACGCCGGACGTATACGAGGGCGCCCCCACCGCCGTGACGGCGTTTTTGTCCACCGGGCCCAAGGCCGCCGGTTTCGCGGCCATGATGCGGGTGCTGATCGATGCCCTGGGCGCCACTCAGGCCCAATGGGGACCGGTGCTGTGGGTGCTGGCCGCCCTCACCATGACCCTGGGCAATGTGCTGGCCCTGCAGCAGGACAACATCAAGCGCATGTTGGCCTACTCCTCCATCGCCCATGCGGGATACATCCTGGTGGCGATCGTGGTGGGAGGAACGGACGCCCTGGGCGCCGTGGTGTTCTACGCCCTGGCCTACACGTTGATGAACACGGGCGCCTTCGCCATCCTGATCCTGGCCTCCTCCAAGGGCCGGGAGCGGGTGACCTTCGCCGACTACACCGGCTTCGGGCATCTGGAACCGGGCCTGGGACTGGCCATGTTCGTGTTCATGCTTTCCCTGGCGGGGATCCCCCTCACGGCCGGTTTCGCGGGGAAGTTCCAGATCTTCAAGTCCGCGGTGGATCAGGGTTTCATCTGGCTGACGGTGATCGGGGTGCTCAACTCCGCGATCTCCATCTTCTACTATCTGCGGATGGTGGTGGTGATGTACATGCAACCGGCCACCCCGGGCAGCATCTCCGAGCCCGCAACGCCCTCGGTGCCGCTCTACGCCGCCATCGCGCTGGCCATGATCGGCGTGATCTACCTGGGCATCTTCCCCTCCGGCTGGCTGAAATTCTCCCTGGACTCCGTCTCCGTCCTTGCGGCGGGGGGGTGAAACGCGAGACTTCGAGCGAGAAACGCGAGACTTCGAGCGTTTCACTTTATTCATAGGGAATTCAATTCCCGTATTTATGCCGCCTTCAGTATAGGAGCGGATAATACGCGAGACCTCACACCCTGGCCTTCTATACATAGCGTCATAAAAACATGCGTATCGCCCTTCGAGACGCCTTGCTCCGCAAGGCTCCTCAGGGAGGCGGTTAAACTGGGAACTGAAACCCGCGTCCCTGAGGAGGGCTCCATGGGAGCCCGTCTCGAAGGGCGCGATCAATATCCGGAATCATAAGAATCGTCAATTGAATGCGCAATTATATAAGTCGCAGTGTTTAAAAGGTGAAGCGTTTGCCCACGGCGGCGGGAGTGACCTTTTCCTCGCCGAAGGCATTGACAAGGGCATTCACCGCACGCCAGCCGGTGCAGTGGGCGGGGACGATCCAACGCAGATCAAATTCCGCCAAGTCGCGCACGGTTTCCGGGATGATGGCCTCGGGGGCTGCGCCGGAGAGATGGAAGCCACCCATCACCGCATGCAGGGACAGATCGGGAAATACCTCCCTGGCGTGGGTGAGCACGTTGATCAATCCGGCATGGGAACAGGCGGAGAAGACGATGATCCCCTTGTCCTTCACGTTCACGGCCAGGAAGCGCTCGTCCATGATGAGCGGGTCCGGCTCCCATCCGGAACCGTCCTCGCTTCTGCGCACATGGGGCGGGAACCCTTTTTCGTAGGGTGTGACCCGGGGGATTTCCCCACTGACGTAGAACAGGCCATCCAGGGGCCTTTCCGGCTCGCTGGTGACGATCACTTCGGCACCGTTTTGGCGCAATTCTTCGATGCCGGGAATTTCGGCGAATGGGAGCACTTCGCCATTGGGTAACTTCAAGCCCCGGGGGTGGAACATGCCCGGATGCAGGTAGTAGGGCACTTTGCGGGACGGTTGCGCCGCACGGATCAACTCCAGGGCTTTGCGCAAACCCCCCGCATGATCCCAATGGCCATGGGAGAGCATCACGGCCTCCACACTCCCGAAATCGACGCCCAGTTTCCCTCCATTGCGCTCGACGGCGTATCCCTCCGGCCCGCCATCGAAGAGCAGGGTGCGCTCCGTTCCGTTGGAGGATACGGTAAGTACCAGGGATAATCCGAAATGAGCGCAGCAAATGGCCGTGCCTCCCCATTCCGTCATTCCGGCATCCACCAGGCAATTCAATTCCGATTTCACATGATCGTGATTGGTGGATAGCAGATCCGTCACGTTGTCCACCAATACCTGGACTGTGAGGCGCTCCACGGGGTGGGGAAGCGCGTGCGTGGTCATGGCGGATTCCTGGAAAGGATGTCCATTTTGGTTGAGGCTCCCCAAACACAGGAAGCGTTCCGAACGATTAATTGAGACAACCTACAACAGAAATTCACTCAGGCAATGAGGCCTGAGGAGGGCTCGGTCACTCGGGTTCCAGCAGCCCCCGGCTTTCGTGCCAATCGTGGATGCCTTCGGCGGGATATTCCCCGAAATGGGCATTGTCCGCGCCTTCCGGGACGGCCACCCAGTCCGGGCGGTAGTTTTCCATGATGTGCACCAACTGCGGCGGTGCGGGCAGGGGCGTATCGATGGCCGAGGCGAAGGGATACACCCACTCGCTGTAGGCCGGATTCGCGCACCACAACGCGCTCCCACACAGGGAGCAGAAGTGGCGCCGGTTGCCGCTCAGTGACCCATCCACGTTGCTGGCGCGGTATATGGCAATGGCGGACGCTTCCTCGATCTCCAGGGTATCCGCGCTGCCCATGATGTTGATGGCGCAGCCTCCGCCCCCGCCGGTTTTCCGGCAGATGGAGCAATAACAGAGCATGTAGGGGTGGGGGGTGCGGGATTGCAGCGAGAACCGCACGGCGCCGCAATGACAGGAACCTTCCAGCAGCATGGGGGTCTCCCGGGAGATGGGTGCTCGGACGGGCCGGTGATCAAGGGAAGGCAGGAATTCTTCCGGGCAAATTTTACGATGCGCAGCACCATCCTCCCCGGCTCGCGAGGAGAAGGCAAGGAAACGCGTCAGGGCTCCGGAAAAATCGGCAGGATCCGCCGCCGCCGTTGCGCTGTCCAAATGAAGCTAAATGAGGGAAAACAGCTTGCTGATAAAGAGAATATACGCCAGGAATATCACCCATCCCTCGGTGCGGGTGAGGGTCTTGTCCAGCACCACCACCAGGAACAGGAAGAGCGTGGCGCCATAAAATGGCATTTGGAGAAAGAGGATCGATTCCTCGCCCACCCGGAGCGGGGTTCGATTGCCCATGAACGGCGCCAGAATCCCGGGAATTCCCAATACCATGAAGGTATTGAAGATATTCGATCCGGTCACGTTCCCCAGCACCAGTTCGAAATTGTTCCTGCGGGCGGCGCTGATGGAAACCACCAGTTCCGGCATGGAGGTGCCGAAGGCGATCATGGAGGCGGCCACCACCTCGTTCCCGATATTGAGCATGGTTGCCAATTCAACGGCGAATTGCACCGTGAACTTGGCCCCGATCAGCACCCCGCCCAACCCGAGAACCATCCACACCAGCGTCATGATTTTAAGGGGATGCTTCTCCGCAATTTTCGCCGGTCCCTTGTCGGCTTCCTCCTTGTAGCGGATGGAGTAGTAGTGGATGTAGAGGCCGTATCCCGCCACCAGCATCAAGCCTTCCCAAGGGGAGATGAAGGCCCGGTCTCCCCGAACGGCTCCGGTGCCCCGGGCCACTTCTGCGGAGACTTGTTCAAAGATAATCAGGTCGGCAGCGGAGAGGGGATACACCACGAAGACTAACAGGAGGAGGCTGCCGAACAACATTGGCAGATCGCCATGCAATAAATCCCAGGTGATGGTGAAATCCTTGGCGAAGATCGCCGTGAGACCCAGGATCAGAAGAATATTGGCGATGTTGGAACCGATCACGGTTCCGAGCACGATTTCACTCTTGCCGCCCTGGACGGCAAACATGGCCGTGATCAGTTCCGGAAAGGAAGTGCCCACCGCCAAAATCGTGATTCCCAATATGAATGGGGGAATACCCAGCACCAATCCGAGGTGTTCCGTGCCGCCAACGAACTTGTCGGCGCTTACCAGAAGCACGGCCAGGGACAGGATAAGCAGGGAAAGCGCTAGAAGTATGTCCATTTAACGGGAAAATGAAATCATTCAGGCAAATCGTCCAATGATACCCACCCGAAAGCGCCTTTGCTTCCGGTACTCCTCAGTGGAGTGGGCCCATCAACGGAATAAGCAAGGATCTTGCCCCGGCCAGGGATCGGCTCTAATAAATTCAATTCACATCATATAAAGGCGCACCGGCTAACGGCAAGTTAAATCAACTTTCATATAGCAGAGCAACCGCATTCTCAGAAAAGTTCCCGGTCATGAATCTTATCAATACGCTATTACGGAGTGGGGCGGGCTACCTTAAATATGGCGCCCGCCCAACCGCGGGCAGGGACGCCCGCGCCACTATTATTTTTCCCGGGTGCGATCAATCCAAGAAAAATTTTGAAAAGGCTGTTCCCCTGACCCTACACCCAGGGCTACCGCAAGAAAAAAACTTTAGTGGTTTTCGTTTTCATATCAATGTGGTCCACTGCGGTTGGCGCAGGGAATCGCCCAAGAACCGTGGAGACCAAGAATGGCAACTTCGATCCGGAAGCATTTGTCGGTGTTGCCGGACCCTCGTGGCAAGCAAGGTCGGCAACATCTTTTCGAAGACATTGTAACAATTGCGGTTTGTGCCGTGATTTGCGGAGCCGATACGTGGACTGAGGTTTCGCAGTTCGGTGAAGCAAAGGTGAAGTGGTTCAAAACATTCCTCAAACTGCCGCACGGGATTCCTTACCACGACACCTTCGGTACGGTGTTCGCGGTGATCGACCCTGACGCATTGGAACGTTTTTTCCTCTCGTGGATCAATACATTGGCGGAAAAGAGCGAAGACAGGTTGATCGCCATAGACGGCAAGACACTCAGGCGCTCGTTCGACCGGGCCAGTGATAAGGCGGCCATTCATATATTCAGCGCCTGGGCCTCGGCCAACGACCTTTGCTTCGGACAATTGGCCACCGATGCGAAAAGCAACGAGATCACGGCGATTCCCAAACTGCTGGAGTTGCTTGACCTGGAAGACGCCACGATCACCATCGATGCAATGGGCTGCTAAAAAGCCATCGCACGGCAGATCGTCGACCCAGGCGGGGATTACGTGCTGGCGGTGAAGGAGAACCAACCGATCCTCCACGATGAGATGGAACTCTTTCTCGATGATGCAATCACTTGTGGCTTTAAAGAGATTGATTACGCTTTCCACGAGAGCGTGGAAAAGGGTCATGGCCGCATTGAGACCCGGCGGGTCTGGTGCACGCCGCAAGTGGACTGGTTCGAAGATCGCCACCGATGGCCCGGACTACGCAGCTTCACGGTCGTCGAACGCCAGCGCACGGTGGGTGAGGAAACATCCTGCGAACGCCACTACTTCATCAGCACCCTCAACGGGCTTGATGCCAAAGTACTCGGCGATGCTGTGCGGAGCCACTGGCGTGTGGAAAACGGGTTGCATTGGTCGCTTGATGTCAGTTTTGCCGAAGACCAAAGCCGGGTGCGGATAGGCCATGCTGCCGAAAATTTCTCCCGTCTGCGCCGCATTGCTCTCAACCTCCTCAAGCAAGATAAGACCGTGAAAGTTGGCATCAAGGGGAAACGCCTCAGGGCTGGGTGGGACGAGGACTACCTACTCAAGGTCCTGAGCGGATAATCTTGCGATTGCCCTGGACGTAGCCCCTGGTGCCATTGTGGAGGTTTGGCGATTGTGTTATATCTGTCCGGCCAATGGAAAACCGCATTGATTAGTCGGCTCCAATTAGTTCGAATGGTTCTCTGTTGCAACCAGAATTGCTCGAATCACCCTCAAAATTTTTTGAAACCCCCATTCTACATAAGAATAATATGAGGTTTGACACAAAAGTCGTGCGCGCCGGGATTAAGCCCGATCCGACAACCGGTTCGATTGTACCCCCCATTTATCAGACCGCCACCTATACCCTTGAAGAAGTTGGCAAGGACAAAGGTTTCGATTATACACGCAGTTCGAACCCGACTCGTGCGATCCTGGAAAACAGCCTGGCTGCCCTGGAGGGTGGAAAATTTGGCATATCTTTCGCCTCAGGAATGGCTGCAGTGGATACTATTTTGAGGTTGCTCTCATCAGGCGATCATGTTGTCTCCAGTAACGATGTTTATGGGGGAGTGTATCGTCTCTTCAATGAAGTCCTCGGTCGCTTTGACTTGAGTTTTAGTTTTGTCAATTCCTCCGAGCCCAGTGCCGTGGAAGAAGCCATCCGTCCGAATACCAAGTTGATTTGGCTAGAGACGCCGACCAACCCTTTATTGCAAATCACCGATATCGAAGCGATCGCCAAGATTGCCAAAACCCATGGTATTCTCTTGGGTGTGGACTCCACGTTTGCGACCCCATATCTTTTGCGTCCACTTGAATGGGAGGTCGACATTGTGATGCATAGTACGACCAAATACCTGAGTGGACACAATCAGATTATTGGTGGGATTCTAGTCACAAATAACGAGGAATTGAATGGAAAATTGAAGTTTCTTCAAAAGACCATTGGTGCCGTTTCTAGTCCGTTCGATTGCTGGTTGACTTTAAGCGGATTGAAGACATTGTCATTGCGCATGGAAAGGCATTCTTCCAATGCGATTGAAGTCGCACAGTTCTTGGCGGAAAACCCAAAAGTAGACCGGGTGATCTATCCGGGCTTGCCAAGCCATCCGCAACACGAGATTGCAAAACGCCAAATGAATGCCTTCGGCGGCATGATTTCATTTGAACTCAAAGGCGGGCTTGGCGCTGGCAAGAACCTGATGAACAGCGTTCAACTTTGTTCCCTTGCTGAAAGCCTGGGAGCCGTCGAAACGATGATTACCCATCCCGCTTCCATGACCCACGCCGATGTCCCTGAAGAAATTCGAGTGGCACGAGGATTAACCAACGGGTTGGTCCGCATTTCCGTCGGCATTGAGGATGTTAGCGACATCATCGCTGATCTTGAACAGGCGCTTGATAAAGTTTAGATAATGGGAATTGGCAATCATTGGGTGCGTTACTGAAAACCCGAATCGCCGATCCCCGTTTCCTCCCCTGAATAACCCGAAGTGTGGCGATATTGCTCAGCATACTATCCACTCCCATCCCCCTCGCGATCTTCCGAACGCCCTTTTTTCTCCGCGTCAGGGCCTCCCGAATTGCCTGTTCAACCGATAGATCTACCCTTTGCAAAAACCCTCGAAACGCCTTCAAATTCGGCTGTTTTTATGTCATAATAACTTATGAGAATATTGATTCACGTATGTGATTAGCAGAAGGTATTTTTGATATGAATACACACAATTCACTCACAATCATTGACCAAAATCACCCGGCCTTGCAGCCCTCGGCGAACCCGGTTGCCGTTTATTTGGCTTCCAACGGCCCAGGGTCACGCAGGTACCCTCATTAGGTGTGGAAAAAGAGAGAGGCGGTGTGTAGCTTTCCTGTGTAATCAACCAGGGCGAACGGAGCCACTGGCGTGTGGAAAACGGATTGCATTGGTCGCTTGATGTCAGTTTTGCCGAAGACCAAAGCCGGGTGCGGATAGGCCATGCTGCCGAAAATTTCTCCCGTCTGCGCCGCATTGCTCTCAACCTCCTCAAGCAAGATAAGACCGTGAAAGTTGGCATCAAGGGGAAACGCCTCAGGGCTGGGTGGGACGAGGACTACCTACTCAAGGTCCTGAGCGGATAATCTTGCGATTGCCCTGGCCCTACGCCCTTGCCTCCTTGACAAATGACCCTGGGCTTTTCACAGTATTCTTCAATCCCATCTTTGGCCGAGGTGGTGAAATTGGCAGACACGCTGGACTCAAAATCCAGTGGGGTTAAACCCGTGCGGGTTCGAGTCCCGCCCTCGGCATACCGCATTTTTAAAGGATTTGCAGGATAATTCCTCCTCGG
>CAZOXD010000036.1:0-13837 GCA_964583525.1 uncultured Pseudomonadota bacterium
CCCGGTACCGAGAAGTGCTCCACGCTCAACGAGCGGATGGTGTTCATCACGTCACCCGGCTTGGCGCCCCGGGGGCAGTGGGTCGAGCAGTCGTTGCAATGGATGCAGAGCCAACTGTCCAGGCTTTTCACCAGCCTGTCCTTGAGCCCGAACTGGGCCAGCACCATTTCTTTGCGGGGAAAGGGCGAGCCGTCCGGCGTGACAGGACAGACGACGGTGCAGGTGGCGCATTGGTAGCAGAATTTCAGGTCTTCCGCCCCCGCTCCCAGCAGGGTCTGGACGAAATTCAAATCCGCGTTGACCGTTATCCGTTCCGTCATGGCGTGCCTTCTCCAAACAGGCTGGGGATGATTCCCGGTTTTTCCGTGCGGACACGGCATGCCGTGCCCCCCACAAAATGGTTTCGCCTTTTCCGGCTACATGCCCTTGAAGGGGTTGGGACCGAATTGATCGATCATTTCCACGAATTCCTCGATCATTTGGGGCATTTTCTTGTAATCGTTCATGGAGACCTCGAACTGCTGTATCCGTTCCGATTCCAGTTGCAAGCGCCCGATGGTTTCCTGCACCTTGCCCAGGCGGACATTGGCCAGCTCGGAGCCTTTCACGAAGTGGCATTGGTAATCGTCGCCGAACTTGCAGCCCATGAACATCACGCCGTCGAAGCCCGCCGCGAGCGCGTCGGATACCCACACCAGGTTGGTGCCCCCCAGGCAGCGCAGGGGGATGATGCGCACGTAGGGGCTGTACTTGAGCCGGTCCATGGCCATCATGTCGAATACGGGCACCGAGTCGTTCTCGCAGGCGAAGATCAGGATGCGGGGCTTCTCGTCCCATTCGTCGGGAATCTCGACGCTCTTGATCATTTCCCCCACGATGTCCACGCTGTAGTCCTTGAAGGAGATGATGCGCACCGGGCAGGCGCCCATGCACACCCCGCATCCCCGGCAGCGGGCCTCGTTGAGCTTGGGGGTGCCCCGCTCGTCCTCGTCCAGCACGCCAAAGGGGCATTCTTCGGTGCAGCGCTTGCACTGGGTGCATTGATCCAGCCGGAAGAAGGGCTTGGTGCGGTCCCCCACCCGGGGGTGGACGGTCTGGCCCTTGTCGGTCAGTTCCACCGCCTGGATGGCCTTCATTGCGGCCCCCACCGCATCGCGCTGGGAGAAGTTGATGTCCATCGGCTGGTGCACCGCCCCGGCCGTGTAGATGCCGGTGCGCTGGGTCTCGTAGGGAAAGCAGATGAAGTGCGAATCCGGGAAGCCGTACTTCTGGTCCGGGAGCGCCGGGCCCTGGCGGTATTGCAGGTTGAGCACCGGGTCGTCCTTGGTGGAGGGCTCCAGTCCCACCGCCAGCACCACCAGATCCAACTCGAAGGCCACCTGCTCGCCCAGCAGGGTGTTGTCCACCTCCAGCACCACGATCTTCTCCGGGGTTTCCCGCACCCCGGCCACATCGCCCTTGGTGAGGAAGATGCCCGGGTCGCTCTGCTGGCGGCGGTAGAAGTTCTCGTACTGGCCGGGCGTGATCATGTCCTTGTAGACGATGTAGACCTTGCTTTCCGGGTCGGCGTCGCGGACATAGGATGCCTGTTTCAGGCTCACCGTGCAGCAAAACGAGGAGCAGTAGGGGAGATGGTTTTTGTCCCGGGAACCGGCGCACTGGATGAAGGCCACGCTTTTGGCGGGCTGGCCATCCTTGCGCGTGATCGGACCCGCGGCGGCCATTTCCTCGAACTCCACGCTGGAAATGACGTTGTCGCACTCGATGCCCAGATGGGTCAGCTTGGAGGCATCGTAGGGCTTGCCGCCGGTGGCCATCACGATTGCGCCGGCCTTCAGTTCCCGGGCGCCACCGTTGGTGTTGAGGGTGATTGCGAATTCCCCGGGCTGTCCGGAGATGGAGGCGATGGTGGCCGATTTATGGACGGTAATGTTGGCATGGCCCACCACCTCCGCGATGCGATTTTCCAGGCTCACGGGCTGCGGGCCGTCCTGGCCGGAATGGACGGGAATCTGCCGGTGCAGCTTGCGGGCGTACCCGCCCAGTTCGGCTTCCTTTTCCACCAGCTTGACCTTGTATCCCGCCCGGGCCGCTTCCAGGGCCGAGGTCATGCCGGTCACGCCGCCCCCGATCACCAGCAGGGACTTGTCCGTATTCTGCTCGAAGGGCTTGGGGATGCTCTGTCCTTTGATATTGGCTGTGTACATGCGGATGTAGTCCGCCGCCGCCATCTGGGTGTCTTCCTCCCCATGGGGGAGGGTCCAGGAGACATACTCCCGCAGGGGCGCGCGGGCGATCAGCACATTCTCGCCGAAATCGAAGGTGTCCTTATGATAGCGGGGCGAGCAGGCCCCCAGCACCAGCCGGTCCAGCCCCTGGCTGGAAATATCCTGTTTGAGCAGGTTGACGCCCTCCTCGCTGCAAAGAAAGGGATGGGTCTTGCAAACGGGCACCTTGTACTCGTCGTTGGCCACCCCCCGCAGGGCTTCGGCGTCCACCGCCTTTCCGATGTCGCATCCCGTGCAGATATATACGCCAGTATTGTTCGCCATGGTTATCCGTTTCCGCCTGCCGTTTGCATCGCCTTGAGCGACGATTGCATCGCCTTCAGGGCCGAACCGGTGGCATCCTGAATGGAAGAGTTGACGTCCACCGGGCTTCTGGCCACGCCGGTGGCGAAGATCCCGGGTTGTTGCAGGTGTTCGGCGGCAAACCCGTCCTCGTCGAGATGGACGATCTGCCCGGCCAGCCCTTCGGTTTTCAGGTTGGGTTCCATGCCGGTGGCCAGCACCACCAGGTCCGCATCCACGCGCACCTTGCCGCCAGCCAGGATATCCTCGGCCTCCACGCGCACCTTGCCGTCCTCGCCGGAATCAACCTTGGCCACCTTGCCCTTGACGAACACGATGTTGGGGTCTTCCTTGGTGCGGGAATAAAAGCCCTCGAATTTTCCCGGTGTGCGGATGTCGATGTAGAAAATGTAGACCTTGGAATCCGGGTTGGCCTCGCGCACGTAATGGGCCTGCTTGAGGGAGGCCAGGCAACAGATCGAGGAGCAGTAGGGCAGGTGCTCGGTATCCCGCGAACCCGCGCACTGCACGAAAACCACGGTCTGCACGGGCTCCCCGTTGGATGGACGGCGGATTTCCCCGCCTGTGGGCCCGTCCGGTGCGGCCAGGCGTTCCATCATCACGTTGCTGATGACGTCCGCGTGCTCGTTGTATCCCAGCTGTGTCAGCCTGGTGGGATCGTAGGGCTTCCACCCGGTGGCGAAGACCAGGGAGGTGGTTTCCACCTCGAATTCCCGGGATTTCATGGCCAGGTCGATGGCGTCGTAGGTACAGGCATCCACGCACTTGGCGCATTCCGGGGGACAGAATTCCCGCTCCACCACGTAGCGGGGCGGGTAGGCCATGCGGTGGGGGAGGTGGATGGCCTTGGTGTTGGCCATGCCGTAGTCAAACGCGCTGGGCGCATCCGCGGGGCAGACCTGCGTGCAGGCATCGCACATTACGCAGCGGGCGTTGACGAAGGTGGGGGAGGTGCGCAGGGTGGCCTTGTAGGCGCCCGCTTCCCCGGATACGGAAGTGACCTCGGTGTTGGTGAAAATCTGGATATTCGGGTTGCGGCGCAGCCGCTGATAGTTGACCTCCAGGCCGCAGGTGGGCGGGCACAGCTTGGGAAAGTATTGATAGAGTCCCGCCACCCGTCCGCCCAGGGTAGGGCTTTTTTCGATCAACACCACCCGCAGCCCGGTCTCCGCGGCTTCCAGGGCCGTGGTGATTCCGCTGATGCCCCCGCCGATGACCAGTACCCCGGCTTTGTTTTCAGCCATGCAAACGCCTTTTTATTGGGTAGGAACCGAACTTGGTGAAGAGGGACGAGTCAAACAATGTAGGTTCATACCGAAGCGGGCGGAAGGAGGTAATTCCCCAAAGTCCGGATAAATTCCATCCTGCTGAAATCCGCGGGGTCGCCTGCCCGGCGGGCCAATTTCCGTGCGATTCGGATTGCATCATGGTTTGAACTTCGCCGGCCGGTGCGGGCGGAAGGGCAGGGCCTCCCGCGGATTTCAGCGGGAGGCCCGTTCCGTCAGGATATCAATTGGTGATAGGGCCGTTTGAACACGTTCCAGGTTTTGCTGTCCTTATCATAGGTGGAATTGACGAAGCACAGCCAATTCTCGTCGTCGATGGCCAGGTGATCGCCCCGGTAGTAATACCCCGGGTAGCGGGTCTCCTCCCGGAAGTGGATGTGCTTGGCGTGGGCTTCCGCCGTGAGGGTGCGGTGGTAGTTTTCCCAGGCCCGCAGCAACTCGTGCAGGTTTTCCGCGCACATGTGCAAGGCATCCTCCTTGACCATTTCCAATTGCTTGAACCCTTCCTCCAGCATGGTCCCGCTGGTCATGTACCAGGTGGAAACGCCGCCCACGTACTCGTCCATGGTCTTTTGCAGCCGCATCTGGAGCATGCGGGGACGGATATAGTGGGGGTTGATGTTGGGATCGGTGGTGTAGGTGCTGTACTTGCCCCAGGTTTCCATGGGCATGTACACCTCCTTGGCCAGATCCTCGATGTCCTCGGCAAACTGCGGCATGTCCTCGTTGCGGTCGAGAATGAAGGAGACCATGTTCTTGGCCGCCAGTCTGCCTTCCGCATGGGAGCCGGAGGAGAACTTGTGACCCGAGGCGCCCACGCCGTCGCCGGAGGTGAACAACCCCTGCACCGTGGTCATGCGGTTGTAGCCCCAGTGATATTCATCCGGGCCGAAATCCTCCGGGCCGCTCACCCAGATGCCGGCGCACCCGGCATGAGAGCCGAGCAGATAAGGCTCCGATGGCATCAGCTCGGAGGGAACCTTTTCCGGTTCCATGTTGTTGGCCGCCCACACACCGGCCTGGGCGATGGTCATGTCCAGGAAGTCCTCCCAGGCTTCCGCTTCCAGATGGCGGATTTCCTTGGGGGTCATGGTCTTGGCCAGTTCCTGCATGGCCACGTCGGTGTGAATCTTGATGGGCCCCTTGCCGGCCTTCATATCCTGGATCATCAGGTGATTGCGCATGCAGGTGCCCATGGAGTCCACGTACTTGCCATAGAGCGCACGGGCTTCCTCCTTGTTGGTTTCCTGGTAGTCCTCGCCCAGGGCGTTGGTGGCCTTGGCCTTGAAGAGCAGGAACCAGGCGCCCACCGGGCCGTAGCCATCCTTGAAGCGAGCCGGGACGAAGCGGTTTTCCATCATCGTCATTTCCGCGCCGGACTCGGCCGCCATGGCGTAGGTGGAACCGGCGTTCCAGACCGGGAACCAGGCCCGGCCCTGGCCTTCGCCGGTGGAGCGGGTGCGGAAGACGTTCACGCAACCCCCGGCGGCCAAGAGCGCCGTCTTGCATTTGAAGACGTAGAACTTCTGCTCGCGCACACTGAAACCCACGGCGCCGGCGATGCGGGTGGAATCGTTGGCGTCCATGAGTAGCTTGACGATGAACACGCGCTCGAAGTGGTTCTGCTCCACTCCGGTGGCTTTGCGGTTGTTTTCCAAGGCCATTTTGGCGGCTTCGGCCACGATCACCTTGTAGGACTCCCCGTTGATCATGATCTGCCAGCGCCCTGTGCGCACCGGCTTGCCGCCCTCGGCCAGGGTGGCGGCGTTCTTGGCGCCCTGGGCGCCGTCCATGGGCTTGCCGTCGTCGCCGGTTTTCCAGATGGGGAGCCCCCATTCCTCGAACTTGTGAACGCTGTCGTCCACGTGCCGGCCTAGATCGAACACCAGGTCTTCGCGGGTGATGCCCATCAGGTCGTTGCGGACATAGCGCACGTAGTCCTCCGGGGTGTTTTCCCCCAGATAGGTATTGATGGCGGAAAGCCCCATCGCCACGGCGCCGCTGCGGTCGGTGGCCGCCTTGTCGACCATGGTGATGCGCACGCCCTTGGAGGTGCCCCAGCGGTCGGCCTCGAAGACCGCGCCGCAGGCGGACATGCCCCCGCCGATGAGCAGGATATCGGTCTCATGGACGACGATTTCCGGTTTTTCGCAAAATTCCCAATTATTTACTTTCGCTTCCATTCTAACACCTCGTTTCCCCCTGGTTATTTAGCCGGTCAAAGGATTTCTCTCGATGACGGTTTGAAGAGATCGGACAATGGGTTATTGGGCGGGAATCTATGCCGCCGGCACCGGCATCGCGTCGCCACGGGAATGGTGCGAGTAATACCCGGGGTCCTTGATCCTGGAGAGGTCCGCTTCCGCCTGATCGGAATAGATATCGATCGTCCCGGCCTGGGTGGTGCGGATGGGAAACTTGAAGCGCTTCACGTTGCCGTTACGGAACTTGATGGTCCACATGATGGAATCGGTGCCCATCATGGGGATTACCGAACCGCCGAGTGGGGCGAAATCGGCGTAGCAACGCACCTCGATGGCCTGCTGCGGGCAGATTTTCACGCAGTTGTAGCATTCCCAGCACTGCTCGGGTTCCTGATTCCAGGCTTTTTTCTCCCCCGGTTTGAGGGCCATCAGGTCGTGGGGGCAGATGTACATGCAGGCCGTTTTGTCCTGTCCTAAGCATCCGTCGCATTTATCGGCAATTACAAAGCTGGGCATTGGTTTCTCCTGAAAATATTCAATTATCGTGTCGGGATCGTCGCAAAAAAAATCAGCCGCATAAATTCACGCCATCGAAATTTGAACTACCGGTCGTTTTACAAATTCGGATTCCCGTAATTCAATCCGGGTCGAACACGGGGAAATAATTCAAAATAGCCGTTTCGCATAACTCAATTGTAGCGTGCTGAAGAGCGCGCATCGGATGTTGGCGTCTGCTGGAACGGGGGAAAACATGGACTCTCCCGATTTTTTTCCATGAAATGTGGAAACAGAGTATTACCCAATGGCGTTCCCTACTCTGTGACTTTATCACGCAGGTCTAAACCCGGGATTCCGGCGTCATATCCGGCGCGGATTCCCCCGTGATCGGTTAACAACGATCCCGGGAAGAAATCATCGTATTCCGCCGCAATCCCGATTCGGCTTGACCCATGTCAATTGTTCGGAAGATTATTGCGTAGGTATTTTCCGGGGGGGATAGCGCATGGAGTCCCGCAGAAAGGATTCGGCCTCTGCGCTTTCCTCGAGTTCCGTATAAAAAAGCGCGCTGGTGTCGATGTCGTTCTCTTCGGCGTAATCGACGATGACGCGGACGTATGGGATGCGCCTGATCAAGGGCGCAATAATGAATATGAACACAAGGATGAGGGCCAGGCCAAGCATAAGCCCGGCCCAGCCCTTCCAGCGTGCGGGCGGCTCACGCCGCCCGGCTTTGTTATGGGTTACGATGGTGTTTACTCACGATAAGACGTGATTGTTCGCAATGGTCTATCCTAGATACCCGCGGTGATTCCCGGGAAGACCAGGTAGAACATGATGTAGGCCATCACAAACGTGAGCGTCAGATTGAGGGATTGGCCGCAGAGATAAAGGATGAGCGGCTTGCCTCCCGTGAAGTACTCGCCCAGTGCCCGGAAATTGGTGGCCAGGCCGATGCTCACGAAGGCCAGGTTGAAGAACCATCCCCGGAATATTTTCGTGCCGCCCCGCAGGACGCCGTGGTCGATCAGGGTGTACCCGACATCGCTGCCGATGGACCCGTAGATCAACGAGAACACGATGGAGGCCACGATGAACCCCAGCACGAACTTAGGGAAGCGGTACCAGATTTCCATCCAGCTAACCTGCCTTCCCGCCGTGACTTCCACCCGGGTGGTCCAGTATACCGCCACGCAGAAGGCGATCACGCCGATCAACACGTTCTGGATCAGCTTGATGGTGACCGCAACGTACAAGGCCCGGTCGCTCAGGAAGGCGCCCGCGGCTGCCACGGCGCCGGTGGCGTCGATGGTGCCGCCCATCCAGGCCCCGCCCAGCACATGGTCCATTCCACTGCCATTGATGATGGCGGGCATGATCACCATCATGATGGAGGTGAAGACCAGCGAAAGGCCGACGGCCAGGGTCAATTCCTCCTTCTTGGCCCGGCAGGCGGCCGCCGTGGCGATGGCTGCGGAGACCCCGCAGACCGACATGTCGGCTGAAATGGTGATGTTGAGGGTCTTGGAGGCCATCCCCACGATCCTCTGCCCGAACCAGAAGGTGGTCAGCAGCACGATCGGAGTGACCACCCAGGCCACGAAGATGCCGGGGACCCCGATGGAGAGGATCTTCCCGAAGAGAATCTCCGCGCCCAGCAGCACCAGTCCGGTCTTGATGTAGTACTCCACCTGCACCCCCGGCATGACCCACTTGGGCGTGCCGATCGTATTGCTGATCAGCAGACCCAGGATAATGGCCCAGGCGGCGTACCCGACGCCGTAAAATTTGATGGTGGACTGCCCGGCTATCAGGTACGCGACCACACCGATGAAGTATACGAACAGGAAACCGATGAAGAACTGGGGTACGCTACGGCCCATGAAGAAACTGCCGATGCTGAAGAACACCGCCATCGCCAGACCGAGGATGATCAGGTTGAGGATGACGTTGTATCCCTTGTCCTTGGCGGTTTTCTTCCCGGCCTTGCCGGCCTTTTTCTTGGCGATGCGATAATCGCTGATGGCGTCCTTGGTCTTCTCGTTCAGCCCGGCGTTTTTGAACCCGGCTGCCTCGGAGGCAGCCTCGGCTTCCTGGGCCCGGGTCAATGCGGCTGCGGCTGTGGCCTTGGTGCTATCGGCCTTGGCCTGGGCCTTCTCGGCCTTGGCATTGGCACTGTCATTGCTCATGAAGAAGGCATCCAGCGGATTGCTTTTCCAGCCCTTGGTCTTGCCGGCGAAACTCTTGATGGCCTTGCCGTGGGACATGCTGGTGGCCTTGATTTTCCGCTTTTTATCGTTGGCCGCGTTCCAGGCCAGGGTCTTGAAGGGCGCCCGTGCGGCTTCGGCCTCCAGGATGGCATTTTGCTTGAAGATTTCCTCGTCCATCCCGGCGGGTGCCCGGGGCAGGTAAATAATGGCGAAAATAATGAGGAGGGCGAAACCGAGCCAGACGGCCCAATAATCCTCCTTCTTGAAAAGATCGCCCCAAGATTCCTTTCCGGAATCGACGACCACGTTGGATTCGGACATTGGTGATTCCTCCTGTTTGAGTGTTTACGCCTTCGCCAGGGAAGGCAGGGTACGGACCTGCAACCAACCCAAACTTGGGAAGAGGAAGTTGACATTACCCCCTGTCAAACTAAGCCAAGGAATTTGATTCTACGAAATTCCCCTCTCTTCCCCGATACCGCATCTGTAAAATAAATTACAAAACCAGCTTATTGTTAATGGAAATGAAATTCGATTGCAAGAACGTAAAAAGAGGAGGGATTCATGATGAGATATGATAGCCGAAAAACGCGGTTCAGTGCCCGGGGCGGGTGGGTAGGTTGTGGATCCTTACGAGAGCGGTTTCGCGGCATGCGTTGACACGATCCCGAGCCCATGATAGTTTTTTTCTTTGCAAGAGCACGAAGCATTACTGTTGCATTGAGACGTCGCAATACGGTCGCAATACAGCATGGATAAACCCCCGGGCGCGCCGGTTCCCCGGTGCCGGCCTACGGCAGGAAAGCCTTGTCCCCCGCCCTTTGAACCGGATGTGCCGGTTTGAAATCAACGCTCCGTCTCCGATATCGAAAATCCCCCCACCGCGCGAAAGTCACGTAAGCGTTTCATGGACTATAAGGACTCCCCGCACCTGATCAAAGTTTTCGACTTTGACATTCTTCACATGGAATTGAACACCGCCCTGTACATCTTCGTGCTGGTGATGGTGGTGATGTTCTTCCTCAACAAGTGGCTGTTCCAGCCGGTGCTGCGCACTCTGGACAACCGGGCCGCCCTGATGAAAACCCTGGGCGATGCGGTGGAATCCCATCGCGGGGAAATCGGGCGGTTGACGGAGGAATACGAGGCCAACCTGGCCAAGGTACGCGAGGAAGTGGCGCGGGTGCGCCAGGAAAGCCAGCGGAAGGCGCAAGAGGAAGTCACTTCCATCCTGGAGGAGGCGCGCAGGGAGGCCCAATCGGATTTCGAGTCCTCCATGACGGAACTGCGGGGTGAAGTCGAAAACGCCCGCAAGGAGTTGGAATCCCAAACCCGGCAATTGGCCGAACGGCTGGCCGGGAAGATGATGCCGGCATGACTCGCTTCCGGAAATCCATGATAACCGCCGGCCATGAATCCGGAGCGCGATGCACGCGAATTTACCGGACACTTGCATTTTCAGCCCCAGGCGTGGCCCTGTTTGCAGGGAGCGTCCTGGCCGCGGAGGGGGGGTCCGGGAATCCCTGGATGGATCTGATATGGAAGGCCGTCAACGCCGGGGCCCTGGTGATTTTGCTGGTGGTCTTCGCCCGTAAACCGATCGGCAATCTATTCCGGAACGCGGCCCGCGGGGCCAGGGAAACCCTGTATGCCAGTAAGGACGCGGTCGCCTCCGCCGAGGCCGAACTGGCGGAGCAAAAAGAGAAAATCGCCGGGCTCCGGGCGGAATTGGAGCGGATGGCCGCCAGCGCACGGGAGGAAGCAGCCGAGGAAGGCCGCCGCATGATCGTGGAGGCCCGCGCTCACGCCGAGCGCATCAAGGCCCAGATCCACCTGCAACTGGAACAGGAAATGAACAAGGCCCGCAAGAAATTGCAAACCGAATTGGCAGGGGAAACGGTGAAATTGGCGGAGGGTTTGCTCGCCAGACGCCTTGACGAAAAAAGCCAGGCGGCCCTGGTGGATAAAACCATCGCGCAACTGGGATCCGGATCATGAGGATCGTCGCCAGGCGCTATGCGCAGGCCCTGATGAATCTGGCCGCCGGGGAGAATCAGGTGCAGGAAATCGCCGATGGTTTGGACGACCTGGCCGGCGCTTTCCAGGTATCGGTGAAATTGCAGAAATTCCTGGCCGAACCCAAGGTGTCCCAGGCGGTCAAGGAAGCCACCGTCACCGAATTATTGCAAAAAACGCAGGCGCCGCCCTTGTTGAACACCTTCGTCCGCTACGTGACCCGCAAACTGCGCATCGGGCTGCTGGATGAAATGCGCAAGGTGTATCACGAACTGGCAGACGAGCGAATGGGCCGGGCCCATGCGGACGTCACGGTTGCCGGCCCACTGAGCGCGCAGCAGGAGTCCGCCTTGAAAGAGCGGCTGGAGAAACTCTCCGGGCGGGAAATCAAACTGCGGGTGCAAATCGATCCGTCCATCCTGGGCGGGATCGTCGCCAAAATCGGCAGCACGGTTTGGGACGGCAGCCTTCGCAATCAACTCAACCAAATACATCAATCGATCATGGAGGGATAACCGGTATAATGAAACTCCGCGCGGAAGAAATCAGTTCCATCATCGAAAAACAAATCGCCTCCTTCGACCAGCAGGTGGATTCCCGGGAAGTGGGAACCATCCTCACCGTGGGTGACGGCGTGGCCCGCGTGCACGGGCTGGACAACGTGCGCGCCGGGGAACTGCTGGAATTTCCGGGCGGAATCACCGGGATCGCCCTCAACCTGGAAGAAGACAACGTGGGCGCGGTGTTGATGGGAGACGAGCGCCACCTCAAGGAAGGCGACGAGGTGCGCCGCACGGACCGCATCGCGGAGGTTGCGGTGGGCGAGGGCATGCTGGGCCGGGTGGTCAATCCGCTCGGGGAGCCCATCGACGGCAAGGGCCCCATCGACAGCAACGAGTCCAACCTGCTCGACGTGGTGGCGCCCGGGATCATCAAGCGCGAACCGGTGGGCCAACCCATGCAGACCGGGCTCAAGGCCATCGACGCGATGATTCCCATCGGGCGCGGCCAGCGCGAATTGATCATCGGGGACCGCCAGACTGGCAAGACTGCCATCGGCATCGATACCATCATCAACCAGAAAGGCGGCGACCTGATCTGCATCTACGTGGCGATCGGGCAGAAAAACTCCTCGGTGGCCAACGTGGTGAAGCGGCTGGAAGACGAAGGGGCGATGGATTACACCATCGTCGTTTCCGCCTCAGCCTCGGATCCGGCGCCCCAGCAGTACATCGCACCCATGGCCGGGTGTAGCATCGGCGAATATTTCATGGCCCAGGGCAAGGACGTGCTCTGCATCTACGACGATCTGTCCAAGCAGGCGGTGGCCTACCGCCAGCTTTCCCTGCTGCTGCGCCGCCCGCCAGGACGGGAGGCCTATCCCGGGGACGTTTTCTACCTGCACAGCCGCCTTCTGGAGCGCGCCGCCAAACTCAACGACGACAACGGCGGAGGCTCCCTGACGGCGCTGCCCATCATCGAAACCCAAGCCAACGACATTTCGGCATACATTCCCACCAACGTGATTTCCATCACCGACGGCCAGATCTTCCTGTCCACCGATTTGTTCAACTCAGGCATCCGCCCCGCCATCAACGTGGGGCTTTCGGTCTCCCGGGTGGGCGGAGCCGCGCAGGTGAAGGCCATGAAAAAAGTGGCCGGCACCCTGCGGCTGGAACTGGCCCAATACCGGGAAAAGGCCGCCTTCGCTCAGTTCGGCTCAGACCTGGACCGGGCCACCCAGATGCAGCTTGCGCGCGGGGAGCGGCTCACCGAGTTGCTCAAGCAGAATCAGTACGAGCCGATGGAGGTGACGGATCAGGTGGTCTCCCTCTTCGCCGGCACCAATGGCGGGCTGGACGATATTCCCGTCAGCGCGGTGAAGAAGTTCGAATCGGAATTTCTGGCCTACATCCGCTCCGCTCATCCCGAACTGCGCCAGAAAATCGCCGATTCGAAGGATATGGACAGCGAGACACTGGAAGCGTTGATGAAGGCCCTTAACGATTTCAAGACCACCTTCAGCGCAGAATAGATCCTTACCGATCGAATTGCGGAACCCGAACCCATCCAGGCAAGGAAGAGATAACGAACCCCCATGGCCACCCTGCGAGACATCCGGCGGCGCATCGGCAGCGTCCAAAACACCATGCAAATCACCAGCGCGATGAAGATGGTGTCCACAGCCAAGCTTGCCCGCGCCCAGAACGCCGTACGGGCGGCGCAACCCTATGCCGAGGTGTTGCGCCGGATGGTGATTTCCCTTTCCCGCGGATTGACCGGGGAGGATCATCCCTTCCTGGCGGAGCCGGAGGAAGGCGCCACTGTGGTGCTGTTGTTTACCTCCGACCGGGGTCTCTGCGGCGCGTTCAACGCCAACCTGAACAAGGAGTTGTTCCGGCGCTTGGGCAGCGACCCGGCGCTTTCCGGCGCCGAGCTATCCGTTTTCGGGCGCAAGGGGCATGAATTCTTTCACCGGCGGGGATTTTCCATCAAGCAATCGGTGGTGCAGGTTCCCGAAGCGGAACGGGCGGCGAGGATTCCCGAGGTGATGGGGGAACTGATCGAACGATTTTCCTCCGGAGAGGTGGCCCGGGTGCTGTTGGCCTACAATCACTTTCACAGTCCGATCAACCAGGTTCCCCGCATTGTGCCGTTGCTTCCCATCACCCCACCGGGAGCCGGGGAGGGGGAAGAAGAGGGAATCACAAAAGAGAGCACAGAAGAGAACACCGAAGATCGGGAGACGCTTTTTGAGCCTTCCCAAAGCGAAGTTTTGCAGCAACTGCTGCCCAATTACCTGGAAAACCAGTGCCTGCTGGCCCATCTCAATACCGAGGCGGGGGAGCATGGCGCGCGGATGGTGGCCATGGACGGGGCGTCGCGCAACGCCGGCGAGATGATCCGCAGCCTGACTCTGGAAATGAACAAGGCGCGCCAGACGGCCATCACCAACGAATTGATCGAAATCGTAAATGGGGCCCAGGCGCTTTAGGCTCAGTCGTTCAAGGGGCGGGCGCTCAAGGGGCGGC
>CAZOXD010000036.1:13937-17612 GCA_964583525.1 uncultured Pseudomonadota bacterium
GCGATCCGGCATCCCATACGACAATTTCTTCACCAGTTTCCATTTCTTTCATTTTTCCTTAACAGCCAAGGACAAAGCCAAGGTTCGGTAATGAGCAAAGGACATGTCGTTCAAGTGATGGGTCCGGTTGTGGACGTCGCCTTCGAGCAGGGTCACCTCCCGGCCATTCTCAACGCGGTGAAAATCGACGTGCAGGAAAAGGAGAGCTCCCGCACCCTGATCTGCGAAGTGCAACAACACCTGGGGGAGGCCAGGGTGCGCACCATCGCCATGTCCAGCACGGACGGACTCGCCCGGGGCATGGAAGCCGTGGACATGGAGGGCCCCATCACCGTCCCGGTGGGCAAACCGGTGCTGGGCCGCATCCTCAACGTAACCGGCGACCCGGTGGACGAAGCGGGCGAGGTGAAGGCGCAGGAGTTCCGCCCCATCCATGCCACGGCGCCCAAGTTCGACGAGCAGGTGACCGAGACCGCCATGTTCGTCACCGGCATCAAGGTGATCGACCTGCTCTGCCCCTACTCCCGGGGCGGGAAGATCGGCCTCTTCGGCGGCGCCGGAGTGGGCAAGACCGTGATCATCATGGAATTGATCCGCAACATTGCCGCGGAACACGGCGGGTATTCCGTATTCGCAGGCGTGGGCGAGCGCACCCGGGAGGGCAACGACCTTTACCTGGAAATGAAGGAGGGAGGCGTGCTGGACAAGACCGCCCTCATTTATGGCCAGATGAACGAGCCCCCCGGCGCGCGGTCGCGGGTGGCGTTCACCGCCTTGACCGTGGCCGAGTACTTCCGGGACGAAATGAAGTCGGACGTGTTGATGTTCGTCGACAACATCTTCCGCTTCGCCCAGGCCGGTTCGGAGGTATCCGCCCTGTTGGGCAGAATTCCCTCCGCCGTGGGGTACCAACCCACCCTGGCCACGGAGATAGGGGCCCTCCAGGAACGGATCACCACCACCAAGAACGGCTCGATCACCTCCGTGCAGGCCATCTATGTGCCCGCGGACGACCTGACCGATCCCGCGCCGGCCACCACCTTCTCCCACCTGGACGCCACCACGGTGCTTTCCCGCCAGATTTCCGAGTTGGGGATTTACCCGGCGGTGGACCCGCTGGATTCCACCTCCCGTATCCTGGATCCCCACGTGGTGGGCGAGGAGCATTTTCGGGTGGCCCGCGAGGTGCAGGTGGTGCTGCAGCGCTACAGGGACCTGCAGGACATCATCGCCATCCTGGGCATGGATGAACTTTCCGAAGACGATAAGATGCTGGTGGAACGGGCGCGGAAAATCCAGCGCTTCCTCTCCCAGCCCTTCCACGTGGCCGAGGATTTCACCGGAACACCGGGTGTGTTCGTGGACATCAAGGACACCATCCGCTCCTTCCGGGAAATCCTGGACGGCAAGCACGACGGCTTGCCGGAGCAGGCGTTCTACATGGTGGGCACAATCGGGGAAGTCATCGAAAAGGCCAAGAAGATCGAGGGGTAGGCGCTGGCGCCGCCTTGGCCGGATTCCTGGCCGGAACAGCAAAGCCCCACCGGAAGATGCAGCGTAAGATGCTGCGTCTTCCGGCGGGGCTTTTTGGTTATTTTTTGAGACAAAGCGGCCGGGAGCGATTCCCTACCCGAACCTGCTGTCGTTCAGCCTGCGGATTTCGTCGATCGCCCTGCCTTCTTCGCTCCATTTGACGGCCCACCGGGCCTGTTCGAGGCAGATCAGTCACCCGGCGCCGTGGGTGGTGGCGTAACAGGAGAGCAGGCTCTTGTGGTTGAGGGGGTCGCGGCTGCAATGGCAGTAGCAGTACAGCTTGTCCAGCACCTGCGGATGCTTTTGGGCGGCCGCATAGGTGAATTGCACCCGGGGATCGGAAAAGCGGTAGGGATTGAGCACGGGCCGTTTTTCGCCTCCCTGCACTTGAAACGATTTTCCCTTGCCCTCGCATCCGGCGAGAAGGCCCAGGGTAGACGACAGGGTCAGGGTAACCGCCGCGTATCCGGGGAGGGAGCGGAGAATCGAGCGGCGCGTGCAGCAGGCGCCTTGGGTTCCGTGGGCTTCAGGCTCCCGGGCGGCAGGTTGCCTTGTTGTCGGATGATTCATGAAGTTTCCTCGCCTCCTATTCGGGTTTCTGCCAAAAGTTTCCCTTTTCCAGCCTTCAGGATATCACAGGTATTCGCTGAGGATATTGATCAAGGTCAAGTAAAGCAGGGTTAGCAGGGTCGTGGCGACGATCACCGAGCCGATCCCCCCATATCTGGCGTTGACACGGTCCAGCCAAGCCTGGAAGGGGCTGCCCCTGCCGTGATTTCCATTATTGCGGGCCTTGCTCATCTTTCTCCTCCTCCCTCTCTTCCTGTTTTTCCATCTCCTCAAGCTCCAGGGGGTGGTATTTTTCCATGTCTTCCCCGGTGATTTTCCCGTTCCACCAGGTGAGGGACATGGGAAAGCGTTCCGGGCTGAAATGAACGTGATACATGTGGATAACCAGCAGGAAGAGGGTGGCCAGCATGGCTTCCTCGCTGTGGGCGGCCCACAGCGTCTGCAGCCAGGAGAGGGGAATCCATTTCAGCGCCTGGTCCATGTAGAGCATGGGCAGTCCGGTGAGGCCCATCACGCCGATCCCCCAGATCACGCCCAGATAGTCGAACTTTTCGAACCATGTAAAACGCCCCATGCGGGGCATTTCCCTGCGCAATCCCAGGTTGTATTTCTGGTGCTGGATCAGGTGAACCAGATCCTGGAAACGGATCAGGATCGGTCGCCGGAAGAAGGGATGCTTCCAGTCCAGGAACACATGGTAGAAAAGATGGCCGGCTCCCAAGGTCACCATCACCAGGCCGGCGGCATGATGGATATGTGCCCGCATCTCCATACCGCCCAGCAGGGCTACCGTGAAGCGGGAGAGGGCGGCTTCGGGATACTTCAACGGCAGCCCGCTGACGACGGCCAGGATAAACGACACGAATAGGATGATGTGCTGAATCCGGAAGGCCCACCCGAAGCGGCGGATCGTTCCGTCCTCGTTCTTCCGGCTGTAGAATTCAACCTTTTTTCTCAATTCCCGTGGGGCCGGGATTTCCGGAGTGTCGGCGTTCATGTCGTTCCATCAGTTTGCGGATGAGGTCGATCACCATATAGGCGGAGAATGCGCAGAGTGTCCCCACGGTGATCAGGATGAAGAACCAGTTCACATAAGCCGTAATATCGAAGGGGCCGATATAATAGTGCTGCTCCAGCTTGGTCAATCCCGGGAGAAATCCGTAGCGCACCTCCAGGGCGGCTCCCGGCCTGAGGGAACGATGGGCCAACTCCAGGTGCATGGAACCTGCCGCCACGTTGGCCGTGCGCATCCCCTCGCCATGGCATCTGGCGCAGATGCCGGGCAGATTGCGGGGGTGAATGGGCGAGGTGGGGACTTCCCGGGGCAGGATGTTCTTCCATTCGCGGGTCAGGTGGCAGTCCTCGCACATGGGCGCCCGCTGGTCCCCCAGGGTGCGCAGGCGGCCGTGGGGCGATTGCAGGTAGGTCTCGTAGGCCGCCGCCAGGGTATATTTTTTCGGCCGTTCCAGGGAGGGCAGAGCGTCTCCCCGGGGGGCAATGTGGCATTCGAAGCACGATTTTCCCCGCAACCCCCCGGGAATCGGGACGTGGGGAGGCTCCCTTGCGGAAAAT
>CAZOXD010000036.1:17712-30225 GCA_964583525.1 uncultured Pseudomonadota bacterium
GGGAGGTTCTACTCATCATCCAACTCTTCCTTGTCGTGGCACTGCTTGCACGTGGCCGGTTTTTTCACCGCCTTGAGGAAGTGGGCCAGATCTTCCGTATCCTGGCCGCGATGGTAATGGCACAGATTGCAGGAGTTGGGCTGGACGGGGCCTTCTCCGGCCATGAGGGTCTTCTCCGGGCGGATCACCCGGAAGGTGTGGCTGCGCAAATCGCCCGGCACTGCGCTTTGCACGGTGCTGGGCATATGGCAGCCGATGCAGTTGTTGACGCTGTGCAGACCATGCACGCCCCGGGGTTCCACGGTGTGGCAGGACGCGCAGAGCAGTGAGCCCGGCAGCTTGAGTTGGAAGCGGTTGGATTTCCCGGTAGCATGGGGGCTGTGGCAGTCCCAGCACATCACCCCAGCCCGCGCGTGGCCGCTGTTCCTCCAGTCGTTGTATTGCTGATGGTGGGATTTGGGGCTGCCGTCCGGATGCTTACCGGGCTTTTCGTCGAAGAGGAAGTTCAACTGCCCGCCGGGACGATAGGTGCTGGCATAGGCGAAGCGTTGGTCCAGGGATTCGCCCCGGGTGTGGCAGGCCCCGCAGATCATCCCCGCGCGATTAGGATCGGCCATGTTGGCGGGATTGAGAATGGTGGCGGATTTGTCCTGGATGTCCGCGGCGATATGAGAGCTGCCCGGCCCGTGACAGGCCTCGCAGGAAATCCCGGGGTCGCTCCAGGCCGTGCGGTAGGTACCGCTTTCCGCCTCGTAGGTTACGCGGGAGTCGGTGGTATGGCATCCCATGCACTGGTATTGAAAGAGGGGACCGTCTTCGCGCTGATCCCCTTCTCCCTGCGCGCCGCTCTCCATTCCACCCCCCATTCCACCGCCCTTTCTGCCAGGGTGCCGGATTTCGGCCCATTCCATTGTGGGCACGTTCCACTGCACCGGGAGCACCCGCAGAGCGGCATTGGGCAATTCGGCGATGTAGACCTGTTTCCAAATGCTCCCGATGGCGTATTCCACCTTGAATCGCTGGGCCTCCTTGCCGGATGCGCGCAGGGTGACGAAAAACCCCTCTTCGTTTCTCGTCATCTTCGCGGTCCAGTTTTTGGTGGAAAGGGTGTTGTTGCGGAGGAAGTCACCGATCACGAAATCGGAGGATGCCGGTTGAAACTTGTAGGCATGAAAGGTGGCGCTCCATCCATTGAAGATCTCGCCGTGGCATTCCTTGCAATTCCGGGCGCCGGCATAGCGGGCGCCGGCCTGACTGACCGTGGTGGGAATGCCCGGGCGTTGCGGACGATCCTCCCGCCCAGGGCCTTCGCATCCGGATATTGAGGCAAGAAGAAGATAAAATGCCAATACTCCCCCCCCACGTAAAACGGTTTGTAGCAGAGTCATGGCGCCCTCCCTCCGCCCCAAGGGGGCGGAAGCGTAAGATTAATATTTCGATATGTATGGGCCCGGGGGGATTCCGGCGGATTATCGCATAGACTCATCCATGCTTTATTTTCGGTTGATGGTCTGCGATTGAATAAGGTGTAAATCCAGGACTGATTTTCAACTCGCCCAATTGAACGGAAATAAGAATTTTCACCAATAAGGTGAATATGATGGCGCCGAATGCCCATATTCCAAGGCTTACTGCGATTTCATGAAGGGTCGGAATATATTCGACGATGTCCCCCAAAGGGGTAGGGATGAACCCTGGAATTACCAGACCCATCCCTTTTTCCATCCAAATTCCGATGATGGTCAGGAAACATGCCACATTGAGCAGCCTGCGATTTCGGCGCAGTGGATGGATGGTAAGGATAAATACGGCGCTGAGGTTCAGCACGATGGAAGTCCAAATCCAGGGGACCAGGGCGGAATATCCATTCAGGCCAAAAAACAGGTATTGAATGGATCCCGAGTGTTTGGTCTGGCTATAAAACTCGGTAAACATTTCCACGGCCAGTAGGAACAGATTGATTTGTAAGGTCACGGTCATGACGACCGCCAAGATTTCAATAACTTTATCGGCCACCCGATATCGGGTGTAGGCGCGGATGACCTGAAGCGCGATAATAATGAGGGCCGGACCCGACGTGAAGGCAGATGCCAGAAACCGTGGCCCCAGAATGGCGGAATGCCAGTAAGGGCGAGACACGTTGGAGGAAAAAAGAAACGCCGTGACCGTGTGGATGGAAATCGCGACCAAAATGGCGATCATGATTCCGATGAAATAAACGTAGTAGTTGGGCTCCTTCCCGAGGAAGTTCATGTAGAGCATGGAAAAGAACATCACCAAATTGAGCGCCAGATAGAGATTGATTATCACCACGTCCCACGCCAGCATGGAGCGGGGAAGGTTCAACCGGCCAATGTAGGGAAGAATGTGCCAAAGTCGGTCCGGGCGCCCCAAACTCGCCATGATAAACATAATGGCTATCAGACAGGCGGCCACGGCCATGGCTTCGCCGATCAGGACGACCTGCTTGATTTCTTCCTGGTGGAAAATATAGGCCGGAATCACCAACATCACCGCCGCGGCCGCGATCCCGATTAAAAATGCGAAGTTGGCGATATAAATCCCCCAGGCCACCTCCTCGCTAAGCCCGGTGGTGACAATGGCGCCCAGCTTGAACTGGATGGTATAACTGAGAATTCCGAGAAATACGGCCGACGACAATACGGC
This sequence comes from uncultured Pseudomonadota bacterium, assembly GCA_964583525.1. Classification (GTDB taxonomy): domain Bacteria; phylum SAR324; class SAR324; order SAR324; family JACQKK01; genus CAZOXD01. The sequence continues at coordinate 20,380 of CAZOXD010000036.1, forward strand.
CATCCAAGTCCAGAATACTTTCCCCCCCCGGAACGCCTCTCTGCCGATACCCAGTAAAAAGTGGATCGAATTCATGATTGTCCATCTAATCGGTATAGAACCAGAATTTGGGGTCTGTGTTTAGATCCTCTTTCAAGCGAAAGACGGTTTTGTTTTTCAGTATTTGGCTGATTTCGCTGTTCGGATCGAGAATATTCCCGAATACCCTGGCCCCTGTCGGGCATGCCTCATGGCACGCGGGCAATTTCCCTTTCCGGACCCTATTAATGCAGAAGGTGCATTTTTCCATCACTCCCCACATTCGGGGGCGGTTGCCGAGATAGTGCGTTTTCAGGTTGATCTCTTCCGGGGGGAGGGAGGGCCGTTCCCAGTTGAAATGGCGAGCCCAATAAGGGCAGGCCACCACGCAATAGTGGCAACCGATACACCAGTTGTAGTCGATGACGACGATCCCATCCGGTTCCTTCCAAGTGGCTTTGGTGGGACACGCTCTCACGCAGGGAGGATTTTGGCAGTGATGACACTGGACGGGCAGGTAGAACTTCCCTTTTTGGGGAACGGATTCGGGGTCATAGTAATGGTCCGAATGCTCCAGGTCCATGGAGCCCTTGTTCATCTCCAGCACACGGATATAATGAATTTGGGGGTGGCGGGTGATATTGTTCTCCTCCACGCAGGCATAGACGCATTTCCGGTATCCTTTGCACTTTGAAATATTGAGCGCGTACCCGAACAGCACCCCTTCCATGGGGGGGGTGTTGCTTATCTTCAGATTTACTTTCCAACGCCGTTTGGCGTTCCTCTCCAGGCGGGCCAGGGATTGTTTTATTTCCTCCGGGGTCATCTCCTGGTAATGGCTCTGAAAATACTCCTCCCAGGAATCCTGGAATTCCTCGTTTTCGAACGCAATTTTGGCGAAGGCAGTCGAGGTGGTCCCCATAGCCAATGTCGCTCCCGCCGCGCCGATTTTTTTCAACAGACTTCGCCGGGAAACCCTTCTACCAGGACGGACTTTCCCCCTTGGCGGCATGGGATTGGTGTGATGTTTCATGTTTTCCTCGACGATTTCTTTCGTTCTGCGGTCAATACCAACCGAATAATTTAAGCACCTGCACAATAATATTTTGGGGCGGCCTATGTCTTTCCGGTGGGGGATCGGGTTTCTTCGGTTTGATGGAGGGGGAATGAGAATTATGGCATTCCGTGCATACCAGGATGATCCTGTTTCCCTGCCAGTTTCCGATTCTTTTTCCATGACCGCCAATAAACCAGTCTTTTTGCCGCTGAAAATGGCATTGTCCGCAGAGAAGATAAGAGCGGTTAAAATCGATCCTCATGTTTTTCAGGGAGCGTAAATAATCCATGTCTGTGATGAAATGACAGACCGGACACCAATATCGTTTCCCCCCATGATTTAACCGGATGGTCTCATGCTCCTCCGTTAACACCCGTTCGGTCGGATTGTTGATTTCCTCGTCCTCGTGGCAATCCAAACATGGATAAAATTCGAGTTCCTCTTTTCTGGGAGGAACACTGAAGGGGATGAAGAAGAATTCATCCTGATCCGGGAAATCCTCCTTTTTCCAAAATTCCCGCATCTTGGCCAGCGTAATCGCTTCCTCCTCATCCAGGACAGGGTCCCCCCCCACCCCGCCTTCCGCGATTTCCGTACTCACCGCCCTCAGGGCTTTCGTGATATTTCGGGTTTTTCCCTGAGGGGGGGATTCTTTCGATACGCCGACCTTTCCCGACATTGCCCATACCACCGATAGCAAAGCGAAGGTCAATGCCAGGAATATGTATTTACGAGCAGAACGCTTCATGGGTCCCGTTGCGTTATTGTCTGAAAGTTAGTCGTACAGCTCCGATCCGCCTGTGTGGCAATCGACACATTCGGTGAATTCTTCGATCACATCCCCCCCCTCGGGGTGAAGAAACGCCAGTCCTTCGTCGAAATCCACAGTGGCTTTCTCCACGTTTTCCCCCTGCGCCAGAATCAAGTGGCACCTGCTGCACGTCGTGAATATGGATTTTCCTTCCGCCGAATTGAGCCGGTCATTGTGGCATCGAAAGCAGCCAAGCCAGTCACGATGACCGATGTTATCGGGGTAGTTGGACCACTTGGCATTCATCTCCGGGAAAATCGAACGCTGGTAGATTTTTCGCACTTCCTCGATGGCGCCGTGTACTTCGGCGGGCCTGTCGGCGGTCAATTTCGGATAATTTTTCCGGTAATAGGAAAGCAGGGCCTGGCCAATGCCCTCCACGGCCGCCTGGGTGGTGTCGTATTCCTCGGTCAGGGCCCGTACGGCCTGCACTTTGATATAGGGGAGCTTGCGGGAAATGGTGCCTACATCCAGGGCCCGATTGACCAGGCTCATGGGAGTGGGAAATTGATGGGAGGGCCGGTTGTGGCAATCCATGCAATCCATCACCCGTTTCGGGAGCGAATTCCTTTCTCCTTCGGTCAGCGGATTATCGCTGTCCTCATATTCCACGACCACGCCATCGTCATGGGCGATGCGCACCCAGGCGATCTCCTGCCGTTCCTGATCTCGGGCGATATACTCGACCTTGCTGGCCAGCAGCATGTGATAGTGAATACCCGAGCCTTTCATGAGCGAGTGTTCCTCCCCCCCGATCTTCATCAGCATGCGGATTCGATAGGGAGAATTTTCCTCGTCGGACCGGTAATAGGAGCGCACGGATTCCTTGTAGCCGATGAACTTCTTGGGCCAATGACATTGCTCGCAGGTTTCCCGTGCCGGGCGAAGATTTACGATGGGGGTGGGGATGGGTTTCGGATAACTTTTGGTCATAACGGCGAAAATCTGCCGGATCCCTGAAAGTTTGGAGCGCACGTACCAATCGGCGCCATGGCCGATGTGGCATTCGACGCAATCGACCCGGGCGTGGGAGGAGTAATTGTAGGTGGTATATTCCGGGTGCATCACGGAATGACACAGGTTTCCGCAAAAATCGTTGGTCTCGGTAGCCTGAAAGGTCTGGTAGGACCCGACCGTGAGAAGCAGGAAGATGAACAAACCCGATCCCAATACAACCAGGAGAGTGCGGCGGTGGGCCGGCTTGCGGAAGTCGATGATCAAATCGCCCGAAATGCTCGGCTTCCCTTTCACCTTGCGATTTTTAACCTCGCGGAGCATGCCGGCGGGTACCGCGGCCACCCCCATGACGATAAATGCGAAATAAACCAGGTAGAGCAGTCCCGTATAGGCCTGGGACCGGCCCGAGAGCAGATCCAGCAGCAGCGTCAGCAAGGCCGCACCGAGGCCGATACCCGCGAGGAAAATTCCGGTCAGGCTGATCCAGTTCAGGAGCAACAGGGGATGAAGCTGGTTTCCGTTTTTAATCCCGGGAGGGGAGGATCCGCCAGTAGGGTTTCCGTGTGATTCGACGCTCATGATTCAGCCTCAATGGGTTGTGATGGATTGGGAAAGGGTAAGGATCGGCCTGACGATCCCTCTCTTTCCCATCACGAACCCCCCGCTTGTACAGCCAAATTCGAAGGAAAAAAATATTTGGCGATTATTTGGCTCTCTTCCTTTCCTTTTTGATCTGGTTGCGTTTGGCCTTCATCAGCCTGAGAACATCCTTGGTCTGCCGGGCGATCTGCTCGATATCGAAGCTGTGCCACTCCGCATTGAGTTTTTCGATCAGGGGATCGACGATGCGGAAAAATGACTGGGCGTCGTTCGGCTCCGCCCTGATTCCGATATAGCGGTAGTAGCGGTGAATGGAGAGGAAGGTGTTGAGTACCTTTTCCGCCTGCCCGGGGATTTCCGGCGCGTTTTCGGTTTTTTCGTTGTGGCATTGGCTGCAGGTTTCCCGCACCGAGGTCACGGTGAGCACCGTTGTACTGACGGATCCATGGCAGGTCACGCAATTGGGACCCTGCCGCTCTCCCCTTCCTCCGCGCAAATGCTCGAAGTGCTCGCTTTGCCGGTACTTGGCGTAGATGTTGTCGTGGCACTTGGCGCAGGTGGCGGGAATATTGCGGTAATCGATGGGCGAGGATTTCCGGTCCGCGCGGAATCCCTTCCCGCGGTGGGCGTTTTCCTTGCTTTTGGCCTTGGGATTGCCCCCGTGACAATCGGCGCAATTAACACCTTCCTGGCCGTGTATGGAGAGCTTCCAGTCCTGGTAATAATCGTAGAGTTTTTTGTTGCGCACTAAAAAATCGTGGTCGCTATGGCAGCTCACGCAGCCGTCGCCGGCCGCAAGCGCTGGAGTGGGGGAGGTTCCGCCCGGTAGGGAAAGGAGGATGAGGAGCATCGCCGTCACGGCCAGTATCCGTAGGATGGCCGCAGCCCGCACCCGGGGGCGACTGCCGGCGAGCCTGGCCCAGATTGGCCCCATCGAAAGCATTCGCGATTTCATGACGCACCTCCGGAACCGGGAGCCATTCCACTGACGGTGTGACTGGGTTGGCCGGCTTGATAGCTGAGAACTCCCAGTTCGATGGGAATGGCGATTTTTGCGAGAATAGTGAAGATCATCAGGCCAAGGGCATAGATGCCGACGGATAGTAGAATCTCGTTGCCGGTGGGGATGTATTCGAACACCTCCCCGATCGGTGTGGGGACGAACCCCGGAACGATCAGGCCCATTCCCTTGTCGATCCAAACCCCCACGATGAGCAGCATCAGCGCGGCATTGAGCATCCCCCGCCGGTGCCGGAAGGTGTGGATGGACAGCATCACGACGGCCACTACGTTGAATCCGATGGATGTCCAAATCCAGGGCACCAACGTAACGTTTCCCGGCAGGCCGAAAAAGAGAAATTGCGCGGAAATGTTGTGTTCGGTTGGGGCATAGAATTCAGTGAATAATTCCACCCCCAACAGGAACAAGGAGATCTGCAGGGCCACGGTGGTGATCACGGCCAGAGTATCGATGATCCGCTGATCCACCTTGAACGGTGTCAGCCAGTCGATGCATTGCAGGGCCAGAATGATCAACGCCGGGCCAGAACTGAAGGCCGATGCCAGGAAACGCGGCCCCAGCACCGCCGTGTGCCAGAAGGGACGGGCGATGTTGGAGGAGAACAGAAAGGCCGTCACGGTGTGGATGGAGATCGCCCAGACGATGGAGATCAACACCGCTGGAAAATAAAGGGCCATGGAAGGCTCCCTGCCCCGGTAACGGGTAAATAAAATGTAAAAGGGAATGGCCAGGTTGAGAAACAGGTACCCGCTGAGCACCAGAACGTCCCAGGCCAGCAAGGATTGCGGAAAATGAAAATTCCCCAGGAAGGGAATCATGTGCCAGATGCGGTCCGGGCGGCCCAGATCGACCACCACGAACAGAATGGACATCGTCGCCGCTGCCACGGCGATTCCCTCGCCGATCAGCACGACGGTTTTCATATCCTGGCGATGGAAGATGTAGGCGGGGATGACCAGCATCACCGCGGCGGCGGCCACGCCCACCAGATAGGTGAAGTTGGCGATGTAGGCGCCCCAGGAAATCTGGTCGCTGAGCCCCGTGACGATCAGTCCCTGATCGAGCTGCTGCAGGTAGCTCCGTGCGCCGATGACGACCAGCACCGTCAACCCGCCCATCCAGCCCCAATACAGGCCGTTGCCACGGAAGATCTCCCGGATGCCATCGGCGAAGAAAGAGAAAAGAATCTTCATGTTGCGTCAGTCCGTGTAATACCAGAATTTCGGTTCTGTCCCCAACTCCTCCTTGAGCCGGAAGACGGTTTTGTTTTCCAGCACATACCGGATTTCGCTGTCGGGATCGAGCAGGTTGCCGAAGACGCGCGCACCGGTGGGGCAGGCCTCCAGGCAGGCCGGAAGCCGTCCCTTGCGGGTGCGCTGGACGCAGAACGTGCACTTTTCCATCACCCCTTTTTCCCGGGGACGGTTCCCGAGATAGTGGGTGACGGGGTTGATTTCCTGCTTGGGGATGGTGGGTTTGTTCCAGTTAAAGCGCCGTGCCCAGTAGGGACAGGCCGCCATGCAGTAGCGGCAGCCGATGCACCAGTCGTAATCGATGACGACGATCCCGTCCGGTTCGGTCCAGGTGGCCTCGATGGGACAGGCCATCACGCAGGGTGGATTGTCGCATTGCATGCACTGCATGGGCAGGTAGAATTTTCCCGGGCGGGGAACGGTTTCAGCTTCGTAATAGTGATCCCCATGGTTGAGGTCCATATTTCCGTGGCTCATCTCCAAAACGCGGATGTACTGGATCTGGCTGTCCCGGCTCTGGTTGTTCTCCATCACACAGGCCTCCACGCATTTGCGGACGCCTTTGCATTTGGAAATGTTGAGGGCGTACCCGAAAACTACCCCCCGCAGAGGCGGCTCGTTGCCCACCTTGATCTCCACGCCATGTTCCCGCTTAGCCTTGCGCTCGATCCGTTCCAGGGCTTCGCGCACTTCCGCCGGGGACATCTTGCGGTATTCCGGCTGGAAGAAACTTCCCCAGCCATCGGACCATGCGCGGTCTCCGTCCAGGGCATTGGCAGCCTTTTCCGCGACGGCCGGTGCGCCCGCGAAGAACCCCGCGGCGGCTCCCAGCCAAGCGCTTTTTTTCAGCAGCCAGCGGCGGGTCCATCTCGCTTTCAGCGAGCGGCGCCGTTTTGCGGTCGCGTTCATTGTCAATGCCCCCGGTCAGACGATTCCCGTTCCCATGGCTTCCTTTTGTACTCGGGAACGGCGGTGACACGCCGCAGGCCCGACCGCACCAGTGGCGGGGGGACGGGCTTGAAGGGCTTGATGGACGGTGAATGGGGGTCGTGACATTCCGGGCAGGAATAGATCACCCGTGGTTTCTGCCAGGTACCGATGCGCTTGCCGTGTCCCCCGAAATACCAATCCTTCTGCCGTTGAAAGTGGCATTGCCCGCACAGCAGAAAGGCCTGGTCAAAGTCGATGGGCAACCCTTTTAGGGAGGTGAGTGTGTTCTTGTCCTTGCTGCCATGGCAGGTGAGGCACCAATACCTTCCCCCGCCATGCTCCAGGAGCAGGTCCTCGTGTTCATCTTCCAGCACCCGCTCTTTGGGGTTGCCGGGTTCCTCCTCGTGGCATTCCGCGCAGGGATAGTATTCCAGGTTCTCCTTGCGGAGAGGAACGGTGAAGGCGGGCGCGTCGAGGATGGATTGCCCGCGGACGGTTTTTCCCTGGACGGCGCTTTTCATGGGGCGGAAGATTTTCGCCTGAGCGATCAGGAGCGCATTCTCCGTTTCCGTGAGGATACTGGAATCGGAAGTCGGCCTGGATTCCTCCTCCGGGGGCTCCCCTCCGCTCTGGTGTTTGGGTTGGCCCGGGGAGGGGGAATTGGAAAGCGCCACGCCCAGAATCACCAGGCAAATCACAGCCACCCAAATCGGAACTCTCCCGGGTGCGTGCATATCTCCCTTTTCGGTATCCGCGTTTCTCCCAATTCCTGATTATTTTTTGGGAACGGGGTGTTTAATTTTCTCGAACCGTTTTTCGAAATCGAATGGTTCGTAACTGGGATTTTTGAAGGTTTTTCCCTGCCATTTGATTTCCTTGGCGTGGCATCTCTTGCAGGTATTCTCATCCGGAAAAATCAATCCCGTTTTTTTCGCGGTTGGACTGTCTCCGTCCCGGCCAGGGCCCCTTTCCTCATAAATCTTCTTCATGGTTTTCTTTTTGCGGTAATTATCGCCGGCTCCGTGACAGGCTTCGCATTGCACTCCTTCTTCCATTTTAAATTTTTTCTTGAAACGGGCAGGGTCTTCGCCAAACCCGGTGGTATGGCAGATCAGACAGGCCTCGGTCTTTTGCGGATCGCCGGAAATTCCAAATTCCTTGGCCTTCTCTTTCGCTTTATTTTTGCCCAAGGTCAAGTATGACGAGGCGTGATCGGATTTTTTCCAGATGGCCAATTGGTTGCCCTGCTTTTCTTTCTTGTGGCATTTCACGCAGGACTTGATGCCGATAAACTTCGGCTCGGCGGCTTGAACCGCAAAGGGCAGGACGGCCAAGGCCACTCCGAGGAGAAGAAGGGAAATTGCCTTGCTCATGAGACGGTCTCCTTTGAGGCGGAAGCGGTGGCTGCGAGATGGCATTTGCCCAGCCGCTTCGGGTGAGGTTCAGCCGGAACATGGTTCCCCGTCACCTTGCCGCGGAAGGCAGGGGCGGGAGTACCCGTTTCGATTTTGGAATAAGGCAAAAAAAAACAGCCGCGGGATTCGATCTGTGAAGAACCGAAATTTCATTGGCTCGCTCCCTACCCGTAAGGGTTAAGTATGTGATTCCGGAAGATAGCCGTCAAAAAAAAACGGCGGAAGAACCGGGCGGCTCTTCCGCCGGTACACCTTGAGGAGGTGTAACATTCGCACGGATTCCCCCGGTACGGGTTGGGGGGGGAGAAAGCGCCTTACCGGGGGGATCCGTGGAATCGGGTGTATCTCATGTCCGTCCTGGTTCAATTTTCAGCCTGTACTCCCTGTGCTTTGGGGTGATTGCCGGTTTTGCCCCGCTCGTTTTCATCATCAGTCCTTGTTTGTGTCGTTCTCGGTAGCGGTTGCTCGATCTCTCCAGCGTTCATTTTTCCATTTCTTATTTTCAGCATATCCCCCCTCTACCGGATAGGAATTGACACAGATCAAATTTTGACCGGTAACCTCGATTTTTTCTGTTTTGGAAATTCGGTGGATCCCATGCAGGGAATCCGAATTCGTGGATTTGCAACAGGATTGGGATGGAATCATTTCTTTTGAATTTAATTCAACCAAAATATTGACCCAAATCAAAGTTGCGTTAATGGGGTAGTGATACCCTGAATTTAGAAAAGGAACCGCGTCCATGCCCGGGGCCAAAAGGAATCTCCGGTGTTCCATGGCCGCACACAACCCCTGGGTGGAAGCCGTAATTGGGAATCACCATGAGATATCGGACGGCGATCTTTCTGATCACCATCCTTACCCTTTGCTCACTGGCTGCCCTGGGAGCGGAAAGCAAGCCAACAGGATCTCCTCCCCCGGATGCATCCGCCGGTCCGGCGGCAGTGCCATCATTGGCGAGTCAATCCCTGATGCCACCGCAACTCTCCATCCCTGCATCCCGGGGGCGGGAGTTGTACCGGGCGGCCTGCGCACCCTGTCACGGCGCCTACGGCGACGGGCGCGGAGCCGGGGCGGCGGGATTCTTCCAACCCGCCACCGACTTCACCAAGGGCGTCTATAAGTTTCGCTCCTCTCTCAGCAAATACATCACCGGGGAGGAACTGGAGCGCTCCATCCGCGAGGGCATGTCCGGCACGGAGATGGTGCCCTTCAAGCGCATCCTCACCGGGCGCGGCATCGCCCGCGTGGCGGCCTATCTGAAATCCTTCTCCGATATTTACGATGATCCCGCGGCGGCGCCGGGCGGGGACGACCGCCTCGACCTGCCGGCCGAGCGCCCCTTTCCGCCTTCGCCGGAGAGCATCGCCGCGGGAAGCGAGGTGTTCGCGGACAATTGCGCGGACTGCCACGGAGACCTGGGCGAGGGCGCCAGCGACGAGACCGACGAATGGGAGCGGCCGGTGTGGATGATCGACTTCCGCCTCGGCTACTTCAAGAGCGGCAACGCCGACGCCGATCTCTACCGCTCCATCGTGGCCGGCATGCCCGGCACCACCATGGATCCCTACAGCGGTGAATTGGAACCCGAGCAGGTCTGGCAGGTCGTCGATTACATCCGCTCGCTGTCCAAGGAGGAGGAGGGACTGTTCGGCGACCTGCTCAAAGCGCTGTTCGTAACCGAGCCCAACGGCTTCGATTACCGTGCGTACTGAGACCCAACACCGAACGGGGGGCATGGCGATGAACAATTTCACGCGAAAACGATCGATGACCCTGCCCAA
>CAZOXD010000037.1:0-1508 GCA_964583525.1 uncultured Pseudomonadota bacterium
ACCGAATCGGCGGGGGAAGGGATGGGGGCGGGAGGGAGATGCACGAAAGAATTTTCCGAGAATTTTCCGAGAATATCCTGCCCCGTACCCTCCCGCTTAATGAATTCCCCGCCGCAAGCGGATTGGGAATTCAATCCAAGATTGAGTCTATTTCCAACCGAAGCCCGCACCGCAAACTCCGTGTCTGATGCCGGGATCGTTCCCCACCGAAAATCCGATAATCCGGTAATCACCCTCCCTGGTAGCGGGACCACATGGAATCTCCGTAAGCACCCCCGGAAGGTGGTTGGTACCCACCCGGTGCCCGCGTCCGGGCGGTGGTGCCGCTTTGCGAGTCCGGCGATTGCGGTCCGAAGCTGTAGCTGACCTGGAGAATCAGCGAATCCGAACTGGAATCCCCGGAGGCTTCCTGGAGGATGCCGCTCAGGGTAATTCCCTGGGAGACCAGCAACACGTCGAAGCCGATCAGGGTGGCTTCCGCATCGATCCCGTTTTCGACCCCGTCCACCCAGACCGTTCCGCCCGCGCTCACGTACATGAAAAACGGGGACAGCACCAGATCGTTGGCTTCATGGGAATACTGGAGGCCCACCTGGAGCCCGAACAATAAAAGTTCGATATCGGAAGTGTCCGACCCGACAAAGGCATAGGTGATATTCGGCCCGGCGAACCCGATCAGATTCGATCCGTCCTGGTCGAACAGTTCTCGTTCATAATTGCCCAGTACCGCCAGACCGACCCCGCCAAAGTCGGTCCCGGAAAACAGGATTACGCCTCCGGCATACCCCACTCCCTGGCCAAGATCGTCTTGGGTTTTGTCGAGCACATTTCGCCCGGTATAGCTGACGCCGATCCCAGTCATGTCGAATCCATCGCCGGAAACGGACATGTAAGTGCCCGTTACTTTCCCTTGGGTGGTGCCGGGTTCGGAAAAATCCGGGTAGGCCAGGGGCGGGGGAGTGATGCTGACCTCCTGCGCCCTGGCCGGGTGGGAGATGAAAAGCAATCCCAATATCGCTGCGCATATTGCTGCCGAGAGGGTTGATTTGTTCATGGGGGCGTTCCTCCAGGGATGAAGTTGGAAGGGCCATGCTCTCCCGGAAAACCCGGGCTCCCAGCCGCGGGACAGCCCCACGGCAGGCGTCAGGAATGAGTATGGAGATTTTCTGACCGGTGGATGGGCCCACCGGAGCCTCCCTCCTGTTCACGGATGCGATCGAAGAAAACGAATGCCTCCAATCATGAAACAGTTCCCGCATGGGTGTATCACGAAGGGCCGAACCATGACCATGAATTATGGCCATGAAATGATTCCCGCAAAAGCCCCTGGGGCGCCGGGAACCTTTCCATCTCCCGATGCTACCCCCCGGAATTGATGGAGGGCAATTTTGGTGGCGATGGCGGTGACGGTGACGGTGACAGTGGTGGCGGCAGGGTGGGTACACTTCCCGAGGGGAGCGGCGGGGGTTTGGACGCGGCTTCCTGCGGTGATTTCTCCGGTGATTTCT
>CAZOXD010000037.1:1608-7107 GCA_964583525.1 uncultured Pseudomonadota bacterium
CGGTGATTTCTTCGGTGGTTTCTCCGCCGCATCCGCAGCGGATGGTTCAACCTCGGATGGTTCAACCGTGCTGGCGGATTCCGGGGCAGGCAATGAAGCCGGGGCTTTCACCGGAGAGGATAGGGAAGACGGGGAGGACGGGGGCGCCTGAGGGGGAGCGGGCGGTCCCACCGGTGGAATCTGTGGGGCCGTTATTTCCGTCCCCGGCAGGAGCCGCGGTGCGGGCGGCGCGGGCGTGTCCGGGGAGGATGCCGATTGATCCCCGGATGCCTTGACGGCGGGGCGGGACCTCCCCGTAACCTGGGACGCGGCCTGGGGGGCGGGCTGGCTGCTCAAATAACGGCTGGCGACATATCCCCGGGAAGGCGGGCCCAACTTGACCCACTCCGCATTCACCTGCCCTTCCAGGAGAACCCGCTGGTTCCTGTAGAGGATCCCCACGATCTGCGCAGTGCGGTTGGGGGCTTCCCGCACGTTCAGCTTGGGGGCTGAGACATAGCGCCACTTGGCCTCCTTTTCCTGCTTCAGCGCTTCCTGCGATAGGAAGGAATTTGGCGCCATCAGGGAGAGGATGGCCACCAGCAGCGCGAAGGCTGCGCCGCCGGGAAGAATCACCAAGCGGGGATCGGATCGGGCCGTGCGCCACCACTCCCGTGGCTTGAGCGCATCCGGGCCGGGAAGCCAGCGGGTGGGGGCGAACAGGGACAGCCGGGGCGCATCCTCGTCCCGCACGAAGGCCGCGCTGCCGGCCTCTCCCGCGTAATCGGCGAGATGCCAGCCATGGGCGGACATCCAGGACTGGATCACCTTCATGCGGTCTGTGCGGTATTCCCCGCGCTTGGGGACGATTTTCAGAATGCGCATCATGATCGAGTGGACCCCTTGCAGGGATGAACTCCGCCTTGCGATTTCCGGTCAATGAACACAGAAATGAACACCGGAATTCCCTCAGCCGGATGAAGATCCGTTTATCCCGAAGAGGGCCGCCGCATTGTCGAAGAGGATCCCCCGCTTCGCCTCCGCATCGAAGGGCAGATGCCCGATGCTCTCCACAGCATGGGAGAGCGGGTAGGGGATGTTGGGGAAATCGCTGCCGAAAAGTATTTTACGGGAGAGCTTCTCCAGCCGCGCCAGCAGTGCCTGGGGGTAGGGGTCGAGGGCTTGGAACCGCACGAACACCATCGCCGTGTCCAGGTAAACCCACTCATGCCGCTCCGCCAGGGAGAGATATTCCTCCCATTCCCGGCCTCCCAGGTGGGCGATCACCACCTTGAGACGGGGAAATTGTTTCAGCAACCCTTCCATGTAGGCAGGGGCGGTGTACTTCCCGGGATCCGGGGCGCCTCCCGCATGGATCACCACCGGCAGGCCGGCGGCTTCGATCTCCTCGAAAGCCGGGTGAAGCCCTGTTTGGGTGGGGTCCATGCCGCTCACCCGCAAATGCAGCTTGAATCCCCGGAAGCGGTATTCCTCGATGCACTGGCGGACGATATTCTCCGCACCCGGCTCGTGATAAAACGTCCCGCAGGGCACCGCTTCCGGCGTGCGGGAAGCGAATTCCGCGCTGTACTCGTTGAGCCAGGCCGCCATCCCCGGGCGGTGGGCATAATTGAGGGTGGTGAAATGATGGATGCGGTTTCTGCGCACCCATTCCAGACGGCCCTCGGGCAATTGCCTGTAGGTGACGGGCCAGTAGTGGAGGTCAAAATGTTCCCAGATTTTCCGCATCACGGTTTCCGGAAACCAGTGGGAATGAGCATCGAACACGCCCTTCAGCCCCAATTTATCCAGCAGGGTCTTGTGGCGGACCCGTCCATCGTCCCTGGGCTGTACTTTTTTTCCCCCTTCGGGCCAGGTGAAGCGTTCCTGTCCGGTTTGTTCTTCCCGGCCTTCCCCGCCTGCCCCGCCTTCTACGGCGAACAATGCGGCGCAGCCACACCCTATGTGCGTCATTTCCTTTCCGTGCTCATGGAGGATGGAACATCATGGTGGATCGCCTGATCGCAGGTGCAGCCTAACAAGGGCAGGCGCACAATGCCAGCAATCCGGGGAAGGGCCTGGGCAAGCGCATTCTCAGCAATATTCGCCGGTCATTTACCTTGGCAAGAAGCGATTTCCGAGTGGGTGGACCACCTTCGAAGGCCGGACACGCCTGTCCGGCCCGGGGAGGCAGGAAAATGGCGCCCGCTCTCCCGCGGGCAGGGACCCCCACGCCACTATTATTTTTTCCGGATCTGATGAATTCATGAAAAATTTCGAGAATGCGCTTGCCCTGGGAAGAGATGTGGTCCGGGAGCTACCCCCCTTTTTCATCCATTGCCTTGCCTTCCGCCCGGAGTTCCGTGCGGCGGATTTTACCGGAAATGGTCTTCGGTAACGTTTCACGGAATTCGATTTCCCGCGGATACTTGTAGGGTGCGGTCAGATTTTTCACGAAATCCTGGATCTCTCTCCGCAACCCATCCGAAGGCTCGCAATCCGGAGCGAGTATAACGAAGGCCTTGACGATTTCGCCGCGTACGTCGTCCGGTTTTCCCACCACGGCGGACTCCGCCACGGCCGGGTGTTCCTGGAGGGCGCTTTCCACCTCGAACGGGCTGATCCGGTACCCTGCCGAGGTGATGATGTCGTCGGCCCGCCCAACGAACCAGATGTAACCGTCGCCATCCCGGGTGGCGGTATCCCCCGTGTAGTACCACCCGTTGCGAAAACATTTCTCGTTCGCCCGCGGGTCCTCGAAATAGCCGTGGAAAAGCCCCGGTGGATGAGGGTCGGTGATCCGCACGGCAATATGACCCACTTCGCCGTCGGGGACGATGGCGCCTGCTTCGTCCACGATCCCCACATCCACGCCCGGCACCGGTTTGCCCATGGAGCCGGGACGGATGGGCACGCCTGGGTAGTTGGCCACGATATTCACGGTTTCGGTTTGCCCATAGCCGTCATGGGGCTGGGTGCCGGTGGCTTCGTTCCAGATTCGGATCACCTCCGGATTAAGCGGTTCTCCCGCGCTCAGCGAGTGCCGGATCGACCCCAGGCCGTAGGCGGCGAGGTCGATCTGGGCGAAGAGGCGATACACCGTCGGCGGCGCGCAAAAGGTGGTCACCCCCAGCTTTTCGATCAACTTGAGATGCGCAGCGGCATCGAAGCGGGGATCGGCATCGTAGAGCACCACGGTGGCGCCCACCAGCCATTGCGGAAACAGCATGCCCCAGGCCGCCTTGGCCCAGCCGGTGTCGGACAGGGTCCAGTGGGTGTCCTCCTCGCGCAAGTCCATCCAGTAGTGCCCGGTGATGATATGGGCCAGGGCGTAGGATTGGTCCCGCGGCACCATCTTGGGCAGGGCGGTGGTGCCGGAGGTGAAATAGATCAGCATGGAATCCGTGGCGCGGGTGGGAGGCACGTGTGAACGCTCCAGCGTGTCCGATGCGTTCCGGCAGGCTGCCTCGTACTCCACCCACTTATCCCCCTCGCCTCCGATCATGATCGCATGTTCCAGCGAGGGGCATTCCGTCCGGATTTGATCGACCTTGGCCGCGTGCTCGGCGGTGACGATGGCGATTTTCGCCCGGGATTTGTTAATCCGGTAAGCAATATCCTTGGCGGTGAGTTGCACGGTGCCCGGCATGGCCACAACGCCGGCCTTCATGCAGCCGATCAGCACCTCGTACCAGGCCGGGACGCGTGGAATCACCACCAGGGCAAGATCCCCCTTCGCAGCTCCCAACCCCAGGAGAACGTGGGCAAACCGGTTGGATTGGCGGTCCAGGTCCTCGAAGCTGTGGCGCTCGACTTTCCGCCCACTGCGGTCGACGTAAATGAAGGCGGTCTTGTCCGCTTCCCGTGCCCGGGCGGCGATGACGTCGAACCCGAAGTTGAAATCCTCCGGCACGCTGAGACGGAATGACTCCCGGGCATCCGCATAGCTGGTTTTTTCTGGCAGTTCAATCATCGTTTCTTCCCCTTGGTGTTGTGATCGGTTATTAATATAGACAGTCTCGAAAAAGGAATTTTGGCGAAATCCCGACCCTTCGAGACAGGCTCCTTCGGAGCCTTCCTCAGGGAATCGGGCTTTCTTAACCGCGTTGCTGAGGAGCGAGCGAAGCGAGCGTCTCGAAGTGCGCGACGCACACGTATTTTTGAGACTGCTTTGTACGATACCTCCTCCACCACCCCCGCGATTCGCACTCCCTGCGATTCACCCCCCCCGCTTTCCAGCCGGAATGGATCACCCTTTCCGGGCATATTCCTTGAGCAGTTCGGGCTTGAAGGCCAGCCCGTGTCCGGGCCGCTCCGGAACCACCACCTTGCCGTCCACCGGCGGAACGGGTTCCACCCACAGGTCGTCGTGCCAGCCCATGTACTCCAGGCTTTCCCCGTTGGGAATGGACGCCAGCACGTGGGTCATCAACTCGTGGAAGAGATGCGGGGCGATGCGGATACCCCAGGTGTCCGCCACGGCGGCGATCTTGCGCAACTCGGTGAGCCCGCCCCGCATCACGTCCGGCTGCAGGATGGGCAGGCAGGGGTTGGTGAAGAAGGGGCGCAGATCGAAGCGGGTGAAATGGTTCTCCCCGCCCACGATGCGCATGTCCAGTGCATGGGCCACCCGGCGGTAGCCCTCGAAGTCGTGGGCGGGCACCGGCTCCTCCAGCCAGTACACGTCGAACGCCTCCAGCTTGCGCCCGGTCTGGATGGCCACGTCCGCGGTCCAGCCCTGGTTGACGTCGATCATCACCTGGATATCGGGCCCCAGGCTGTCGCGCATCAGGCGCACGTTGACCACGTCCTCCGCGGGCGTGAAGACGTGGGCCACCTGCATCTTGATGGCCGTGAACCCCTGCTCCACGTATTTTTGCGCTTTTTCCACCATTCCCTCGCCCCCCAGCCCGCGGAAGCAACCGCTGCCGTAGATGGGCAGTTCCGTGCCGTGGCTCCCCCACAGCCGGTGCAGAGGCAGGCCGGCGCGCTTGCCTAGCGCATCCCACAGCGCGATGTCCAGCACGGAGAGGGCCAGGATGGAAAGCCCCATCCGTCCCTGGGAATAGGTGCCGCGCCACATGGCCTGCCACAATCCCTCCACCTCGCTGGCTTCCCGGCCCAGCAGGAGCGGCTGGAAGACCTCGTGCAGGCAGCTTTCGATGGCGCCCAGGGCGCCTCCCAGGGGCTGAATGTAACCCATCCCCACGATCCCCCCCGCCGTTTCCACCTCGGCGACCAGGAAGTTGCGCATGGGGCGGATGCCCAGCCCGGTCTGGGGCGGGTCCACGTAGGGAATGTCCAGCACGGTGGTGCGCACGTCCTTGATGGTCATGTCGGGTTTGGGCACGGGATGGCTCCGATGGTATTGCGGATGGATTGAATCGTATGAACCTCTAATCAAACCATATGGAATGAGGGATTTCCAAAGACTGAATTCAATATTATTTTCTCGGCAGAACCCCACCCTTCCACGCCTAGCGGCGCTCCCTCCCTCCCCGCACGCGGAGATGGAAAACT
>CAZOXD010000037.1:7207-10376 GCA_964583525.1 uncultured Pseudomonadota bacterium
ACCCTTCCACGCCTAGCGGCGCTCCCTCCCTCCCCGCACGCGGAGATGGAAAACTGCCTACAGCCATAATTAGCAAACTCCCCTTCACGTGCACGGGGAGGGGCGACACCGCGCCAGCGGTGTGGGGGAGGGGTTTCGCCGTTGCTAAAACTTCACTCATCTGAATCAACCTCGATTGTTGGTGTAAATACTATCCCCCCTACCCGATCGCTTCCGGCATCCCTACCCCACTGCCTCCGGCACGGGCACCCCCAGGCCCTGGACGCAGGCGGCGATGTCCTCCCACACGGGGGGCTCCACCTCGATGCCGTGGGCCAGACGCTGGTTGCGGTGGTTGGCCTCGTACTCCCCGGGGAGCATCACCGGATCGGCCCCGGGCGCGGTGGGGGTTTCGCGCAGATGGGCGGACAGCGCGGCCACCTCCCGGTCGTAGCGGGCCCGTTCCACGAACGCTTCCGGATCGATGCAGATCACGAACGTGCCGTTGTTGAGGTCGCCCTCCTTGGACACCGCAGTGCCGGAGCCGGCCAGCACGCCGGAGAGCAGATCCACCATCACGGCCAGGGCGTAGCCCTTGTGTCCCTGCGGTCCGCCCAGGGG
Source organism: uncultured Pseudomonadota bacterium (assembly GCA_964583525.1). Lineage (GTDB taxonomy): Bacteria > SAR324 > SAR324 > SAR324 > JACQKK01 > CAZOXD01. The sequence continues at coordinate 7,808 of CAZOXD010000037.1, forward strand.
TAGCAGCATGGCCAGCCCCTCCAGGAAGTCCGTGGGATCGCTGGTGGGACTCCCGTCGTTGCGCTGCATCCAGCCCTCCCCTGCTTTCCGGCCCCGGGAGTGCGCCTGGCGAATCTTGTTGGCCGCCACGGCGGAGGTGGCGAAATCCAGCAGAATGGGCGGGCCGTCCGGATTGGGAAAGGCCGCGCCGAAGGGATTGGTGCCGATGCGCTTTTCCAGCCCGCCGAAGGGCGCCACCAGGATGCCGTGGGCCTGTGCGTTGACCGTGACGATGCCCACCAGTCCCGCGGCGGCGATCATCTCCGGATAGGCGCCGATGCGTCCCACGTGGTTCAGGTTGCGCACCCCCACCGCGCTCAGGGAGGACTGCCGGCATTTCTCGATGGCCAGTTCCGTGGCCCGGGTGGCCCCCACGAAGCCCAGGTTATAGTGCGCGTCCAGCACGGCGGTGACCGGGGTTTCCCGCACCGTCTCCACCGGTGCGCCGGGGACGATCACGCCCTCCTGGATGCGGTTCACATAGCGGGGCAGTTGCCGCGCGCCGTGGGTGTCGTGACCGGTCAGGTTGGCCTCCACCATCAGACGCGCGGTGAGGGCGGCCTCGTCGTCCGGCACCGCAACCTTGATGAGGCACGCGCTTATCACCTCGCGCAGTTGATCCGCCGTAAATCGGGGCATCCAATCCTCTCCTTATTGGTGCAGCGGGCGCGGTATGCCTGTCCCGAACTTGTCGAAGGGCCGTGCCCGCATTTCCGACCCTTCCCTTCGACAAGCTCAGGACAGGCGAGACAGGTTCCTCCGGAACCTTCCTCAGGGAATCGGGAATTTTAAACCCGTGATGCTGGGGAGATCGCGAAGCGATCGTCTCGAAGTACATGGCGGCTCGCGATATGCAGGGGCACAGCCTGCTGTGCCCCCCAATACACCGCCCGCCCGCCGGTGGCGTCGAAGGTGAAGCCGGTGGTGAAGCTGCACTCCCGGGATGCCGCGAAGGCCACCAGGGCGGCGATTTCCGCGATTTCCCCGGTGCGCTTCATGGGAATCAGTTCCGCCAGTTCCCGGAAGCGCTGGGGATCGTGGGCCTCCTCCGTGGCCGGTGTGCGCACCAGGGCAGGGGCCACGGCGTTGCAGGTGATGCCAGTCTCCGCGTACTCCTTGCCGATGACCTTGGTCATGGCGATGATCCCCGCCTTGGAAGCGCTGTAGGGCAACATGCGCAGATTGCCGTGCTTGCCGGAAATGGAGGCCATGTTGACGATGCGGCCGTAGTCCGCCTGCAACATGTGCGGCAGCACCGCCCGGATGCAGTGGAACATTCCCCGCAGGTTGATGTCTAGTACACGGTCGAAATCGCCGGGTACGATCTCATGGGTGAGGTTGGTGGTGACGCCGTTGATGCCCGCCGTGTTGACCAGCAAGTCGATCTTCCCGAAGCGCCCCAGCACGGATTCCACCGCCTCTTCCACCGCGGGGCGGTCGGCCACATCCGCCTGCCGCGTCACCAGTGCGGTCACGCCTTCGGCGGCGAGGGTCTTTTCCGCCTCGCCCAGCAGGGCCGCGTCAATATCCAGCAGCGCCAGGGAGGCGCCTTCAGACCCCAGCCGCTGGGCGATTCCGAATCCCAACCCCCGCGCACCGCCGGTGATCAACGCTGTCTGTCCCTCGAAGCGGGCCATGGTGATTTCAAATATACAAAGTTACACGTAGGGGCACGGCATGCCTGTCCTGAGCTTGTCGAAGGGCCGTGCCCGCTAGTACACCGCTCGTCCGCCGCTGGCGTCGAAGGTGAACCCGGTGGTGAAGCTGCACTCCCGGGAAGCGGCGAAGGCCACCACGGCGGCGATTTCGGTGATTTCCCCGGTGCGTTTCATGGGAATCTTGTCCGTCATGTACCGCACCTGCTCGTCCGGCAGGGCATCCACCATGGCCGTGCGCACCACCGCTGGGGCGATGGCGTTGCAGGTGATGCCGGTCTCGGCGTATTCCTTGCCGACGACCTTGGTCATGCCGATCACGGCGGCCTTGGAGGTGGAATAGGCCAGCATTCCCGCGTTGCCATCCTTGCCCGAAATGGAGGCGATGTTGACGATGCGGCCGTAGTCCGCTTTCAGCATGTGGGGCAGCACGGCCCGCATGCAGAGGAACATGGCCCGCACGTTGAGGTTCATCACTGCGTCGAAATCCGCCGGGTCCACCAGGTGGGTCTGGAGGTTGGTCTGCCCCGTAATGCCCGCGGCGGTGATCAGCACGTCCACCCGCCCGAAGCGCTCCACGGCGCCCGTCACGGCTTTTTCCACCGCTGTGGGGTCCGTCACGTCGCAGGGAATCCCCAACGTGGTCACGCCTGCGGCGGCAAGGGTTTTTTCCGCCTCGTTCAGCAACGCCGCATCGATGTCCAACAGGACCAGCGAGGCCCCTTCCGCGCCCAGCCGTTGGGCGATTCCCAGGCCGATGCCCCGCGCCCCTCCGGTGACGATGGCCGTCTGTCCGTTGAATCGATCCATACCGCTCCTTCCGGTTGCGATAAAACCTCCCCGTTTTCCAGCGTGCACCATAGCACCGTGGCACC
>CAZOXD010000037.1:10476-23087 GCA_964583525.1 uncultured Pseudomonadota bacterium
GCACCATAGCACCGTGGCACCATAGCAAATGCCCGGCCCGTAGGAAAAGGGGGGGGACGGTGGGTAGTGGGTCAATTTGATTATGTCATTGCCGAGCGCAGCGAAGAATCTTCCTTGTAATACCAGCCCGAGCTATCTCATTAACTTTCCCGGTTGAAACCACGTAGATGCTTCGCTCCGCTCAGCATGACAGGGTCCTTATTTGCAACGAAAATTCAAATTGACCCACTACCGAATGGTGGCTGTAACTGGGAGGACTGTGCAATGGGGAAGGCGGCAATAGGGGAGGCGGCAATGGGGATGGCTGGAACCCGGAGGTGCTCAAGGCTGCAACCGCTTCAGGAAGGAAGCGATCCAGGGATAATAGGCTTCCCCGGCCTGATCGAAGGTATCGTTGTGGCGGCCTCCCGGCACGGCGTGAAAGGCGCGGTCGGTGGAACCGGAGGCCTCGAACAAGGTCCGCCCCATGGAGAACGGGATCAACTCGTCGGCATCGCCGTGAATGATCACCAGCGGCAGCGTCAACTTGCCAACGGCCATCAGCGCGTCAAAGCGGGAGCGGACGAGAAGACCGATGCCGGGAATAGGGAGCACCCGGCGCGCCATCTGCGGAATGTTGGTGAAGGTGGATTCCAGGATCAATCCCGCCGCCGGCCGCCGCAGGGCCACGTTGGCCGCCACAGCGCCTCCCAGGGAGCGCCCGAAAAAAACGATGGGCCGCTCTCCCACCTCCTTCCGCAGCCAGTCATAAGCGGCCTCGCCATCCCGGAGCAACCCCTCTTCCGAAGGCGTGCCGGAACTGCCGCCGTAGCCCCGGTAATCGAAGATGAAAACCGGAATGCCGGCCTTGTGAAGTCCAAGCACGTTATACAGGCGGTGTTCCCGGTTGCCGGCATTGCCATGGAAGAAGAGCAGCACCGCACCTGAGCCCCCCTCCACTTCTCCGGGCGCCGGAATCCACCACCCTTTCAGGGTTTCCCCGTCTTCGGTGGAAAATTCAACGTCCCGGTAGACCATCCCCCCGTCCTCCGGGGTGTCGAGGACGAGGGCGATCGGATAATAGATCATGGCAGGTTCCAGCCAGCGCAGACCCAGCAAGACCAGCGCAAGGAGCCCCAAAACGACGATGGCGGTGGTGGCCACTTTTTTCCTCATGCGAATACGGATTGGTTGAGAGGCGCGAATCTTGGGGGAAGGCTTCATACCCTGCCCATCAGTTCCCCGGTTTTGGCCTGGCGGCGCTGGAAGCGTTCTTCCTGCGATTCATGGACGATGGGCACGTCCGGCTCCAACTCGAAGAGGAGTTGCCCTTTTTTCACCAGAATTCCCCCGTCCCCGGCGGAATGCGCCTGAACCACCTTCCCCGTGAAGGGCGCCCGCACCGGATTGAACATCTTCATCACCTCCAGCAATCCCAGCACGTCCCCCGCCTCCACGTGCTGCCCCTCGATTGCATAGGTGGGTTCCCCAGGAGAGGGCCGCGCGTAGAACGTCCCTCCGGTGAAGGCCACCACCTGGTTCGATTGGGCGGCGGGCGCTTCCTCCAGGGCCTGGCGCAAACGCGGGGCGGTTGCCTCGCCGGTGAATTCCACAGGCAGGGTCACTTCCAGATCCTCCCCGCATTGAATGCCGTAAAATCCCGCCTCCTCGCCCGTCAGCAAGGGAAGCTGCAACAATTCCAACCCGGCCTGATGGCCACGGTGGGCGGCCCGGACATCCTCCCAGAACTCCGGCTCGAATCCGTCCGGAACCCGCGGGTCTTCCAGCAGAGCGGACAATTCCTGCCAGCCGGAAGGCGCATTTTCTCCCAACTGCTCCCGCAGTCCCCCGTAGAAACCCAAACCGGCATCCAGCAGGGCCTGATCGTGGGTCCAGATGCGTTCTTCCGGAGTCACTCCCGGGTGGTCCTCCAGCCGCAGGTAGCGGTACAGCATGTCCAGCACTTCCAGCGGGTTCCGGCGCCAGACCACCTTTCCCTCTTCCAGTTCGAAGCGCCGCCGGGCGCGGGGAGCCAGCCATCCCGCCAGAAGATGCGGAAACCGGTACAGCCTCCGCAGGGGACGCAAGATCAGGGTGCGTTTGGTTTCCAGGGCCCGGGCGGCGGAAACCCCCAGCTTGGCCTGACGGGACATCAGGGCATCCCAGGCCAGGTCCAGGTCGAGACCGGCGCCCGCCTCCTTGAGCGCCCCCACACCGGCAAGATAGGCCTCCACGAATTGGGTGTTGGGCTTGACCATCGCATCCGCCCCCAGCATCCAGTGCAGCAACCCGTAATGGAATCCCATGTTGGTCAACAGGTCGTGGCCCCGCAGGTCGGTCACGCGGAGGATTTCCGCCAGGCGGCGGAAGTTGTCCTCCCGATTCTCCCCGTGGGTGACGACCAGGGCCACGTTGGAATCGTAGGCGCCCGCCAGATGATAGGGCATGAAGGCCCCCGTATCCGGATTGCGGATGCCGATGCCCTGATCGTCGCGCAATTCGCCTGCGCCGGGAGGGCTCCAGTCCAGCACGACCCCTCCCGCGTGGGGTTTGAGGGCGTCGTTGGTGGCATTGATGCGGACCTCGGCGCCGCTGACATGGCGCAGGTAGCGCTCGGGACGGGGCAGTTCCCCGCCGTGCACGGCCATCCAGAGCATCGCCTCCACCAGGGATTCGATCTCGATGATGTTCCCTGCGTCTGAATCCACGGAGCCCGATTCCACAGCCCCAAAATCCCCCGCACCCAATTCCACCGAGTCCGATTCACCGGCTCTCTCCGGGTTGCGGAAGCGCAGGCCGTAGATCAATTCCGTCACCCGGTGCTCCACCTGGATGCGGGTATTGACCTCCATGAAATAATGGCTTTCGCCCTCCACGATGGATTCGAAGGTGGATACGGAATCCAGCCCCACGGCCTCCCCGAAGCGTTCCGCCTGCGCCTCCATCTCGCGCAGCACCTCCAGGTCGGCGCGCAGCACCCGGGCGCGCGCCTCCCGTCCCTGGGCCTGGGAGGCCTCCGCTTCCGCCTCGAGCAGTTCTGTGGAGATGGAGACCTCCAGCAATTTCTGCTCGTGCATTTGCAGGGAGCAGTCCCGCCCACCCAGGGCAATGCACCAGTTTCCGTTGCCCAGCAGTTGAATCTCGTTATGGCGGGTGGCCTCGATATTGGCCTCGATGAGGAAATTGCGGTTTTCCCCCGGCCCGGTGGCGCGGGCTTCGGCCAGCACCTCGCTTACGGCGGCCGGCACCTCGTCCAGGCTGGAGACAATGCGCTGTCCCTTGCCCCCTCCTCCTCCCACGTGCTTGAAGCGCAGTCGGCGCCCGGGATGTTCAGCCAGCAGGGCTTCGACCCGGACGGCGGTTTCCGCCTGCAACTCCGCCAGGGTCACCAGTTCGACTTTCCTCGTGCGGGCTGCTTCCAACAGTATTTCCGCCACTTCCTCCGGGCTGGATGCACCGCTCCTGGCAGGATCGCCCTTGGCAGGATCGTCCCGGGCTGGATTCTCCAGGCCATGCTGTTGGGCCAAGGCTGCCAGATCGGCCAGGGGATCGGATCCACCAGCGTTGGAAATGCCGGCCTTGGAAGACGGGGAAAGCCGCGCCAGCAGGGACAGTAAGGCCAGGGCCTCGATGTTGTCGATGCCCGGTGTGACGGACACCCCGATTTTCCGGGCCAGGGTTTTCGCGGCGTCCTTGGAGCCCGCCTTGCGCACCACGCCCGAAGAGGGACCGATGAATCCCAGGCCGGCGGCCTCGATGGCCCCGATCAGTTCGTGATCCTCCGCCATGAACCCGTATCCGGCGAAGATGTGGGTGTATCCGTTTTCCTGGGCCAGGGAAACGATGCGGGCGATGCGCTCGGATTTTTCGCCTGCGTTGTTTCCGGCGTAATCGGGAATGCGGTGAACGCGCTCGTTGCGTCCCACGGCCCGCAGTTCCGGCGACAGGGCGCGGGGGTAGACCACGCTGTCCTTTTCCGATAGCAGGACGCCGCAGGGCTGGGCGCCCATCCGCTCGAAAGCCTGAATCGCCTCCAGGCGGATTGGACCGCGGCAAACGATCAGCACCTTGACATGATCGAACCGAAACCGGGTGGCCCAGGAATTTCCCCCCTTGCCCGGAACCACAGCTGAATCCGCTGCCGGATCCGCTGCCAAATCCTCCGCCAAAGCGCCGGGTTGCTTCTGCTGATTGGACCGCATGTTCCACTCCTGGATATCCGGTGGGTACCGGTTCCCTGTACCGAATTTGCAAGGAAAAAGATATCGGCGCGGAAATCCTTCCAGGGGAATCCCATTTAAAGATTCAGGCAACCCGGCGCATGTAATGAATCTCATGATAGTGATGTGCGCGTCCCTGCCCGTGCATTGCCGGGGGGGCATATTCTCAGGCGGCACACCCACCCGCGGGCAGGGACGCCCGCGCCAATAAATATCTATTCCGGGTCAAATGGATCGATGAAAAATTTTGCGAATGCGGTTGCTCTGGAACGTCAGGAATGGCCGGGGGGAAAATGGAGGCGGGAAATTTGGAAGCCCGGGTTTACCCGCCGTTGCCGATGCGCCGCTCCAGCACTTCGCGCAGGGCCTCGCATTCGCGTTTCATGCGGGGGACGAGGGCGTCGAATCGTTCCCCGGCGCCTGCTTCGCCGTTCCGTTCCAATTCCGTGACCAACTCCCGCGCCAATTCGCGCAGGCGCGGGGCGCCGAAACCGCCGCAATCCAGCATCAGTTGCCGGGCCGCCTGAGTGGCGAGGGGCCAATCCTCCGTCTCCCTGCCCAGCGTCAGGGTATCCTCGGCCAGCTTCAGATCGTCCAGGAAGGCACGCACCCAGGTGCTGAAGCCAGCGGGAGGATGGCTGTCCGCGAAGGATTGCACCGATTCCAGATGCACCTCGTCCAAGGCGGCCAGGGCGGCCTCGGTTTCCGGCGGAGGCGCCCCCGCGGTCTTGTCGTGGGGGTTTCCGTCTGACCATTTTTTGAGGATATCCTGGAGCCGACCGGGCATGATGGGTTTGCCGATGTAGTCGTTCATGCCCGCTTCCAGACATTTTTGCCGGTCCCCCCGCAGCGTCGCCGCCGTCATGGCGATGATGGGAATGGTTCCCCCCCGCGCATGTTTCCGGATTTCCCGGGTGGCGGTCAGGCCATCCATCACCGGCATCTGAATGTCCATCAGCACCAGATCGAAGGGCCGGGAATCGAACAATTCCAGCGCTTCCTTGCCGTTGGAGGCGACGGTAATGATGTATCCCTCCTTGGCCAGCAGGGCTGCGACCAGCTTTTGATTGACGACATTGTCTTCCACAACCAGCACTTCACCGGATATCTCCCCGGAATTGCGGAATGGAGTCCCGGAAGCGTCGGGACGGGACAGAGGGGCGCCGGATTTTGATTGCCGGGCCACCAGGGAGCCCAGAATTTCCTGCATTTTTTCCGGTGTCGCCGGAAGGGTCAACAAGGCGCTGAATCCGCAGTCGGCATACCAATTCTCTCCCTCCTTGCCGCTGGGGGAGAGCAGCACCAGGTCCGGTTGATAGGCTTTCCGGTGGGAGCGGATTTCTCGCGCAAAATCGGCCAGCTTGTCCGGCTCCAGGTTGCACGTGGCCAGCACCACCTTGAACGGTTTTCCCTTCTTCCAGCCTTTTTCCAGGAGTTGCAAAGCCTCCTTGCGGGAGGGCGCGGTTTCCGGCGCCGCGCCCAACTGGGTCAGTTTTTCCCGGTAAATCTCCAGGATGGAGGGCCGTGGGTCCACCAGGAGAATGGGCACCTTCTTCAGATTCGGTCCCGGAGCCCTCCCCGAAGATGCCGCCTTGCGGCTTTTCCCGGTGGGGGCGGGCAGTTTTACGGTAACGCTGAAGGTGCTTCCCAACGGGGAGGATTCATCCAGTTGGATGGAGCCTCCCATGTGTTCCACGATCTGCTCACAGATGGCGAGACCCAGGCCCAGTCCGCTTTCGCCTTCATGGGAATCTCCACGCACGTAGCTTTCGAAGATCCGCGATTGCTCCGCCTTGGGAATGCCGGAACCCGTGTCCTGCACGGAAAAACGGAGTGTATGCCTGTTTTTCGTGGAAGCGAGCACATCGGCGCGCATCATGACCGATCCGGCGGACGTGAATTTGACGGCGTTTCCCGCCAGATTGAAGAGCACCTGCCGCAGGCGCACCTCGTCCCCGATCAGCACCGCCGGAAGCGCGGGGTCCGTCAGGAAGTCGATCTCCACGCCTTTCCCATGGGCCTGGGGGGCGAGGGATGTGGCCACATCGGCCATCATGCCCCGCACATCCATTTCCGTTTCTTCCAGGATGGCTTGTCCGCTTTCCAGCCGGGCCAGTTCCAGGAGATTGTCCACCAGGTCCAGCAGGGATTCTCCGGAGCGCAACGCCTGGGAGATATATTCCTCCCGGGCCTTTTGGTTGGGGTCGTTCTTATCCGCCGCCATGCGGAGAAATCCCAGCAGGCCATTGAGCGGGTTGCGCAACTCGTGCCCGATCCGGCCCAGAAATTTCGATTCCGGAGAAAGGGCTTTTTTTCGCCCCTTGCGGGCGGTGGTTCCGGTGGCTTCGGTGGCCCGGGGGGCGGCACTCTTCGATTTTGCAGTTCGCTTCACGTCCATGGATTCCTGAAGTGCTTCCCGCCGCACCACTAATGGGCGGGGAGGGCGGCGGAGGAAGGCCTGTGCCCTTCCAATTGTTCTTACTACCGGTGTTAATACCACTGGGCCTGAAAAATGGAAATTCCCGGCGCTGGTTATTGAACGAACAGAATCCCGGTTGGGTTGCTCACAGGATATCGTTTCGCCCCGCCCTATCGCCTCCCCGGGATTCGCGGAATATTTCCATTGGATCGGTGACGGATTAAGGGGAATCCCAAGGGAACCCAGCCCCACCCGCGGCCCATGATTGGACGTTTTCTACCGGGTGGGTACGGTGGGTACGGGCACAGGGCGATTCAGGTATTCCTTTTTGGCCACCAGCAAAAGCAGGCGGCCTCCGTGTTTCTGGTTGCCTGCCTGCCACTCCGCCTCCTTCCCGGCCCCGAAAAACAGGTCTCCCCGGCCATGCCCCCGGATGGCGCCCCCGGTATCCTGTACCAGCATGAAGCGGGACAGAGGGCGTAATTCACCTTGGGAGAAGGGAGCGGGGACCATCGTGGTCACATAGGCCAACCCACCCTTGGGGAAGATATGGCGGTCCAAGGCCAGGGATCGCCCCGGCGTGAGAGGTACGCGGATATTGCCCAACGGCCCATCCTCCCGGATCTGAAAGAACACATAGCTCGGATTCGCGAACAACACCTGCCGGGCGCGGATGGGATTGGCGGCCAGGTAGGCGCGGATGGATTGCAGGGTCACCTCCTCGAGTTCCATTTCCCCCCGTCTCACCAACAGGGCGCCGATACTGCGGTAGGGATGCCCGTTGCTGGCCGCGTACCCTATCTTGATCCGCCGCCCGTCCCGAAATCGCAGGGTGCCGGAGCCCTGAATTTGCAGGAAGAACAGGTCCACCTCGTTGACATAGGCGATGGGAGACTCGTTTTTCCCGAGGGCTCCCCCGCCCTGAATTTCCTGCCGCGAGTAGTAGGGGATCAACTCATTGTCCCGCACCCTGCCCGTCAGTGTCAGGGGAGGCAAATTGGCGCCGAAGCGCCGCAGACGCACCTGGACAATATCGGCCGGCAACGCATACAGAGGCGTTTTCAATGCCCCCACGGGATTCTCGCTGGCTTCCAGTTCAGGCTCGTAATAACCGGTGAAGAGATTTCCGTGATCCTCTTGCGAAATGGATTCGAAGATGTGAAACCGTTCGCTCAATCGGGCGGCAAATTCCCGATCGTCGCTGGCGGCGTAGAATTCCTCCCGGAACAGTTCCAGGGAAGCGATCATCTCCGCCGGAGAATAGGTATGCTCCCCATATTGAAAGCGTCGTTCGGGAGGCAGCCCGCGGTAATAAGCGATGGATTGGGAGATGGCCCGGGAAAGCCCGTGCGCGCTCCCGTCGTCCTCCCAGGAAAGGGACCCGGAATCCTCCAGGACCACCCAGCCCGTCGTTGTGCAGGAGGAAAGCGCCAAAACCAGTAACAGGGCGCACAGCGCGGCGGGATGGCGCAGATGCCGGAGCCACCGAGGTGCAGCCAGGCGAGAACCCGGAGCAACCCCACTCGGCTCCCCTCCCGGCTTGCGGTGGTGCGAGGCCCCTGATAATTTCGGGATCAGGAATACATTGCGGAAACGATTTCCGCGTGATTCTTCCATGTGCCGCATTATATCTATCCCTCTTTCCTTGGGGTAGCCCCGCCCCCCAAAAAACGGTGCGGATGGGTCGAGTCCCCGGTGCAGCGCTCTTGGCAACCTTCCCTTCAAACTGACATTCCATGGGCCCTTCCAGAAAAAATACGGGAAACACCCCGGATTCGTCAATGATCCGGCCTTCAGATCGCACTTCTCTTCTTGTAGAAATGTATTTACCGCCGAAATCAAAAGCCCCTCCCTGCCCAGCGGGGAGGGGTTTGGGGTGGGGTAGGCCCCGGGGACGTTGCTCTTGCCCTCAATCCCGGCAACTACCCCACCCTCCCGCGCGATGTTCTATTGTACTATCGGGGCGCTCCTTCCCTCCCCCGGTAGTTCCAACTACGGTGCAGGGAGGGATAACTGCAACGGCCGGCATTTCGCGTCATCTCGACACATTTGATATCTGGATGGTCGTCCAAGGGGTGACACAGTGAAGATCCCCCCTATTCCCGGAATTGATAAAAGTGAGGGTCGATCAACCCGGCCCTACCGAGCCCGGAAAAGGAAAGGATTCGCCGCGCGGCCGCCGATCCGGATTGGGGCCTGGATGATTCTGTCGTGGAGCGCATTGATGGCGGTGAATGCCCCCGCCCTGGACGCTCAGGAGGAGACCCCCCTGCCGGGAAAGAGGGAGGCCGGGGTGGGTTTCCAACGCCATAGGATACCGCTGCAATACGAATTCGCGGCCTTGTATCCCTTCGATCTGGACGGGGATGGGCGGATGGAACTGGTGCTGCTGGAGGCGGACCCGGGGAAAAGCCGCCAGCCTCCCTACTATCTCCGGGTCTTCCGGCAAACGGCGTCCGGATTCCAGGCCCTGGAATCCGCGGAGGCCCGGCTGCCCCGCCGGATTCGGCTGGCCGGGGTGGGCCGGTTCGCAAACGGGCCGGGACTGGCGATGCTCACCACGGAACGGCTGGTGATCTGGCCCTGGGTGTCCGGCCGCTTCGATTCCAGGCGCGCCATCGGGCTGCCCATGGGGAGCATCTTCCGGGATTCGGCCGGCCCTTTGCACCCGGACGTGGAGTGGATTCGCGATCTGAACCGGGACGGCCGGAGCGAGCTTATCGTCCCCGGGTTCGATGCGTTGACCGTTATCCGGGAGGGCGAAAACGGGTTGGTGCGGCATGCCCGGTTGAAATTGCAGGGGCGCTCCCGCATTCGGCATATCTTCCGCCGCAGGGTGTTCAGTTACGACTTTCCGGAAATCGTGTTTTCCGATGTGGACGGGAACGGATGGGAGGACATCACCGTCTATCTCAACGGCTTGGTGCGGGTATTCCTGCTCGCTGACCGTTCACTGGATGGAGCGGTGACCCCCGCCGTGGAGGTGGACTTGCAGCCACCCCGGCCCTTCGATCCCCAGGAACCCTGGGATCCCCCGCTGTACCTGATCAAGGGCGAGGATTTGAACGCCGATGGGCGGGTCGATCTGGTTTTCTCGCAAAGCACCGCCACCGACTCCCGGATCAACAGCCGCACCAGTATATTGTTACACTATGGGGGAAAGGGGTCCTCCGGGGCCCCCATTTCATTTTCCAAAAAACCGGATCAGGTCTATCTTTCCAAGGGAATGGTGTTGCCCTTCCTGCTGGACATCAACCAGGATGACCGGAAGGACCTGGTGATAGTGAACGTGGAAATGGGGTTCTGGAACTTCATCAAGGCCCTTATCACCCGGAAGGTCAGCGCGGAGGCGGCCTTTTACCTGATGGATCCCGGCGGCCGCTATCCCAGCCAGCCATTTACCCTGGAGACCTACGACGTGACCTTCAGCCTCGGGCATTTCGACCATCGGCCTATCACAACCTTCGGGGATTTGAACGGAGACGGCCTGCCGGACCTGCTGCTGTCGGTGGACGCCGAAACCCTGGGCATTCATTGGGGACGGAAAGGGGGCGTCTGGGAGGACGATACCGACGAGGAATGGCAGGACCATATACCCATCCATCCCAGGCGGGTGGGAGTGCATGACCTGAACGGGGATGGACGGGACGATCTATTGTTCTTCTACAATCGGGACGATATCCGCCAGATGCCGGCTGTGGACAAGTCCATCACGGTGCTCATCAGCCGGTTCGGGATAAAAATTCCTACCGGAAAAGGCACCGGGGAGCGCACCACGGCCGCCATTGGATCGGCCGTCATCGAACCGGGAGAGCGGACACGATGAGGCGCTTCCCGCCACCCCCGTGGAGTTGGCCGTTGTGGGCGCCCCTGGCCGTTGTGTACCGGCTGCTGGTGTGGCTGCGGCAACTGCTCTACGACATGAGCCTCCTGCGGCCCTTCAAGGCAGACTGCCCGGTGATCTCTGTGGGCAATCTCACGGTGGGGGGCAGCGGCAAAACCCCCCTGGTCGAATACCTGCTCCGGGAAACCCAACGCGCCGGCAGGGAAGCCGTTTGCCTGTCCAGGGGGTACGGAGGGAACACCGGCGCGGCCATTTCCCGCATCCGGGCTGACGAGGGATTTCCGCCCGACCCCATGAGTCTGGGGGATGAGACCGCCATGCTGGCCGGCCGCAATCCCGGCACGCCCTTTTACACGGCCCGCCGGCGCAGCGAGGGGGCCCGGCTGGCCGCCCTGTGGGATTCCCCGGACCTGATTCTCCTCGACGACGGGTTTCAGCATCTGGCTCTGCACCGCGATTTGAACCTGCTGCTGATCGACGCGGAACGGGGGCTGGGGAACGGACTGACGCTTCCCCTGGGCCCCCTGCGTGAACCCACCCGGGCTGCACTGCGCGCGGACGCCATCCTCATCACCAAGGCCAACCTGGGGGACGGGGAAGCCCTGCGGGATCGCTTGCGGAAAACCCTGGGGGAGACCATTCCCCTCTACCTGTGCGAATACCTTCCCGCGCGGCTTTCTCGCCTGGATGGGGGGGCGCCCGGTGATGCGAAAGTGGACCGGGCGCCGGAAGCGCACAGGGCCCCCCAAGCACTCCGCGGACGGGAGGTGAGCCTGTTCTGCTCGATCGCGCGACCGGAAGGATTCGTGAAAGCGGTGGAAGCCCTGGGCGCCCGGGTGGTGCGGCGGGAATTCTTCCCGGACCATTTCCGCTACGATGGCGGGGGTCTGGAGCGCCTGGAAGCGTTCATCACCGCAACATTCACCACCGATACATCCGCCCCCAAAACATCCGCCAGCCCGGAAGGGGGAGAGGCGCCGGCGCTCCTCACTACGGAAAAAGACGCCGTGAAGCTGAAAGGGCGCCTGGCGGCCCCGCACCGGGTATGGGTGCTGGAAATGGAAGTCCGTCCCGAGCCCGCCGCCAGGGGATTTTTCTTTGATTTCATCCAAAAAGCCGGGATAGAATAAACTCCGAATTCATTCTGCGGTCAAGTCATCTTCCCTACGAATTCTTTTCAGACGAATCCTCCCACCCTCTCCCCAAATCCGAGCCATGACCGTCCTCCGGGTGCACCGTTTTCCCGATCCCGTTCTAAAGCAAAAAGCCCGTGAAGTGACCGTATTCGATGACGGATTGAAATCGCTGGCGGACAATATGCTCGAGACCATGTATGTGGAGGGAGGCATCGGGCTGGCCGCCAATCAGGTGGGGGAAACCCTGCGCCTGATCGTGACGGACTTGCGCAACGACGACGAGGAGTTCGCGGAACTGCCCCGCCCGGAACGCCCGGCGGAGCCGAGGGTGTACGTCAACCCGCGCCTGCTGGAGGCATGGGGGGAAATCGTCACCGAGGAGGGTTGCCTCAGCGTGGCCGAGTTCACAGCCGAAGTGAAGCGCGCAGGAAAAATCAAGGTGGCCTACCAGACCCTGGATGGCGGCCACAGGGAGGAAATCCTGGAGGAATTGGCAGCGGTCTGCCTTCAGCACGAAATCGACCACTTGGACGGAAAGTTGTTCATCGACCACCTGCCCCCCCTCAAGCGGCAGATGGTGAAAAAACGCCTGACGAAGTTGGCCCGGCTGGATAAAAGCGCCTGACAGCCGGTGGGAAATTTCCACAGCGAAAGAATTTAAAGCAGGGGAACGGGGTGGAAATAAATTCAGAAGGAGCCCGCCATGAGGCCAGGGCCATGAAACCAAGGAAGGTCCCCAGCGCCGGCAATTCACCCGCGCCGCATTCCGAGCGGGGCGGTCCGTTTTGCCTCATTCGGCTCATTTGCCGTGGCAATCGTGTTCTCTCTCCCTCCGGCGGACCAGTGGGTGCGGGAAGCCCGTCCCGGCCCCAGAGATGGGCTTGGCGTGCGCCGCCAGCCCCGGCGCTGATATCTGTGCCGGTATCTGCGCTTATCTTTGCAATGACCCTGGCCGTAACACTGGCTGTGGCCATGGGGATGTTCCCGGGCTCCCATCCCGTTTTTGCGGCCCA
>CAZOXD010000037.1:23187-29929 GCA_964583525.1 uncultured Pseudomonadota bacterium
GCGGATACGCCATCGGCGCAGGCCAAGGGGCTGGGCGGAAGAAAACATCTGGGACCCTCCGAGGGGATGCTCTTCCTCTATGACGCCAAGCGGAGGCACAGCTTCTGGATGAAGGGGATGTTCATTCCCATCGACCTGATCTGGCTGGACAATCGGCGCGTGGTGTACATCGAACACAATGTGCCACCGCCCCCAAAAGGCACTCCGCCCCAATCCCTGCCCACCTATCAGCCGGACGCTCCGGCCAACATCGTGCTGGAAATCGCCGCGGGGCGGGCCAAGGCCCTGGGCCTCAAGGTGGGGGACCGGGCGCGGTTCCGCTTCAATCTCCCATGACTACAATTAAAAACCCAGCGGAACGGATGGCCGATTTGCCCGCGATGCCGGAAAAAGTAATGCCGGAAAAAGCTAAGCAGGAAAAAGCAAAGCCGGAAAAACAAGAACTGCGTGGCCGCTTCATTACCTTCGAGGGGGTGGACGGGTGCGGCAAGACCACCCAGGCGGCCCGTCTGGCCAACCATCTGCGGGAAGTGGGGCTGCCCGTGCTGATGACCCGGGAGCCCGGAGGAACGCCCATCGGGGACAAGATCCGGTCGGTGCTGCTCAATCCGGACAACAAGGCCATGACGCCCGCCACCGAATTGCTGCTTTATCTGGCGGACCGCCTGCAACACCTGGAACAGGTGATCCGCCCGGGGCTGGCCCGGGGGGAGGTGGTGATCTGCGACCGCTTTCACGACGCCACCGTGGCCTATCAGCACCATGGGCGGGGATTGGATTTGAGTCCGCTGGAGGATTTCATCGCCAGGGAAATCCTCTCCGCTTCCCCCGACCTGACGGTCTGGATCGACCTGGACGTGAGGGAGGCCCGGGGGCGGATCGCGGAACGCAATCAATCCGGCACGGGCACGGAAGGCGAAAGCCGCATGGACGCCGCGGCCCTGGATTTTCACCAACGGGTGCGGGAAGGTTACGCCGCCCTTCACAGGAGCGAACCGGGCCGCATCGAACGGATCGAGGGGCAGGGATCGCCTGAGGAACTTCAGGCGAAAATCCAGGGAATAGTGGAGGGGCGTTATCATGTCCGCTGAGAGGGTCAGCCACGAGGGCACTTCCGGCGCTCCCGGCGCCTTCGCCTCCATCCGGGGCCAGGGGAAGGCCATCGCATTCCTGGCCGGAGTGATGGAGCGCGGCCGCATTCCTTCGGCCTTCCTGTTCATTGGCCCTCATCATGTGGGCAAGCGCACCACTGCCCTGGCTCTGGCCCGGGCGCTCAACTGCGAGCGGGAAGACGGAGACCCGGGGGGCGAATGCCCCTCCTGCCGGAAAATCACCGAGGACGCCCACCCTGACGTGGAAACCGTGCTTCCCCAGGGGCAATTCATCAAAGTGGACCAGGTGCGGGGCATCACGGACCGGCTGGCGCTGATTCCCATGCTGGCCCGCAAACGCGTCATCGTGATCTCCCAGGCGGAGCGGATGAACCTGGAGGCCGCCAACGCCTTCCTGAAAACCCTGGAGGAACCCCCTTACGACACCCTGATCGTGCTCTGCGCCGAGAATCCCGCCCGGCTGCTCGAGACCATCGTCAGCCGTTGCGTTCCCGTGCGCTTTCAGCCCTTGCGGGAAGCCGACCTGAGGGAGTTGCTGGCGGCTCCCACCGGCAGTGATGCCCTGCATGGGGAAGCGCTCGATTTCATGGTACGCTTCGCACAGGGCAGGTTGCGCCCGGAGTTATCCCAAAAAGCCGCGAATTGGCTGGGAATCCGGGAGCGGATGGTGCATTTCCTGGAAAGCGGGGGCCGTCCAATTTATCATCAGCTCTCCGGGGAAATCGCCCGCTGGAGCAGCTCGGACGATTGGCGGTTCGTGCTGGAATGGCTGGAATGCTGGTTCCGGGATGCGGCCCTCCTCGCCGCCGGGGCAAGCGAGGCCAGCCTGATCAACCTGGACCGCATTCCCGAGTTGCAGGCATGGACGGGCCGCCACCCGCCATTCTGGGCGGATCGGTGCTATCGGCGGGTGTTGGCGGCCCGGGATGCGATCCTCATGAACAACAACAAGGCCCTGGCCCTGGAAGCGATGTGGCTGGAATTCAATCCGCCGAATCCGCGTATACCGCGCCCGACTCAACCCGGCGCCCTGGGAAGGAGTGTGTAGATGAACGAAACCATGAATGGACTTAACGACCCGCCGCATGGATGCGGCAAGCACAGTAAACTCCCTCAGCTCCCTGCGAAAATTTCCCCGAAAGCGCGAGTGTTTGGGATGCATGCGTTCCCGGCCCGGTGGCAGGCCCCGATGCCGATTGCGGGAACTCTACTCTTCTCTGTGCTCTTCTCTGTGCTCTTCTCTGTGCTCTTCTCTGCCGGGATGTTCGTGCCATCCGCCCGGGCCGAGCCCAATTTCTTCGAGCAGCGTCTGATCGAGGCCAAGGCCCTGGAGGCCTTCAAGCGGATGATCGTCCTCTGGCAGGAGGAGGTGTACTTCGAACTCTACGCGGAAGGGATGAGCGCCAGCAAGGCCCGCATCTCCCAGGAGAAATTCGCTCAGCGGATGGTGGAGTTGAGCTGGGTGCCCTACGGGAATTTGAATCCCAAGTACCTGAAGGCGTCCTATCGGTTCCGAACGATGGTCTATATCTCCGTGCGGATGCCCTACCGGCACAAGTTCAATCCGGAAAACCGCTTCTCCAAGCAGCAGACCCTGGCGCTGCTCTTCGAGGAGGGGCGGTGGCGCATCGACCTGGTCGAATTGATCCGCTCCCCCTACTCCGGCGTGTGAAAGAAGGGAGGGGGAGGGTTGAAACGGGCGCGATACAGGAAAACCGGTAGTGTCTACGATCGAATTTTCCTGGATGCTTGCAATATTAAAACAGTTGTCACGCTGAGCGTAGCGAAGCATCTTCCTGGTTTTGCAGAAATCATCGCACTCACAAGATTTTTCGCTGCGCTCGGCAATGACATTTCAATTTTCCAACTGACTCACTACCCGTACCTCCTCCCAATTGCACCCACTTCCCTTTCCTGATAATCTTCCCCCGTTCGGTCCGGAAGCAACGGCACTTTTTCCATAGCACTGACAGGATCACGACATGGCTACATCGTTCACCATATTCGCAATCGTACTCGCTATCGTTTTCGTTTTTATCGGGGGGATGGTTTTTTTCTTCACCCGCAAGGCCCAGTAATTCCCGGGCAGGGTTCCCTGCTGTATCCGGGTCTGGCTGGATGGGATATTACAGGATATTCCCACCGCCGGTTCAATCACCGCCGGCGCAAACACTGCCGGTTCACACCCTCCCGATTTACACCTTGCCGGCTCACTCCTCCCGCAGTACATCCAGCGGCTTTCTGACGAGGATGTCCAGGCTCCCGGCCATGCCGGTGAAGGCGATCAACAGCGCCGTCCCGATCCAGGCCACCAGATAGGGGGGCAGGGACAGGTCCCAGACGCCCCCGAAGACCTGCGTCACCAGTCCCCAGGAAAGCCCTCCCGCCGCGCCCGCCCCCACCGCGCCGGCCAGCGCGCCCAACAGGAGGTATTCCAGCGCCAGCACCCGGGCCACCTTCCCGCGGGTGGCGCCCAGGATTTTCAGCAGCACCGCTTCGCGGATGCGCTGGAACTTGGTGGTGGCAATGGCCCCCAGCAGGATCACCAGCCCCACGGCGATGCAGAAGGCGGCCATGAAGCGAACCACGGTGGCGATGCGGTCCATGAAGTTCTGCACGATCACGTAGACCATCTCCACGTCCAACGCCGTCACGTTGGGAAGCCGGGTCACCACATCCCGTTGCAATGCCGCCCGTTCCTTGCCATCGTCCACCCGCACGGCGGTCGCAAACACGTGCGGCGCGTCCTCCAGAGCGCCGGGAAGAAACACGAAGGAGAAATTGGCGCGGCGGTTGGCCCAGTCGATCTTGCGGATGCTGGTGACCCGCGCGGTGATGGGAATGCCCTGGATATCGAAGGTGAGGGTTTCCCCCACCCGCACTCCTGCATCCTGGGCGAACCAATCGGCCACGGAAACCCTGGGTTCCCTGGCTTTTTCCGATTCGCTGCCCTTTTCCGGGGAGGGCCGGTTTCCGTCCCCGCCAACTGTTCCGGCAAAGGTTCCGGCGATCACCCGCTCTCCCTCCACCGGCGCGGCGCGATAGGTCATGGCGAACTCGGAGGTGGCATGACGGCGCCGATGGCCGTCCCGGATATCGCCCGGGCGGATGGGCCTGCCGCTGATGCCCGCGACCCGCCCCCGCACGATGGGAATCATGACGGGATCGGCGAACCCGTACCCGCCCATCAGGGCCAGCATTTCCTCCTTTTGCTGGGGCTGAATGTCGATGAAGAACAAGTTGGGCTGGGATTGGGGCGCGTTGGTGGTGATTTGCCGCACCAGGTCCCGCTGAATGAGGAACACCGCCAGCAACACCAGCACACCCAGTCCGAGGGACATCACCACGGTGCCGCTCTGGTTCCCGGGCCGGTAGAGGCTGGAAAGCCCCTGCTTCAGCTCGAAGGTCCTCGGTTTGGGGAGCCACCGCAACAGTCCCAGCAATCCCACGGCGGCGAGGTGGAGCGCGGCCACCGAACCCGACAGCGCCAGCAGGAAGATTCCTCCTTCCCGGGTGAACCCCGCCTGCCAGACCACCAACAGGGCCGCCCCGGCCAGCAGGGCGCCTCCGGACACCAGCGGCCCGAGGAACCGCCTGGCCCCGGCGGGAGGCGCCTCCACATGCCGGCGGAAGACCCGTGCCGGGCGCACCTTCCGCATGGACAGCAGGGGCGGCAGTGCAAACCAGAGGGTGGTCAGACTGCCCAGCAACATCCCTTCTCCCGCGGCGCGCCAGGGCCAGGCGGGTTTCAGGTCCACAGGCAGCAGGTCGGCCAACAGCCAGGGAAGCGCCAGGTGCGCCGTATACCCCAGGGCCACCCCCAGCAGGCTCCCGCCAATTCCCAGCAGGAGGGCCAGCATCAGATAGATTCCCAGCAGCCGGCCGGGCGTAGCCCCCAGGCATTTCAGGATGGCCAGGGTGTCCAGCTTTTGCGCCACGAACACCCGCACCGCACCGGCAACGCCGATTCCCCCCAGCAGCAGCACGGCCAGTCCCACCAGATTGAGGAAGGCGGTCAGCCGGCTCAGGAAGCGGGTCACCTGGGGTTGGGCGCGGTCGAAGGTATCGAAGGAGGCAAAGCTGTCCGGCAGCTTTTTCCGCAACCCCTCGGCCACCTCCGCGGGGTCCATGCCGGGAGGAAGCCGCACCAGGGCCGTGTAGCGGATGCGGCTCACGGCGGTGATCAATCCGGTGGCCTGTCCCGCGGTCTCGGTCATCAGCACCCGGGGCCCCAGGTTGAACACCTGCACCGGGCTGTCCGGCTCCCGCGTCAGCACGTCCGCGATCCGGAATTCGCGCCTGCCGATGCGCAGGGAATCCCCCACCCGCAGGCCCATTTTCAACAGCAGGCTTTCGTGGACGAGGACGGTGCCGTCATCGAGCAGGGAGCGGAAGGGTTTCCCCGAAGCGGTTTCCACCTGTCCATAGAAGGGATAGCCGCTCCCCACCGCCCGCGCACTCACCAGTTGCACGCCCGGTAGAGTGGCGCCGCTGCCCCGGCGTTCTCCGGAGCGGGCCATGGTGACGAACTGGAAGGAGCGCACCACCTCCGCCCCCCGGCTCCGGAGGGAGGCCAGGGCCTGCTCCTCGGCGGGACTGGGGGGACGGCGGCTGCGCATTACCAGATCGCCGGCCATCAGGGTGCGTGCCTCGCCCCGCACGGCTTGGCTCAGATTTTGGGAGAAGGCCTTCACCGCCACCATTCCTCCCACTCCAGCCGCCACGCACAATACCAGCAGCAGCAGGCGGCGCCAGGAGGCCCGGATTTCGCGCAGCAGCATCAGGGGAGTGAAGCCGTTCATCCCGCCACCTTCTTTCTTTCGTCTTCCGGTACGGAATCCGGCGGTTCTGATTCCGGCTGAGTGGATTGCGGCGGTTCTGATTCCGGTGGTTCTGATTCCGGCTGAGCGGAATCCGAGCTGATTCGCCCGTCCTGCAACTGCACGATGCGCTGGGAAGCGGAGGCGATTTCCGGATCGTGGGTGACCAACACCAGGGTCGCGTTCTCGTCGCGGTGCATGCGCTGCAACAACCCGATGATCTGGGCTCCGGTCACACTGTCCAGGTTTCCCGTGGGCTCGTCGGCCAGCAATACCGGGGGCCGGCAGGCGAAGGCCCGGGCGATGGCCACCCGTTGCTGCTCGCCCCCGGACAACTGGGCGGGATAATGCCGTGCCCTGGAAGACAATCCCACCTGCTCCAGCAATTCATCCGCCCGTTTCGCAGGCCCCGCCTTGCGCATGATCTCCATAGGCACCTGAACGTTTTCCCGGGCGGTGAGGGTGGTAATCAATTGAAAGGACTGGAAGACAAACCCGATGTTTTCCCCCCGGAACCGGGCCAGGCGGTCCTCGTTCATCGCCGTGAGCGACTCGCCATTGATGCGCACATCGCCTCCCGAAGGCGCGTCCAGTCCAGCCATCAGCCCCAGCAGGGTGGATTTCCCGCTCCCGGACGGCCCCATCACCGCCAGGAACTGGCCGACTGGAATACTCAAGTCGAGCGGGTGGAGAATGGTCAGAGGTTCGCCGCCCATGGTGACGGTTTTACTCAATGCGCTCAGTTCGATCATTACGGCCCTGGCAGGTTGATAAATAGGGTGGGTTTGAGGATATGGAAAGTTTGAGGAT
>CAZOXD010000038.1:0-4956 GCA_964583525.1 uncultured Pseudomonadota bacterium
ACGTCCCAGTTGCCGGCCTTGTCCACCTTGAAAGGCACCCAGACCCGGTAGCGGATCGCCCCGCGCACATTGTGGGAACTGGTGCGGCGGGTGATCCCGTTGCGGTTGTATTGCACCAGCACGGTCTCCTTGGCGCCATCCGGGGCGAAGAAGTGCATCCAGACCACCGCATCGTCTCCAGTGAAAATCTCTCCGGAAGTGATCTCGTCCTTGCAATTGTTCTTTTGCTCCCCTTCCTTGTGTACCCCCTCGCACAGCTTGATATCGACCAGGTACACCCCGGTTTTCCCATTGTAGTAGAATTGCACGACCTTGCGCACCTCGTCATCGGAGGGGGTGGTCTGGGAGAATGCCAGGAAGGGGGCGCAGATCGACAGCATTGCCAATATCGCAACTCGTTTCATCATCGACTCCTCGCTGGTTTCTTGTGATTTGCGGAAAATCACCCCCTTTTCACCCGCCCGTGCAGGGTACTGAAATCAAGGAATTCTTTCAACCAGTCAGCCTCCCGCCTTTCCTGGCGGCCGCACGGGAATATGCAATTCCAAACTCCGTGAAATCGCTTCGGTGCAATGGTAAGGTCGCCCATCCCGGCCAACTTTCAGGAGCGATCCCATGAAATCCACCGAGAAAAACACCGAGCACAAACCCACCACTCCCAAGAATCCCGATCCCTCCTGGGCCTGGGAGGAGGAGCGCTGGCGGGCCATCGTGAACAAGGTGGGCGCGGGGCGCACCCTCAAGCCCGAGCGCTGGCCCACGGTGGCGAACAACACGGTGGCGCGCACCGCCGTGGCGCTCTCGTTTGATTCCGACCATGAGTCGTGGGTGCTGCGGGACGGAGGCGATTCCCCGGCGGGCCTGGCCATGGGCCACTACGGGGGCCGCGCGGCGGTGCCGCGCATTCTGGCGCTGCTGGAGCGCCATGCCATCCCGGCGACGTTCTTCGTTCCGGCGGTGATCGCCAAGCTGCACCCCGGCGAGCAGCGGCGGGTGGTGGCCGGCGGCCACGAGATCGGCATCCACGGCTGGATTCACGAGCGCAACTCCAACCTCCCGCCCGAGGTGGAACGGGACCTGACGCTACGCTCGGCGGAAGCGCTGACGGAAATCACCGGCGTGGCCCCGGTGGGCATCCGCACACCGTCCTGGGACTTCTCCCCGGCCACCCTGTCCATCATCCGCGAGATGGGGCTGCTTTACGACTCCTCCCTGATGGCCGACGACGAGCCCTACGAACTGCTGGAGGACGGCCAACCCACCGGGGTGGTGGAACTGCCGGTGGAATGGATCCGCGACGACTATCCCTACTTCGGCATGGACCGCTTTTCCGGGCTGCGGCCCCACACCCCGCCGTCGGCCGTGCTGGAAATCTGGAAAGGCGAGTTCGACGGCGCGCGGGCCGAGGGGGGCACCTTCCTGCTCACCATGCATCCCCAGGTGATCGGCCACCGCTCCCGCATTTCCATGCTGGAGGAACTGATCCGCTACATGCGCTCCTTCCACGGGGTGTGGTTCGCCACCCATGCGCAGGTGGCCCGGCATGTGGCCGGGGCGCTTTGAACTGGAGGGGGGAGAGGCAGGGGGGGGTAGTGCATCGCTTTGAATTTTTTCGATTAAATGAAATACAAACCGCTTGTCATGCTGAGTACGCGAAGCATCTACCTAGTGTTACCAAAGTCATGGCACCCGCAAAATTCTTCGCGTTGCTCAGCAATGACAATAAAATTTTCAAACAGATGCACTCCCCAGCCCTCCCCCCATTGACGGAGGGAAGGCCCTGCCGATAGGTTGAGATTCACCACATCGCCGATCCAACCGAACCGGGCACCGGCTTTCCTCATTCCCAGTTTCCCTCATTTGCAAGGCACCCCATGACCGACACGCTCTCCCCCTCCCAACGCAAGGACATCGCCCATCACCTGCATCCCTACACCAACCTGGCCCGGCACGAGGAGACGGGGCCGCTGGTGCTGACCCATGGGAAGGGCATCTACGTCTACGACGAGAACGGCAATGAGTACATCGAGGGTCTGGCGGGATTGTGGTGCACTTCCCTGGGATTCGGGGAGGAGGAACTGGTCAAGGCGGCCACGGAGCAAATGCGCAAGCTGCCCTACTACCACGTCTTCGCCTCCAAGGGCCACGGGCCGTCTATCGAGTTGGCGGAAAAGCTCAAGCAGGTGGCGCCCGTGCCCATGTCCAAGGTGTTCTTTACCTCCTCGGGTTCGGAGGCCAACGACACCGTGGTCAAGATGATCTGGTACTATAACAACGCCCTGGGACGCACGGAGAAGAAGAAGATCATCTCCCGCTTCAAGGGGTATCACGGCGTCACGGTGGCCAGCGCCAGCCTCACCGGGATTCCCACCAACCACCGGGATTTCGATCTGCCCATCGCACGGATACTCCACACCGACTGCCCGCACCACTACCGCTTCGCGGAGCCGGGCGAGAGCGAGGAGGACTTCGCCACCCGCCTGGCGGACAACCTGGACAAGATGATCGCCGCCGAGGGCCCGGACACCGTGGCCGCCTTCTTCGCCGAGCCGGTGATGGGTGCGGGCGGGGTGATTCCGCCGCCGGCCACCTACTTCGAGAAGGTGCAGGCGGTGCTGAAGAAGCACGACGTGTTGCTGGTGGCCGACGAGGTGATCTGCGGCTTCGGGCGCACGGGACCCTACTGGGGTTCCCAGACCTACAACATTCACCCCGACATCCTGGTCTGCTCCAAGCAGCTTTCCAGCGCCTACCTGCCCATCTCCGCGGTGATGATCTCCGAGCCGGTCTACCAGGGCCTGGTGGAGGAAAGCCGCAAGATCGGCACCTTCGGCCATGGCTTCACCCAGTCCGGCAACCCCACCTGCGCCGCCGTGGCCCTGCGCAACATGGAGTTGATGGACGAACGCAACATCCTGGACCACGTGGCGGAGATCGCGCCCCACTTCCAGCAACACCTGCAGAGCTTCGCCGATCATCCCCTGGTGGGCGAGGTGCGGGGCGTGGGCCTGCTGGGAGGCATCGAACTGGTCGCCGACAAGGCCGCCAGGACTCCCTTCGATCCGGCCCAGAAGGTGGGATTCCATCTCGCCGAGCGGGCGGAGGAACTGGGCCTGATCGTGCGGCCCCTGATGGACACCATGGCCTTCTGCCCGCCCCTGATCATCACTGCCGAGCAGATCGACACGTTGATGGAGCGCTTCTCCCAAGCCCTGGAGCAAACCCGGGCCTGGGTGGAAAAGGGGTGAGGCCGCCCAGCCGTCCGGACGATGTTCGCTACGGCGCTCCGTCCCTGCGGCGCTCTCCCTGACGGCCTGCTTCGTGTTCACCCTGGGAACGGGGCAATTCAAGCCCCGGCAATCCAATTCCGCGTCCACGGCGATTTCAGCCGTGGACGCTACCCCGTTTTCCCGCTGCTTACAGTTTCAAGCCGTAGCTCAACTCGAACTCGTTCTGGTCCATGGTGATCGTGGTGGTTCCCCCGCCGAGCCCCGCGGGATGGTCCCCGGTAGTGGAGCCCTCGAAGGCGTGCATGAAGGCGAAGTTCAATTCGCTGTCCGGCGACAGGGTCCAGGTGAACCCGGCCGTGATGTGATCTTCGACCACGCCCGGCGCCAGGATGTTAAACAGGGTCTCTCCCTCCGGAATCGGATTGTCCCCGTGATTTATCCCTCCGCGGATCGTCCAGGCGTCGCTCAGGGTGTAGGCCGCGCCGATCTTGATGACCGTGATATCCTCCCAACCGAAGCCGGGCCCGTCCGAGTCGCCCAATAACGACCCTGTCAAGATTGAATTGACAGAATTGGAGACCGAAGCCACATCGGTATAGTTGATCACCATGTAATCGAAGGCCACCGCCAATTGACCGCTTTTCCAGGCGGCGCCCACCGCATAATTGGATGGGATATCGAAGTCGCCCTGCTCGGCGAACAGGCCGGCATAGCTGTCGAAGGGGCTCATATCCATCACGGGCTGATAGGCCGCACCCACCGTAATGCCCTCCGCGACTTCCATGGAGACGCCCAGCCGGAGGCCGAAGCCGGTGGAGGTGTCCTCGCCGTTGTCCGTCAACTTGGTGGAATCGGCGGAGAACCCGGCAAAGTTTTCGATCCCTTTCGCCTCGAAGGTCTGGTAGGCCAGAATGCCGCTCACGCCCAAGGCGAGGGAATCCAAATTCATCGCATAGCTGACGTTGACGAACAATTGCTCAAAGTTCACTCCGGCCTCGCCGCTGCCGAAGACAGGATCGGCATAATCTGTGTTCATTCCCCCGTTGCCGTACACAGCGACGCCCACGCTGGAATCCGGGTCCAACCGCATGTTGTAGCCAAAATGCGGGATCAGGAAGGATTTCGACCCGCTCTCCTGGGAGGGCGTCGCCACAAATCCATTGGTGGTTTCGTACTCGCGGTTGGGCGCGAAGTAGGCGCCCCCGGCGTCCAGCCGGTCGCCCACCTGCACCATTCCCGCGGGGTTGGTGGCCGAGGCCAGCGAATCCTGTGGAAAGGCGACTCCCGCCCCGCCGATCCCCTTGGCCTTGGTGCCGTAGCCATGCGAGAAATAGCCATTGGTGGCCAACGCCATCTGAGATGGCAAAATTGCGAACATCGCACCCGCGGCCAGTAATAGAATGAACTGTCGATATCCTGTCATGGTATCTTCCCCTGTAGCAGTTCCGGGCACCTCCCCCTCAGAATGAGTGGAGATTTCCGGGGTTTACGGGGTGGTGTTATTACCACCCGCGTTGCTGATAATGATTTCCCCTCCTCTGATGCGCCAGCCACCCGCCAGCCCCAGCCGGGTCCCGGCATCGTGGATTCAATTCATCCTGTAAAAAAGAAATTCCCCCATTCTTGCGTATCACCTTTCTAAAACAGACCGGACCATGAAGGCGAGTGACCTAGTCACATAAGCCGGAACGGTATTATGGGGCCAGGGGGCGCCTCCTCCCTCCGC
>CAZOXD010000038.1:5056-7827 GCA_964583525.1 uncultured Pseudomonadota bacterium
TCCCTCCGCACCTCTGCCTTTGACACCACCGCCTTTAACACTGCCGCGGGGGGAGCCTTGCCCTGTGTCAAGCACCTGAAACCGGCGTGATCTGCGGTCCCCCTTTTGGCCTGCGAGGGAGAGGATGTGCCGGCCGGGGCGCAAGGAGACGCCCACTTCGTGAAATGCGTTGGTGGTGGCGATCAGGCGGCCATCCAGATGCCGGAAGAGCCGGGCGCCGGGGTCCCGGTGCTGGGCCTCCATGACGATTTTTCCCCGTTCTCCGCCGAAATCGGTGGGAACGATCAGGTTGCTGGAGGAATCGGGATAGACGATCTGGAGGCGTCAGGCGGAATCCGCGAAATTCGAACCTGCGAGGCCTGAATCCGCAAGGCCCGTTCCGCAGCGGGGTTTCCTGGGGGGGAGGCTGCGGTAGGCGGCGTTGTTCTGGCGGTAATAATGGGCTTGCAGCGGGGGAAGCACGAACCAGGGCGCGGCGGTCATGTTGGCCACGGATTCGCAGCCGGAATGCACCCGGTAGCGCCCGCTGGCCTCAAAATGAAATTACACCGTTCGCAGCAAAACATCCGCGCCATCAAATTTCCGGCAACGCTTCAGAGCACCTAATTCCTTCGCCTTTTCTTACCTTTCCACAGGCAAAAACGACCGCAAGACGTCCCAGTCGTCCTCATACCCACTGATAAATCCATTTTTTTTCATCGTCATCCTCCCTGGATAACAACCACCCAACCCCATCCCTCGATTCGGCACATCCGTTAAGTTAGTGCATATGGGGCAAGGGGGTGAGGCTGCGGGTAGTGCTTCAGTTTGAAAATTCCTGAATTTTTCAAAATAAAATGAGATGTCATGCTGAGTGGAGCGAAGCATCTACTTTGGAATACTGATAGTCATGGTGCTTTCAAGATTCTTCACTGCGTTCAGAATGACATGAAAATTTTCAAACTGATGCAACACCAGGCTGCGGTTGCTGTTGCAGTTCGCAGTTCTTTGCGTTTTTGCGCCTTTGCGTGAGCAGTTCGCAGTTCAAATCAGTGTTTATCAACGCTGTTTCCTGAGCCTGTCGAAGGGTTCATCAGTGGCCAATCCCTGCTTTAATCCGCGTCCATCCGCGCCTTGTTCTGAGCTTGTCCTGAGCCTGTCGAAGGGCCCGTCCCAGGGTCCATCCGCGGTTCCTTTGCTGTTACCGATGCGGCTCTTCCTTGCTCCCCCGGGCGAATTCGGTTATAAAACCAAGTTTGGTTGTTCTTTTGTGTCCACGATATCGACTTACGATACCAGCCCAAAATATCAACTTCAGCCGTCCGCAATCCGGGCGGGTGCGGTGAAAAAAATTCGACCGCGAAATTCAATTGCCCCATGAAAAGTTTTGCAGCACTGGAATCCCTGTTGGCCGAAGGTTCCCAGGCCCTGGAAGCCATCACCGAATCCCCCCAGCTTCCGGAATGGTACCGCGCCTTCCTGGGCCGCAAGGGCCGGCTGACCGAGGAATTGCGGGGTCTGGGCCAGCTTTCCGCGGAGGAGCGTCCCCTGGCCGGCAAGCGGGGCAACGAGATCAAGGCCGAGCTGGATTCCGCTTTCCAGCGGCGGCAGGAGGAACTCCGCGCGGCCGAGTTGCAGGCGTCCATCAGCAGCGGCCAGGTGGACGTGACCCTCCCGGGCCGTCCGATCGCCCCCGGGCATCTGCACCTGACGACGCGCACCCTGCGCCGGGTGCGGGAGATCTTCGGGGAGATGGGCTTCCAGGTCTACGAGGCGCCGGAGGTGGAGACGGACGAGAACAATTTCGAACTGCTCAATATTCCCGCCTACCACCCGGCGCGGGACATGTGGGACACGTTCTGGATCAACGACCAGGTGGTGTTGCGCACCCATACCTCCCCCGGGCAGATCCGTTACATGCGCGAGAACCATCCCCATCCGATCCGGGTGATTCTGCCGGGCAAGTGCTACCGCTACGAGCAGATCACGCCGCGTTCGGAGCACCAGTTCTATCAGGTGGAGGGGCTGGCCGTGGGCCACAACATCCGCCTCACCGACCTCATCGGCACCATGCAGGAGTTCGCCAACAAGATGTATGGCGAGGGCCGCAGGATGCGCATCCGGGGCAGCTACTTCCCCTTCACCGAGCCGTCGGTGGAGGTGGACATGGACTGCATGCTCTGCGCGGGAAAAGGCTGCCGGGTCTGTAAATACACCGGCTGGTTGGAAATCGCCGGGGCGGGCATGGTACACCCGGTGGTGCTTTCCAACGGCGGCTACGACCCGGCCGAGTGGAACGGCTTCGCCTTCGGGATGGGGGTGGAGCGGCCCGCCATGCTCCAGCACGGCATCGAGGACATCCGCTATTTCTATTCCAACGATCTGCGCTTCCTGCGGCAGTTCTGAACCCCGGCATCCTCTCCTCCCCTGATACGATCGACATGGCATTGCGCGTTCCCCTTGAATGGCTGGCCGAATACGTGGACGTGGAAGCGTCCCCGGAGGATCTGGCCGAGCGGCTCACCCTGGCCGGGCTGGAAGTGGAGTCGGTGGAGACCATCGGCGGGGAGTGGGGCGCGGATACGGTGGTGGTGGGCCAAATCGACGCCATCGAGCCCCATCCCAACGCGGACCGGCTCTGCCTGGTGACGGTCTCTCATGGCGCCAACCCACCGCTGACGGTGGTCACGGGCGCGCCCAACCTGATGGTGTACCTGCAGGAGCCCCTGCCCACGCCCCCGCTCAAGATACCCTTCGCCATGGTGGGCGCGGAGTTGATCGACGGCCATGCC
>CAZOXD010000038.1:7927-16306 GCA_964583525.1 uncultured Pseudomonadota bacterium
CCCGCTCAAGATACCCTTCGCCATGGTGGGCGCGGAGTTGATCGACGGCCATGCCACCGGCGGAAATGCCGGAGTTGGGCGCAAGCTGAAACTGAAAGCCGGCAATATCCGCGGCGTGCGCTCCGAGGGCATGGTCTGCTCGGAGCGGGAATTGGGGCTGAGCGACGACCACGAAGGGATCCTGATTCTCCCGGACGACGCCCCCATCGGCGCCCCCCTGCGCGAATACCTGGGGGACAGCGTGCTGGAGTTCGACATCAAGGGCGGGTTCGCCCACCTGATGTGCGTGCTGGGGGTGGCCCGCGAGACCGCTGCCCTCACCGGCAAGACCCTGCGCGACCATGTGCTGCGGGTGGGCGGGGGCGCTCAGGGCAACGGCGGTGATGGGGGCAGCGGGGGCAAGGATGGCGGCAGCGGTGCGGTCAATGGTGGCGCGGTCAGCGGTGGCGCCGTCAATGGAGGTGCGGTCAATGGGGGGGCGGTCAATGGAGGGGCTGAGCCGGGCTACGTCCGCCTGGAGGTGACCGATCCCGCCCTCTGCGCCCGCTACACCGCCACCCTCATCGAGGGCATCCGGGTGGCGCCCTCCCCGTTCTGGATGCGGCAGCGCCTGCTGCGGGCCGGGATGCGTCCCATCAACGCGGTTGTGGACGCCACAAATTACGTGATGATGGAGTTGGGACAGCCCATCCACGCCTTCGATTATGGCGCCCTGCGCGCAGAGAAGGATACCGGGAAGTCTGCCGGTAAGGACACCGGCAAAGATGCCCTGCCCATGATCCGCGTGCGCCCCGCCGAGCCGGGCGAAAAGATGCGCACCCTGGACGATGTGGAACGCACCTTCGATGACCGCATGCTGCTCATCACCGACGGAGGCGGTCCCACCGGCATCGCCGGAGTGATGGGCGGGCTGGAGTCCGAGATCAGCGAGAACACCACCACCGTGCTGCTGGAGTCGGCCAATTTCGACTTCCTCAACACCCGCCGCACCGCCCAACTGCTCAAGCTGCGCACGGAGGCCTCGGACCGCTTCGGCAAGCGCCTGGATCCGGACTTGTGCTTGCCCGCCAACCTGCGCTGCGCCCACCTCATCGCGGAGTTATGCGGGGGAACTGTGCGTCCCGAGTATGGAGACGTCTACCCCACTCCCCGCGTGCAGGAGCCGATCACGCTGGAGGTGGGCTTCATCAGCAGGGTGCTGGGCGTGGAGATTCCACGCGACGAGGCTGTGGGCATCCTGGAGGCGCTGGAATTCCGGGTGGAGGGGACGGACCCCTTGCAGGTCACGCCGCCGCCGCACCGCATGGACATCTCCATTCCGGCGGACCTGGTGGAGGAGGTGGGCCGCATTCACGGCTACGATCGCATGACGCCTACCCTCATCGCCGACGAGACGCCGCCCCAACGCCGCAACCTCCCCCTGGACGGCGCGGAGCGGGTGCGGGACCTGCTCACGGGGTGCGGCCTGGACGAGATCATCACCTATTCCATGATCTCCCTGGAGGATGAACGCAAGCTGCACCCGGACGGCGCTGGAAGCGGGGATGGAGCCGGTGGAGGAACGGCGGCAGAAAAAGGCGCAAAGGAAGGCGTAGACGAGGGCGCCTACCTGCGCCTGGAAAATCCGCTCTCCGCCGAGCGCGCCCACCTGCGCCGCCGGCTGCTGGCCGAAGGACTCAACACCGTGCGCCGCAATCTGCGCTTCGGGAAGCGGGCCGCGGTCTTCGAGGTGGGCACGGTCTTCCTGCCCAGGAAAAGGGAGGTGCTCCCCGACGAACCCCGCCGGCTGTGCGCCCTGCTCACCGGACCCCGGGAGGATTCGTCCTGGCTGGAGGGGGAAAACCCGCCCGTCTTCGACTTCTACGACATCAAGGGCGTGGCTGAAACCCTGCTGGAGGGGCTGGAGATCGGGGACGTGACCTGGGAGGGCGGCGGCGGCCCAGCTGATACGGCAGCCTACCACCCCGGCCGCTCGGCGCTGGTGCGTTCCGGAGGGGAGGAGATCGGGCTCATCGGGGAACTGCATCCCCGCGTCGCGGACGCCTTCGCGCTGCCCCGCCAGCCGGTGTGCGTGATGGAAATGGACCTGGACGCCCTGCTGGCCCGCTGGCGGGAAGACACCCGGATGACGCCGCTCTCCAGCCATCCCCCCGTATACGAGGACCTGGCCTTCGTGGTGGACGAGAACGTCCCGGCGGAGGAGGTGCGGACCAGGATCGCCGAGACCGGGCTGCCCCTGGTGCGCGAGGTGACCCTGTTCGACCTCTACCGGGGCGAACAGGCCGGCGCGGGGCGGAAATCCCTTGCCTACGCCCTCACCTACCAGGCCGACGACCGCACCCTCACCGACAACGAGGTGGCCAAGGTGCGCGGGCGTATCGTCAAGCGCCTGGAAAAAGAGCTGGGCGCCCAACTGCGGGCGTAAGAGCGAATCGGCGCCTCCGGAAAAGTTCCATTCGCCGATTACGCGGATTACGCGGATGGGTTCCTGATGCGAGGGCCGGGTGACTTGCTTCCTGCTGGGAAGTAAGGGGTAGTAGCTCAAATGAGACTATGGTTCAATTGGCAGGAATGGCAACTCCCTCACTCCGAATGGGGCGCGAAGATTATGGGACTCGCATTCGAGACGAAGAAATAACCGGAGGCGGATCAGAAGCGGTTTTAGCGGCTAATTCGGCCGGTGCCGGTGTGACGGTCCAGCCTGTGAGGTAAATCGATGGCCGGATGCGAGAACGAGAACGAAATTGACTTCAAGCTGCACTGCTGCGTCATCATTTCCTGAAAAGCGGGCTCAAATCCTCTCTCGGCGCAAAGATAAGGGCGAACGACCGGTATTACGTCGACTCCATTTCCAAAATCGTGGTATCGCAGGGTTGACGAGTCGTTAGGGCCGTATCGGCGGCTCCATCTGGGAAATGTCGGTTGAGGTATCACATGAATGGAGATGATCGGTTCCTGAGAGTAGATGTTGCGATACCTGCATATAATGAAGAGTTCCGCATCTCAGGGATATTACAGGACGTGGTTTCATCCATACCGTGCGAATGGTTCCAAGTGCGGCACATTTACGTTATTTCGGACGCCTCGACAGATCAAACCGAGGAAATCGTTCGAGGGTTCAGTAAAAGCGATGAGAGGGTGAGGCTGATCCAAAAACCCGAGAGAAAAGGAAAAAATGATTCGATCAATCTCGCGTTCGAGCAGTCAAACGCGGACGTTCTTATTATGCTTGATGCGGATATCCGATTGGCCACGGATAAGGTTCTACAACATTTTGTGGAGCCGATCTACAGGCGCCAGGTCGGGCTGGTAGGGGCCAACGTACTTCCTGATAATACCGGCCCTACCTTCAACCCAACCATCTTGGCCAGGCGTTTCGACTGGCAATTGGAATGCGAAAGGAGAAAAAGGAAGCCCATTTCTTATTGGAGTTTCTATGGGCGGGCCCTTGCTTTGTCTAAGGATTTATTCCATGGCCTTGTGCTACCGAAATCCCATGCGGATGATCTTTTTATTTATCATTCCTGCCGAAGAATCGGACTCGAGGCCGCGTACGCGAAAGATGCGTGGGTCTATTTTAAGGCGCCCAACTCGGTTCGGGACTTCATGGACCAGTATAGTAGATTTAAATTCTGGATAGGGAAGGCTCGTGAGGAGTTCGGAAGCCAGCTTGTCAAAACAGACTTGAAAGTCCCCGGGATGGCAGCCTATGTACTTTCGACCCTCGTCCAGCATCCCTATTGGGGAATGATGTGGGCCGGATGTCAGTTGACCAGCTTGGTGGCGCATTTGATCGGATACCGAACAGATTTACTGGAACGGGGCATGTACAAAACGTGGGTGATTGACGGTCAAGGTAACGACTCCCAAAATGCTGATCAAGGGAGGCTAAGGGAACTGCCGGAAAACGAACGCAATATGGAAAAGGTGGGTTAAACCGCTGGGGCCGGCCATGGTCCGCGGGGGAATCTTATCGAAGTCCTTGCCTCTCGGGAAATGAGGAACGGCGGTGTTATAGGGAGGCGTTCCGGCCTGGAACCGCGGGCGTCCTGCAGGATGCGAAGTTGTATGCACGGCCGTGGGGCTTCCGCCTCCAGGACATCACGGTCCCCGTCTATCTGTGGCACGGCGGAGCAGACATCAATGTGCCCATTTCCGTGGGACGGTACGTGGCTGAGTCCATCCCCGACTGCACCGAGCGGTTCGCCGAGACCGGGCTGCCCCTGGTGCGCGAGGTGACCCTGTTCGACCTCTACCGGGGCGAACAGGCCGGCGCGGGGCGGAAATCCCTTGCCTACGCCCTCACCTACCAGGCCGACGACCGCACCCTCACCGACAACGAGGTGGCCAAGGTGCGCGGGCGTATCGTCAAGCGCCTGGAAAAAGAGCTGGGCGCCCAACTGCGGGCGTGAGGGGGAGGCTTCCCGCCAGCCACCATCCGGATCAGCAGCATCCACGGATTCGCCAGTTTTTTCGGATTCGCCCCTGCATCGAAGGCCGGGGGGCTTGTTTCCTGATGGGGAGAAAGCCGCAGTCCCCAAGGAACGGCGGTTTCCAATTCCCCTGCCTCCCCCTACTCCACTCCCAACCGTTCCACCCCCAGCCTTTCCAATGCCAACCTTTCCAACACCAGGGCCAGCACCTCTTCCGGCGGGATGGCCTCCAGGCAGGCCTTGGGCCAGGGATGGATGCAGCGCCCGGAACCGGTGCGGGTGCAGGGCCGGCAGGAGAGCGCCCGCTCCACCACCCGGCTGCCGGGCCGCACCGGAAAGTAGCCCAGTTCGCGGGTGGTGGCCCCGAACAGCACCACGGCGTCGCTGCCCACCGCCTCGGCGATATGACTCATTCCCGTATCGTTGCTGAGCATGAGGCCGCATTGGGCGGCGAACCAGGCGGATTCCATCCGCGAGGCGCGTCCCACCAGGGAGATGGCCCGCTCGCCCAATGTTTCCGCCAGCGCGGCCGCCTCGTGGTCCTCCGGCCCGCCGAAGATCACCACAGCCCCGCCGGTTTGCGCGGCATAGCCCTCCAGCAGGGCCCGGTAGTGGGCCATCGGCCAGCGCTTCAGTTCCCAGGCCGCCACAGGGGCCACGCCCAGTACCGGCAGCCCCCGGGCCTTCCAGGCGGCAATGCGAGCTTGCTCGGAGCCGAAATGCCGGGCGAAGCGCCGCGCCAATTCCGCATCGCCATCCAGGCTTGCCAGGTACAGTTCGGTGCCCCGGCCGTCGTCCTCCACTCCCCAGGGCCGTAGCGCGGCCAAAAAGTCGGCCTCCTTGCCGGGCGTGGCGGAGTCCACAGCGGAGTCCGCAGCAGAGTCCGCAGTGGAGTCATCGTAAGGAGCGCCGTAGCTGTTCCAGCGCCAGTGGATGAGCAGCCAGCGTTGCAGGGTGCGCTTGCCGTAGCGGGTGCGGGGCGCGTTCAACAGGGCCGTCAATACCCGGCTGCGCAGGGAGCGGTGCACGTCCGCCACCAGATGGAAGCCCTCCCCCCGCAACTCCCGCGCCAGCCGCAGCAGTCCCCGCAGCCCGGTACGGCGCCGGAAGCCGATGGCCCGCTCCAGGTGCGGATTGTCCCGCAGCAGTTCCAGGTGCGCCTCTGAAGTAAGGAAGGTGATGCGCGCCCCCGGCCAGCGGGCCCGGATCAGCCGCGGCAAAGCCGTACACTTCACCACGTCCCCCAAAGAGGAAAAGCGGATCAGCAAAATGCGCGGGTTGTCGGGGAGGGATTTCAATGGGTATTTACTGCTGGTGGGGTGAACGAGACGTGAACAACAAAAACCACATGGGGGACGCCGTCCCCCAAACCCCCTGCCCTCCGGGGGGCAGCTTTCGGTTCCTATTCCGGGCTGCACCAAACTTTTTAATGGGGGTTTGTCGAATAATTAAATGTGATTTATCAAAATTTCCAAAAAGTTTGTTCCAACTTTTTAAAGTTGGTCAGGGATCCAAGGGCTGAAAGCCCTTGGCCGCCGGAGGCAAATTCCCCCCCTCACCCCCCATTCTTTGCCCGCAGGGCCTTTTCCCGCAATGCGGCGCGGATTTTTTCCGGGGTGATAGGCAGGGAGGTGATGCGCACGCCCACGGCGTTGTAAATGGCATTGGCCAGGGTGGCCGGGGGGGGCACGCAGGGGGGCTCCCCGATTCCTTTCGCGCCGAAGGGGCCGTCCACGGCCGGCTTTTCCACCAGCACGGTTTCGATGTCCGGCACGTCCAGGGCGCTGGGCATCTTGTAGTCCAGGAATCCGGCGGAGACGGGGCGGCCGTCGTCGCCGTAGCGCAGGCTTTCGCTGAGGGCCATGCCGATGCCCTGCACCACCCCGCCCTGCACCTGCCCGTCGGCTACAACGGGATTGATGGCGATCCCGCAGTCCTGCACGGCCACGTAGCGGAGAATGGTCACCTGCCCGGTGTCCTGGTCCACCTCCACCTCGGCGGCGTGGCAGGCGAAGGAGGGCAGGCGGTTGAAGTTGCCGGTGGAGCCGTAGCCGACGATGGGCCCCCGCGCGGCCATGGCCTTGGCGAGCAGGGTGGTCACCGGCACCGAACGCGCGGGATCGTCCGTCACCTGCACCACACCCTCGCCCAATTCCATATGATCGGGGGTGGCGTCCAGGGCATCCACGGCTTCGGCGAACAGTTGCCGCTTCACGTCCTCCACGGCCTTGAGGATGGCGCCGCCCATGCTTTTCAGGGCCTGGGAGCCGGCGGAGAGGGTGGAGTGGGGAGCGCTTTCGGTGTCGAGGGTCTTGATGCCCACCCGCTCCACGGGGAGCTTGAGGGCTTCCGCGACGATCTGCGCCAGGGCGGTGTGCACCCCGGTCAGGTCCACCACCCCGGTGAGGATGCTGGCCGAGCCGTCGTCGTTGAGCTTGAGCACCGCGCCGGAGGGCATGCCGCCCACGTTCCAGTTGCCCAGCCCCAGCCCGACGCCCCGGTTGGGCGCGGAATGCACCGCTTGCGGATCGTATCGGGCTTCCTGCACGGCGGCGTCCAGGGTTTCGACCACGTTGACGCTTTTGAGTTCCATCCCGGCCAGGTTCTTGTGGGCCTCGGGCATCAGGTTGGCCCGCCGGAATTTCAGGGCGTCCCAGCCCATCTCCGCGGCGATGCGCTCGGTCTCGGATTCCAGGGCAAAGTTCATCTGCGGTCCGCCGGGAGCGCGCATGGAGGCGCTGGCGGTTTTGTTGGTGTACATGCAGCGCACGTGGACCCGCAGGTTGGGAATGGCGTAGGGCCCCTCCGCGAAGGTGGGCACGAACGCGGACATCAGCACGCCCGCCCGGGCAAAGGCCCCGCTGTCCAGCAGCACCTCGAAGGTGCGGGCCACCATCCGCATGTCCTCGCTGACACCGGTCTTGATTGTGATGTGGCAGCCGGAGCGGGGTTCGGTGGCGATGAAGTCCTCGTGGCGGGACATCACGATGCGCACCGGCAGGCCCGTCTTGCGGGCCAGGCAGGCCGCGGTGGCCTCCTCGATGATCCAGATCTTCCCGCCGAAGCCGCCCCCGATTTCCGTGGGAATGAGGGTGACCCGATTTTGCGGCACACCCAGCACCTCGGCGATCTGGTTGCGCAGCCCGAAGGTGCCCTGGGTGGAGGACCACACCGACCAGGTTTCGCCGGGATTGTAGACCGCCAGGCAGGCGTGGGGCTCCATGTATCCCTGATGCACCATCTCGGTGGTGTAGACCTGCTCGAAGACCTGGTGGGCCTCCGCGAATCCGGCCTCGGGATCGCCCCGCTGGAGCGTGTTGTCCGAACAGCAGTTCCCGCCTCCGGGGGCCGCCATGGCGAGCACGGTGTAGTCATCCAGATCCGGGTGCAGGCGCGGGGCGCCGTCCTCCAGGGAGCGCAGGGCGTCCAGCACCGGCTCCAGGGGCTCGTAGTCCACCTCGATCATGGCCAGGGCCTCCGCGGCGATCTCCGGGGTTTCGGCGGCCACGGCGGCCACCCGGTCGCCCACGTAGAGCACGGTGTCGCCCTCGCCGGCCATGTAGCGCTCGTCGGCCAGGTACTTCCCGAAGCGCAACCGGGGCAGGTCCGCACCCGTCATCACGGCATGGACGCCGGGCAGACCCTCCGCGGCCGAAGCGTCCAGGCGCGCAATGCGGGCGTGGGCGTGGGGCGAGCGCAGCACCTTGCCGTGCAGGAAAGGCCCCGAGGCGGGCCGCAGGTCCTCCGCGAACACCGCCTGCCCGGTCAGCTTGGACACCCCGTCGATGCGGTGCAGGGATTCCCCCACGGTCACGAAGGGCGGATAGTCGATCTGGATGCGTTTCATGGTTTGGATTCGATAAATGTGGGCGGTATTTGGTTGGCCATTGGAGACAAATGCTTCGTTCCCCTCAGTGTGACAAGCAATAATGGTCGAAACTGTCAT
>CAZOXD010000038.1:16406-21625 GCA_964583525.1 uncultured Pseudomonadota bacterium
AGACAAATGCTTCGTTCCCCTCAGTGTGACAAGCAATAATGGTCGAAACTGTCATCCTGAGCGCAGCGAAGAATCTTCATTGTCTCCTCAACCATTTTGCTGGATTCAACCCTTAAGCCAGTCCGGACAAGATGCTTCGCCGCGCTCAGCATGACAATCAAATATGAGCGATAATGTCATTCTGAGCGCAGCGAAGAATCTTCTCCCGGAAACCACTCTGAGCTCAAATCCACCCAGAGTGGATTGTTTTGTTCCATCAATGCGATCTTCTTTTTTCGCGTCCAACCCTTGATTCTCTTTTCCATTGAGATTGCGGCATTGACATCGGAAAATCTCTCGAAATAAACCAAACAGTCGATATTGTATTTAGACGTGAATCCCTCCACCGATTTTGATTTGTGCTGATACACACGGCGTTCGAGATGGTTTGTCATTCCTGTATATCAAGGTTCTCGACAGATTCGTCATGATGTAAACGTAGTAATTTCCCGCCATCGGGTTTGATTTCTCCGTTTCGTCCAGGGTGGTTTGGACACGGCATGCCGTGTCCCAGCGGTTCCCTTGGGCGCGATGGCTTTGCTTTCCCCTTAAGGATGTCCCCGCTTCAGTTCGTCGGCCAGGTGAATGCCCTTGACGATGCGGTCGTAGCCGGTGCAGCGGCAGAGGTTTCCCGAAATGGCGCGGCGGATGCGTTGCTCGTCCGGGTGCGGCTCGGCTTCCAACAGCGCATGAGCGGCCAGCAGAATGCCCGGAATGCAGTACCCGCACTGGGAGGCTCCCGTTTCCATGAAGGCCTGCTGAATGGGCGAGAGGTGCGCCGCGCTGCCCAGCCCCTCCACGGTGGTGACGCTCCTGCCCTCGGCTTCCACGGCGAAGATCAGGCAGGCGTTGACCGGATGCCCGTCCAGCAGCACACAACAGGCCCCGCACTCGCCTTCCTCGCAGCCCCGCTTGGCGCCGGTGAGCCCGCATTGCTCGCGCAGGAAGGTCAGCAGAGAGGTGCGGGGCTCCACCAGCCCCCCGGCCCCTGAACCGTTGCCCTGCCGGACATTGACCTGCCTGCCGTTGACGCGCAGGGAGAGGGCGATTCGGTTGTTTCCGTTCTTTGGGTTGCCGGTCATGGGGTGTCTCCTTGCGCCATCCGGGCGGCTTGGGATGTGGCCCGCGCGGCAAGGACGCCGGCCATGTCGGCGCGGTACTCCGCCCCGGCGCGCACGTCGGTGATGGGTTGGGCAGCTTTCCGGGCGCCGGCGCGCACGGCTTCCAGGGCCTCCTCGTTCAGCGGCTTGCCGCGCAGGGCATCCTCCACGCCCGGCACCATCAGCACGGTAGGGCCCACCGCCCCCAGCGCCACCCGCAGGGAGGCCAGCTTGCCCCCGCCGTCCTGGGTGAGGCCGTCCAGGGTGAGGGAGGCCGCCGCATTGACCAGGGCGATGTCCATAGCCGAGCGGGCGACCCGCGCGAAGGCGTTGCCGGTGTTGGCGGACAGCGGAGGCAGGATCACGGCGGTGACGATCTCGCCCGTGGCCAGGGTGGTTCTACGGGGGCCGCTCCACAGCTCCGGCAAGGGGATTTCGCGCTCGCCCCCGCTTCCGGCGATGACCACTTTGGCGTCCAGCGCGGCCAGGGGGGTGGCCGTATCTGCCGCAGGGGAGGCGTTGACCAGGTTGCCGCCCAGGGTGGCCCGGTTGCGCACCGGCGGCCCGCCCACGAAGCCCGCGGCAGCGGCCAGGGACGGGTACGCGGCGCTCAGTAGCGGGTGCGACTCGATGGCGGACATCTGGGTCAGCGCGCCGATGCGTATGCCCTGTGTGGAATCCCCGCCGATACCGTCCAGCCCGGGAATACGCTTCAGATCGATCACGTGCGCCACGGGCTCGGGCTTGTGCTCCAGAGCCAGATAGAGGTCGGTGCCCCCGGCCAGGTAGCGGCTGTGCTCCGGGTCGGCAGCCATCAGGGAAAGGGCTTCCTCCAGGGTCGCGGGGGCGTGATAAGCGAAATTCTGCATGGCCGGTCCGAATCGGGATGGGAACAGGGGTCTTCCTCTTGTCTAACGCCATGGGAGGCTGGGCGCAAGGATAGGGTGGAAGAGGAAAGCAGGAAAAATGCGTTGGAAACGCGCCCGGGATCATGACCCAGCCTGTTTGACTTCCTACTATTCATAATACAATACTTAAATACTTTTCTGGATTTGAGTAAAAATATGAGGGGGATACTCATGGAATGGGGGAAATTCTGGATTTCCGGACTGGTCGTTTCCATTTGTTGTGTGTTTATTCCAACCAGTTCTTTCAGCTTCAATATCGGAAATCCCGCCGTCCGTACTGAAATCGGTTCCATTTACGTTGGCGCTTCCGTTTCCGAGAACAGCCGGGATTTCGATGTTACCATCAGCGTCACGACGGACGTTGTTGGGAGCGGGTCCGCCTCGGATTCCAGCAAGCAGGATCTCACACGGCAATATTTTTTGGTTGGGTTTTCCATCGGCGAGAATTCCGCTGCTGAAATTTCCTTCGGAAAACTGAAACTGGAGGATGAAGGTGGCGGGGAAATAGAGGGAAATGAATTCGGGTTTCTGTTCACTCACCAAGGGTTTGTTGCTTCCATGACCGTTGCATCCCTTGAGAACGAATGGTGGGTAGGGAACTTTACCCAAGTCAATTTCGGATATATTTTTTCCAAGGATATGGAAAATAATGTACGCATGTTCGGGGGGCCATTGTTCAGCAAGATTACAAGCGAATTCGATGCCACCCAATATAATTTGGATGATGCTTCCGCGTATTACTCGTGGTGGTTTGGATTCCCGGTCGTCGTCACCTCCGCCACGCTGGAGTTCGAGGAGGAGTCGGTCATCGGAGGAATTCTAGGTTTGAATATCAGCCCGTCCGAAACCATGTCGATTTCCTTTGAAGTTCACGCGCTCTTCGAGACCGGATTCGGCTTGAGTTTCATGGCCGGTTTTTAAACCCCGCTTCTTCCGGCTATCAAATATTCGGAGTCATTCAGGCGGAACCTCGCAAGTGGGGGATAACCTCCCCGGCGAACTTCTTCTTGGAGGCTCGGCGCTGGGACTGCGCCATGCCGTATTGGGTATGGACGGCGATCAAGTAGCCGATGGCGATGCGCTCCCGCGGGGTTTCGCTGCGGCGGATCACCGTTTCCAGCGTGCCCACCAGCTTGAAATCCAGCAAGCGCTCCAGTTCCGGGTCAATTCATCGCATCCAGCAATTCCTTCGTGGTGGAAGGCCACCCGAATTCCTCCTTCAGGTCGACGTCCCGCATGTAGGCCCGCTTCGATTCGATGTTCACGCTTTTGAAGTTGCGCATGGCGAAGGCCCGGGCGATTTCCAGCAGGAAGGGGTTTCCCTTGCGGGCCTTCATCAGGGCGTCGTAGCGCTGTTGCACGCTCTGGGGCGTGTTGGCGTCCGTGAAAATTGAGCTTTGGGAGGCGTTCTCGTAGATGGGGCGCAGGTAGGCGCGAATGTAGCCCAATTGCTCCGGGTAGGGAAAGAGGCGCGATTCGATCGCCTCGCAAAAGGGGACGAAGCCCTTGGGCGCATACATCGCCACATCCTTGAGCACCCGCTGCAGCCTGACCCGGAAATGATTGTAGAGGCTGGTTTTCTGGGCCTCGTTGAGACGGGCGTAGCGCATGCGGGCCTCGTTCAACTCCGCCTGGCGCACCGGTTCGGTGAGCAGGCCCAGCAGGGGCCCCACATCCTTGGTGTCGGGCATTTCCTCGACATCGAGGATGATCTCGGGCGGCTGACGGGCCGAGAGGCGCACTTGTTCCACCATGTGGCCGGCCAGGGCGAAAATCTCGAACCGCCCTACCTGTTCCCCCAATACATCGGAGATAAAGACCGCCAACACCGCCTCGATCCTTTCCAGAATAAGTTCCCGGGAATTTCCCAACGCCCCCACCAGCGAATCCCGCCGTTCCAGGACGGCCTTGAGCGCAATGGCCCGGTGCTTTTCCGCCTCGGCGGTGCCCAGATAGGCGATGGCGCTCTGCTGAAGCCGCGAGGCGAGGAAAAGCAGCGCTTGGCGGATGGGAGCCTTGTCTTCGGAGGCGGCCTGATCCAACTCCCTGAAATGATGCTCCAGTTGGGCGGTGTTTTCGATGGCCCGGAAATGCACGGCCCGAATCCGTAACGTCTGGCGGTAGATAATTTCCAGCTGTTGCGGGCCCTTTTCCTCGTCATGGAGGATGCCTTCGCTCTCCTTCGCCAGGAACTTCATACCGGCGTTCTTGAACTCCTCCAGGTTGCCCCAGTGCTCGCGGAGGGGCGTGGAGAGTCCACGCAAGACGCCCATGGTCTGGGAAAGCGGTTTGCCCGCCAGGAGGGATTCCATCTTTATCTCATCTGCAGTTACCCCGGTACGGGGTGAGAATCTTTCGGTTTCCTGGGTGGATATGCACGACCCGCACCCGCAGCCGGGCGGTATTGCGGACGCAACCGGGCGGGGGGTGTAGCGGGCAGCTTATCGGGTTTGGGGGAAGGATTCAACCGGAGCGGGACATCCGCAGATTTCGCCGACTGCGCGGATTGGAACCGCAAGGGCAAACGCAATCGCGGATAAACGCAGATATCAGCAAGAATTGGCCACTGATGAACCCTTCGACAGGCTCAGGACATGGCACCGATAAGCACAGATTGGAACTGCGAACTGCAACTGCTCATGGAACCGCAGATAACCGCAGATGCACGCGGATGAAACAGCGGACTGCAACTGCGCCTCACCCCACCGCCTGATGGCGGCGACCCGCTCCACACCGTGTGGAGATGGTTAAGGTAGAAGGATCCAGGTTGCAATCCAGCCAATAATAGTGTACAAATGTTTGCAGTAATGGATTATCGGGATCGATCGCCGTTTCGGTGCGGGGAACGGGCCTTCCCCTGTGTCACGTTTATAATTCCACCTGAATACTTGCCGAATTGCGAAAGGAACCCAATTTCAAATCGGCGTTCATCCGCAGGTATCGGCGGTTGCGGTTTGCAATCCAAATCCGTGGAAATCAGTGGCTGCATTTCGCTGTTTCCCCGGATTACGAAAGGAACCCAATTTCGGGAGGGGGCGTCGCATTAGGTGGGCACGGCTACTCTACCGGAGGCGCAGTTGCGGTTCGCCTTTCCCGCCAAGTCTCTTACAACGC
Source organism: uncultured Pseudomonadota bacterium (assembly GCA_964583525.1). Lineage (GTDB taxonomy): Bacteria > SAR324 > SAR324 > SAR324 > JACQKK01 > CAZOXD01. The sequence continues at coordinate 21,568 of CAZOXD010000038.1, forward strand.
GCCTTTCATCCGTTCGGCTTCGCTGGCGGAGCGGGTCAGGCAGTCCTCGATGGCCAGC
>CAZOXD010000038.1:21725-29924 GCA_964583525.1 uncultured Pseudomonadota bacterium
TTTCATCCGTTCGGCTTCGCTGGCGGAGCGGGTCAGGCAGTCCTCGATGGCCAGCCCGGCGAAGTAGTTCCCGGTGAGGTAAACCCCGCTCCCATCCAGAGCGGCGTCGATTTCCCGAATCAGCGCCCCATGCCCCAGGGCCAGGGAGGGCAGGCGGTGGCTCGCGCTGGAATGGAGGAGCCATTCGGATTTGGGCACACCCAGCACGGCGGCGATGCAGCCCTCCTGTTCGCTTTGCCCCACGCCCGGCTTGAAGTGGAAGGTGAACCCGCGCTGATCGGGGTGGGGGAGGATGTCCCGGGAGACCACGGAATAGAAGGGTTCGTCCAGGGCTACCATTCCGGCCAGGGAGGGCAGGGCCGTCCGCTCCGCGGGCACGGCGGCGCCCATGGATTCCACCGTGCGCACCGGGATGCCGGACAGCAAGCGGGACACTTCCGGGTGAGATTTGGCCAGCAGGGACGCAGCCACATCGGGAGGCGTGGCCAGGGCCAGCATTCCGGTCTCCAGTTCCGAGCCGTCCTCTGTGCCATCCTCTGCGCGGACGCGGAACTCCCCCGGGCCGGAGCGGGTGACTTCCGTTACCGTGCATCCCCGGCGGACGGTCAACCCCTCTCCCCCGGCCAGGGCTGCGGGAATCGTCCCCAGGCCGCCCTCGATGGCGAAGCTGCGCGGCAAATCCTTGCGGCGGGGACGTTTCTTGAACAGCGCATCGGCGGGAAATCCCCCGGCCTCCTGGGAGACCACGGCGCTGAACATGGCCCGGGCTACTTCCCGGTAGTTCCGCCGCCCGAGCACCCGGGAGTAGTACGCCTCGACGCTGTGTCCCTCCCGTTTCTCCAGCCACATCCGGGGCAGGGAGCGCAGCAGTTCCAACTTGTGGAGCCGCCCGGGAATAGCGTGGGGCCGGCCGTCCTCCCAGAGCATCCACGGCGCCTTGATCCGGGGCAGGAGCCGCTCCAGCAGTCCGGTGTCCTCCAGCAGGCCGGCCAGATGGCCGTAGGAATTGTAGACGGTGTGGGCCCCCAATTCGATCCAAAAACCGTCCCCGAGGGCGTGGGAGTGCAGGGCGCCCCCCACCCGCTGCTCCGCTTCGAGGACGCAGGGATGCAGCCCCAGGGCACGGCCATAGGCGGCCAGGCCCAGGCCGCTGATGCCCCCGCCCACGATGATGAGATCGAATCGTTCCATGCGTTCTTCCGGAAATCCCCGGCCATGTTCCGGCGTGCTCCGCCATGCTCCGGCGTGCTCCGGTGTACTCCGGGAGCGCCGCTGCTGGAGGCGGCGGTGACCTGGAACCAACGATGACCCGGAACCGGGCGGTGGCCCAGGACCTGCGGCGCGTGCGGCAGGATGACGCGAGCGTCTACAGGTGCTTGCCGAACAGTTCCAGGGTGCGCGTCCAGGCCTGCTGGGAGGCGGCTTCGTGATAGCTGCCCCGCTGATCGCAGTTGAACCCGTGATCGGCCCCGGGATAGACGAACACCTCGCCATCGCTTTTCCCGGCGAGGGCTTCCTTGATCTGCTCCACCTCGCTGAGGGGAATTCCCGTGTCCACCTCGCCGAAGTGAAACTGCACCGGGGCGTCGATGCCGCCGATTTCGCCGATGAAGTTGACAATCCCCCCGCCATAGAAGGCGGAGGTGGCGGCCGGGTCGAGCCGGCAGGCGGCGAGGTAGGTGATGAAGCCGCCGAAGCAGAACCCGGTGATGCCCAGCTTGCGGCCCCGGGTTTCCGGGCGCGAGCCCAGCACGCCGAAGGTGGCCCGCACATCCTCCACCACGGCGTCCATGTCCAGCGCGGCCCGGATTTCCCGGCCCTTGGCGATGTCGTCTGGGGTGTAGCCCAGTTCGATGCCCGGGGCTTGGCGCCAGAAGATCTCGGGGGCCAGCGCGGCGTAGCCCGCATCGGCGAGGCGGTCCACGATGGAGCGGATGTGGGAGTTGACCCCGAAGATTTCCTGGATCACCACCACGCCGGGCACCGGTTCTCCGCTCTCCGGCCCGCCACCCTCAGGCGCGGCGAAGTACCCGTTGAATGTGCCCCCGGCACTGGTGATGGATACCTGCTCGGATTTGTTCGCCATCTTATCGCTCCTGAAGGAATGGTTCGTATTGGGATGCATGCAATCTAGGTTGCCCGGCAAGCCCGCTCCGGAAATGATTCCTCCCCTTTACCTCCATCACACCGGGGAGTGCAAGCGCATCCGGGGAGGATCCCGGCCGTCTATGCGGGGGACAGGAGCGCGCCAAGCTGCCCCGTTCAATCATGCAGCACCCTGGAATAGTGGAGATTTTGTGGAATGTCGCTGGATTCCGTACCCGATTCCCGCATTGGGGCGTAAAATAAGTAGGTAAGGAGCAATTCCCGCCCCACCGCCCGCTCCGGAACCCAACTCCGGAAGGGATGGATGCATTCTGCCGGGCCTCATTTATTACACCGCCCCCGCACCTCTTATCGGCCTCCAGGCGTCTTGAATACATCCGGACTCTGAGAATGGCCCGACGCATCAACCATTGACCACGAACTAAGATGAAACCAAAATTTTCCTCGTTGGCCGCATTTCTTTGGATCCTCGTTCTCTCCGGCGCCTCCTCGGGGCTTTTCGGAGGCGTGCTTCCGATGATCCCGGAGCACCCGATTTCACACACCGGGGACAGGGAGAGTGCCCCTCGGTTCATCACGGCACGGAGGAGCGCGGAGATGGTGTTCATGCGGCGCTTCATCGCCCGGGTCAATCCCGCGCTGCTCGTCGAGGACGAGGCCTGCGTGCTGGGCCTCCCCCCGGCCATTTTGCGGCAGGCGGAGGCGCACGGGCTCGACTGGCGCAATATCCTGGCCCTGGCCTGGCAGGAATCCGCCTTCGACTGCCACGCCAAGAATCCCCACGACAAGGGCGGGGCCTACGGACCTTTTCAAATCCGCCGCCTGTGGGAGCCCATCATCGGCGATCCGCGCCGCCGCTACTTCGATCCTGATCTGGCCGTGGAGCGGGTGGCCAAGGTGATGGCCTATTACCGGGACACCCCCCGCTACCGCGAGTTGGAGACGCTGCGCTTCCGCAATCCCCTGCTCTGCCTGTACAACGCGGGCGAGGTGCAGCGGGTCAACATGCGCTATTGCCGGCTCATCGGCTGGAAGCTGCGGGCCATCCGCAAGGCCTGGAACCGGTTTCAATCCAAAGAATTGGCGCAGACGGCGGACGCCTCGGCGCTCCCGTCCTACCTGCCCGGTTCCCAGGCCGGCCAGGAAGCACCCAGACCCGCGCTGTAGGGAAGAGTTACCCCTGGAGCGCATGTTCGGTGTCCCTACTTGCCTTTTTGCCTAATCGCACAGGAAGGCCGGCCAGCAGGGAGCCACCTTGTATACGGCGATATACCAGGCCTTCCAGGTGATCAGTCCATACCAGAAGAGGAAATAGGAGAGCAGCATCCCGGCCTGAAATGCGTACGCCCATGGATTGCGGCGGAGAGGCCGCTCGTCGAGGATCTCGGCGCTGGCGATGTTCCGGGTGACCCGGTTGCCGGACGTGATGCACAGGCAAACGCCTCCGGGTTCCGCCAGATTCCGCAATTGCTCCGCATAAGCCATGTCGCCCTGCCTCAATTTGGCTCCGGCGAAGAAGTCCCCGCGATTGATGCCGATGCGGTAGGCGATCCGTTCCTCCACGGGCAGCCCGGCATTGACCCGGGCCGCCTCCTTTTGCACTTCGATGGCGCATGCCGCAGCATTCCCCACGTCCCGGAATTCGGCTCTGAATTCCGGCGAGGTGGCTGCCGCGACCGTTCCCTTGTGACGGAGGATGGATTGCGCGAAGAAGGCCGGCAGTTCGGAGGAGACCGCTGGTTGCCGGGAGGACTCACTCCCGGGAGGCGGGGGCTGGGCGAATTCCGGCGCCGCGCTGAGGAGTGCGGTCATCTCCCGTTCCGGGCCGCTCTCTCCCATCGGGTGCTTCATGGGTGAGTGACCGGGAAGCGGAAGGGCGGATTCCAATTCGGCTGAAGGAGTTTGAGGACTCGCCACTCGAAGCTCCCATCAGGCTCAAGTATATAGGGACGGAGTTATCCGGGCCAGATCAGGGTATGGAAGATCCACATGGTCTCGCCCTCGTATTCGATGCGGATCCATTTGTCCTTTTGCCCGGTGCGCTTGAAGGAGGTGTACTTTTCCACCGTGAACCACTTGCCGGATTTGGTGGTGGGTTTGCGGCGGATGTTGGCCTTGGGGGACCTGATGGTGATACAGGCCTGCTTGGACGTGACCAGGGGCGCGTAGATCCAATGGATATCGCCATCCACGTCCCGCACCTTGACCCACTCCCCCTCCTCGCCCACCTGGGTGAGGGGCATCCAGCGGTTCACTTCCCACGTAATGCGGTGCTCCATGCCAGGCCCGGACCGCAGATTGGCGCGGGAGGCCTTGACGCAGAGATTTTTCCCCATCGCCAGCGCGGGCGCCATGAGCAGGGCCGCGCCAAGAACGGCTGTGATGGTGAATCCTGCAATCCCTTTCTTCATGAGCCTTTCGCCGGATGAGAGGGTAGTCGTTGTGACCGGGGTTGGCGCCGATTCGTCCAGGGCCCGAGGAACAGCCTCCCTGTTATTTCAACGCACCCGAGGGACTATGGTTCACCTTAACGGCTCAAATCCCGTTGTCAAATTATGGGTGGCCGGGACGCGGCGTCAACCGCCTCCGAAGGTGGTTTCGATGCCGATTTGCAGCAGGGCCGGTTCGCCATTGGCTTGCAGCCAGCGCTCGATTTGGGCATGGCGCAGGCGCCGGTTGAGCGCCTGCGCATCCTGGTGGGCGCCAGCGCGGCCACCCTGGTAGAGCAGGCCTTCCAGGAGGAGGAAGATCAGCGCCGCCCCGGTGTTTCCCTGCCGGGCAAGGCCCACTGCCGCGCCCAGGAAGAGCAGGTTGAGTCCCATCCCGGTGAGGGCCTTGCCCGGCTGGCCCGATTCGAAGAATCCCGCGCCCGGCACCCAGGTGGACCACCTCTCCGCGGCCTCCGGGTCCGCCCACCCGGGAGGATTCTCCCGCAATGTATGCAGAGACGGCGTACTCAGGGAAGGTGTGCTCAGGGACGGTGGCGGGTTGTCCAGCCCTGAACCCGGCAGGGAGGCCAGCCAGCGTTCGGCTTCCCCGAACCGCCCCTGGCGCACCTGGGAAAAGCCCAGCAAGCGGCGGGCGGACCCGCCCGGTACACCGCCCGGATGGCGGTCCAGCAGGGAATACAGCATCAGCCCGGATTCCCGGTAGCGGCCCTCCCGGTAGTAGAGCTTGGCCCGCGTCAACTCCAGTTGGGCGCGCCAGGGATGATCCGGCCGGTAGTGCAGCAGGCGCCTGATCTCCGACTCGGCCCGGTACCCGTCCCCATTGCGGTACCCATCCCCACTGCGGTACAGGCCCTCGATCCAGGCCAGGGCCGGCGCAGGCGGCTGGGCGGAAATTGTCCCCGAAGCCGATTCGGCGCCTATTGCTTGGGACGTCATAGCCTGAAACGTTTTAGCCTGAAACGCTGTTGCCTGAAATGCGATCGCGCAAACGGCCATTCCCAGCGCCGTCAGCAGGCGCCATGCAAGGTTCCGAACGGCCGGAATCCGGGAAGAGAGGGGCATGGTCATGGACGGATAAGGGTTATGGAACGCACCGTTGAATACACCGTGGAAAACATCGTGATTTGAGCCGCTCCGGGTTTGGCTCTATACTGTAGGTTCGGGAACGCATCTTCCCGAAATTGATATTGGCCCAATTGCGCATCATGGCATCCGACAGGATACGGCAGACCGCAATCCCGGGCTCTTTCGATTGGCGGTCCCGCCAGGGGACTGTCCACCGGCTCCTTTCAGGCTCATGATGGAACCTTGCCTCATTGTCCGCTTTTCGGAAACCACCCTCAAGGGGAAGAACCGTCCCCTCTTCGAGCAGCGGATGGTGGACAATATCCGCGCGCATCTCAAGCCCCATGGCAGGTATACCCTCTCCAGGGATATGGCCCGGGTCACCATCTCCAGATCCGCTGGCAATCCGGCTGGCGATCCGGCCGCCGATCCCGAGTCCCACGGGGAGGGCGGGACCGGCAACGGAGCGGGAGGAGGATTGAAACTGGCGCTGGACGTGCTGAGGCAACTGCCCGGGGTGGCCAATGTCAGCCTGTCGCACCCCGTTTCCAGCGAGCCCGGGGCGCTTAGCCAAGCCGTGCTGGACTACCTGGAAGGCCTGCTGGCGAGAGCCGCTCCCGCGGACGGAGAGCGTATCCCTTTCAGGATGGAGGTGACCCGCAAGAACAAGAACTATCCCCTCAACTCCATGGAAGTGGCCTCGCGCCTGGGCCGGAAGGCGCTGGAAAGGTTTCCGGTGCTCAAGGTAAACCTGGAGCACCCGCAACTGGTGGTGCAGGTGGAAATCCTCGGCGAGCAGGCCCTGCTTTCCGAAGAGAAGGTGCCCGGCCCCGGAGGGCTGGCCGTGGGGACTTCCGGCAGGGGGCTTTGCCTGATCAGCGGCGGGATCGACAGTCCCGTGGCGGCGCACATGATGATGACCCGGGGGATGCGCATCATCTACCTGAATTTTCACAGCTTCCCCTTCATCGGGGAGCGCAGCAAGGAGAAGGTGCACGATCTGGTGCGGCTGCTGGCCCGCAACCAGCCCCACAGCCGGCTCTACGTGGCCCCCTTCGCCCCGGTGCAGGTGGCCATCCGCGACAAATGCCCGGAAGGCCTGCGCACTCTGCTCTACCGGCGCACCATGAACCGCGTGGCCAACCGCATCGCCGAGCGGGAGAAGGCGGGGGCGATCATCACCGGGGAATCCCTGGGGCAGGTGGCCAGCCAGACCCTGCCCAATATCGCCGTCATCGCGGAGACCGCGGAGGTACCCGTGCTGCAACCGTTGATCGGGCTGGCCAAGACCGAGATCATCCACCGTGCCCAAGCCATCGGCACCTATCCCATCAGCATCCAGCCCTATCCGGATTGCTGCACTCTCTTTCAACCCCGCAAGCCCCTTACCCGGGCACGGTCCGTGGATCTTCAGCGGGCCGAGGCCAGATTGGACCTGGAAGCCCTTGTGGCCGAATGCCTGGATGGCCTGGAAATGACCGATTATGGCCCAGAGTACTACCCTGCCGGCTGGAAAGCTTGAGCCGGGGGCCCGCCTCCGGGTCTCCATCGAGCGTCCGGCGGCCCTTGGACGGGGCATCGCCCATCACGAAGGATTGACCCTGTTCGTGGCCCGCGGCATTCCCGGTGAAACGGTACGGGCCGAGGTGGAGCGGGTGCACCCACACCATGCCCTGGCCCGGGTGGTGGAGGTGGAAGCGCCGGCCCCGGAGCGCATCCAGCCAAATTGCGCCCATTTCTCCGCCTGCGGCGGCTGCGACTGGCAGCACGTGGGGTACGAAGGCCAACTGGAGATCAAGCGGACGGTCTTCGCCGACCAACTGACCCGCATCGGCCGCTGCGATGTACCGGATTCCTTCGCCGTGGAAGCGGCCCCGGCTTCCTTGGAGTACCGGGACCGGCTGGAATTCGCGCCCGCCTTCTCGCAAGGACACTGGCTGCCCGCCTTCCATGCGCTGGAGGGCAAGGAGCCCATCCCCATCACGCGCTGCATGCTGGCGCCCCAGGCGTACACGGATCTGGCGGCGGCCCTGCTGGAAGGATTGGCCGGGGCGGGCGCGCTCATTTCTCCCCAAGGCCCACCCCAAGGGCCGGGTGGTGACAGGCCACCCTTGCAGCGCATCACCATCCAGGGCATCGAGGGGGAGGATGGCGCTCCCGGACTGGCGGTGCTCCTGCACGTCAAGGCCGGGGCCAGGGACAAGCCCCGCACCCTGCGGCGGCGTTATACCGAGGCTGTGCTGCATCTGCTGCCGGGTTTGCGGAGGGACTTCCCGCAGCTTACCGCCATCGCCCTGCGGGTGCAGGCTGCAACGGGCGGCCGGGACCGCCAACGCAGGTCCCTGGACGTGCTCGCCGGCCCGGAGTGGCTCACGAAACGTATCGGGAACCGGCGTTACCTCACCGCCCACACCGGCTTTTTCCAGGTCCATCCGGTCATGGCGGAGCGGCTGACCGCGCATGTTCTCGCTGCCGTCAACGGCGGAATCGCAGGGGCGCACCCCACCGCCCCAATCTTCGACCTGTTCGGCGGCGCGGGGCTGTTCTCCCTCCCACTGGCGGAAGCGGTGGCGGAATC
>CAZOXD010000039.1:0-13548 GCA_964583525.1 uncultured Pseudomonadota bacterium
GAAAGTGCGGGCCGCGGTCCTGGGCGGAAAAGAACAGGTCCGGCTCCACCAGCACCACCCGTTCCGCTCCGTTTTCCTTGGCGGCGCGGGCGATCAGGAAGTTGCGCATGGCCAGTTCCACCCGGGTGTGCTGGGGGGAGGAGGTGGACATGATGTAGACCCGCCGGTTCCGCAGGCCATGGCCGATGCTCTCCAGGTCGTTCTCATCCACCAGAAAGCGCGGGCAGAACTCCGAATTGGCGAAGGTCTTCAGGGAGATCAGGTCGGAGATATCGATGCGCTGCCCGAAGTTGTGGGCAACGTCCAACCCGAAGGAAGCGTCGGTCCAGTTGGAAACGATGATCGTGTCGTTGGCCATGGGGGTCTCCCAAGCAAGCCCGTGCTTTTGCCGATACGTGATACCAACATGCCTTGCTGTGCCTGAATAGTGTTTTTGGCTGCCTCCTTCGAGACGCCCCACGATGTTTTGCCTTTAAACACCGGCGGGGCTCCTCAGGAAGGAGGTAAAAAATGGATATTCTCATCAATCCGCGTCACTGAGGAGAGCCCGTTAGGGCTCGTCTCGAAGTGCGCTTTTTTGGGGATTCATACCCAGCCTACACCAAGGAGGAAAGCCCCGCGCCGCGATGGGCATCCTCCACCTTGAGTCCCTGTTCCAACCGGTATTCGCGTAGCGCGGCCTCCACGCCGGGGTATTTCAGCCCCAGCATGTGCGCCGCCAGAAGCGCGGCATTGACCCCGCCGCCCACGGCCACGGTGGCGACGGGAATCCCGGGCGGCATCTGGACGATGGAGAGCAGGGCGTCCAACCCCTCGAAGGCCGATGACTTCACCGGCACGCCGATCACCGGGCGCAGGGTTTCCGCCGCCACCACGCCGGGCAGGGCGGCCGCCATCCCAGCGATGGCGATGAATACTTCCGCCCCGGCTTGCTCGCACGAGCCGATGAAGCGGCGTACCCGCTCCGGCGTGCGGTGAGCGGAGGCGACGGCCAGCTCGTAGCCGATGCCCAGCTTGTCCAGCACTGCGGTGGTCTTGTCCGCCACGTCCTTGTCCGAGATGGAACCCAGCACGATTCCCACGTTGACGGCGGGGCGGTCTTCCCCGGAATGTTTCAATCCTTTCAATCCGATATCCTTGCGATAAATGGCCCCTTCCCAGCCGATGTTTTCCACGGCCCCGTAGCCGGCGCGAAGGGCGCGTGGCAGGTCTTCCCCCCAGGCGGTAATTCCCAGGACGCGGCCGCCCCGGTTGACCCAACGCCCATCCTTTCGCGCCGTCCCGGCATGGAAGACCCTGCACTGGGAATTCCCCACGGTGATATGTCCGGTGGTATTTTCGATGATATTTCCGGTGGTATCTCCGGTGGCGGTCTCCAGCCCATGGATGGGGAAATCCTTCTCATACCCGCCGGGGTAGCCCCCCGACGCCATTACGATACACACGGCCGTCCCCTGACGCCACACGGGGGCGGCCCGGGCCAAGGTGCTTTCCACTGTGCCCTCCACGGGGCCTTCTACCGCAGCTTCCAGCAGATCCAGCAGGTCCGATTCCAGCAGCATCATCAAGGGCTGGCATTCCGGGTCGCCGAAGCGGCAGTTGTATTCCACCACCATGGGCGCCCCGTCCTCGATCATCAATCCCACGTAGAGCACGCCCTGGTAGGGATTGCCCTCGGCGGCCATTCCCTCCAGGGTGGGCCGCACGATCTCGGCGATCACCCGCTCCTCCAATTCCGGCGTGAGCACCGGTGCGGGACAGTAGGCGCCCATGCCCCCGGTATTGGGCCCGCGGTCCAGGTCGCCCACGGGCTTGTGGTCCTGGGCGGAGGGAAACGCCACGAAGTCCCTGCCGTCGCAGATGGCGAAGTAGGAGGCTTCCTCGCCCACCATGAAGGATTCGATCACCACCTTATCGCCCGCACCCCCGAAGGCCTTGTCCACCATCACAATATCCAGGGCGGCCTGCGCTTCCTGAGCGTTTTTGCAGAGAATCACGCCCTTGCCGGCGGCGAGGCCGTCCGCCTTGACCACGCAGGGGCCGGCCAGGGCATCGGCGTGCGCCCGGGCCGCTTCCACCGCGTCGAAGGAGGCGAAGGACGCCGTGGGAATACCGTGGCGCTCCATGAACCGCTTGGCGAAGACCTTGCTCCCCTCCAGCCGTGCGGCGGCCCGGGAGGGACCGAAGAGCTTCAACCCGCGCTGCTGGAAAACGTCCGCCAAGCCCTCCACCAGGGGGGTTTCCGGCCCCACCACGGTGAGGGCGATCCCCTCCTTCTCGGCGAAATCGGCCAATTCCCCGTGACTTTCCAATACAAAGCAGGTGGCCAGTTCGCGGATGGCATCGCTGCCGGGGCTGGCGTAAAGATGGGTGACGCGCGGGCTGGTGGACAGCTTCCATGCCAGGGCGTGTTCCCGCCCTCCGCCTCCGACGATGAGGATTTTCATGAAGCGGGTGGTGTTTCCCTAGTACTTCGTGGCAGAGGTCCGCACAATACTAAAAAAACCTAATTCGTAAAAATAACAATCGGTTGGCTAAAATACTGCTAAATACCGCTGCCGCGAAGTTCTGCCATTAAGCACCAGTGGGTCGATACGCTGCGAACCCGGCCAGCCGGGTATCCTCTTCATCGGATAGCAGGAATCACCGGTGGGGGCAAAGGGAAAGTGGGTGGAAGCGCAACTGCAACCTCACCCCCCCGCGCGCTGTTCCATTGTACTGCCGCGGCGCTCCTCCCCTCTCCTCTGTATCCTGAGCCTGTCGAAGGGTGGAGAGGGGGCCAGCCCCGCTGTTGCAGTTGCCGTTCCCATCTGCGTTTCCCCATGCCATGGCAGTTCGCAGTTCTTTGCGCCTTTGCGCCGTGTCCTGAGCCCGTCGAAGGGGCTTTGCGCGAGGCAGTTGCCGTCGCAGTAATCCGCGTTCATCTGCGTTTATCTGCGGTTCCCCTTGCAGTTGCAGTTCGCAGTTCACCGTCCTTTGCACCTTGGCGGATTTGCGGGGGCGGGGGCGGCGTGGATTTCACGGAATACAGGAACTACAGGACGTACTTCATCAGGGCGAGGGCCCCTTTTTTAATGGCGGAGCGATGCGCGCTGGCCTCTCCGCCCCGTTCAATTTCCTCGCGGTTGTCCAGGTACCAGTCGTAGGTCTCGATGAGCATTTCCGCGTTGGAAAAGCGGGGTTGCCAGCCCAGTTCGGCCTGGGTGTGGGAGATGTCGAAGTGGAAGGAGCGCCCGTACATCAGGGCATGATAGGCGCCGAGGGGAGAGAGTCCCAGGGCGGAGGAGACCTTCATACCCATAACGGCCAGGCCCATCGGCACGCCCCGCACCCGCGATCCCGTCCCGGCATGGGCGCTGAGGTCCTCCAGAGCCTCGCGCATGGTGCCGAAGCGGTCCGTGCCGCAGTTGTAGATGCCCGCGCCTTGTTTTTTCCCGGCAAGGATGCAGGCGTCCGCGAAGTCACCGCCATGGATGAACTGAAAGCGGTTGTCCCCCCGGCCCAGCACGGGCACGTTGGCGCCCTGGCGGATCCAGTCGAAGAGGATGTGGAAGATGCCCAGCCTCCCCAGTCCCATGATGGTGCAGGGGCGGACGATGGCCACGTCGTATCCCTCGTCCATGTAGGCCTGGCAGCGTTTTTCCCCCTCGTACTTGGCGTCGCCATAGTTTTCCATGGGGGTGGGCGCCGCGTCCGGGGCCACGGGAAGCACGTCCGGCGCGCCGAAAACCGCGCTGGTGGAGGTGTAGACCACTTTGCGCACGCCTTTTTCCCGGGCCACGGCGAGCAGGTTCTCCGTGCCGTCGCGGTTGATGCCGTAGAGCACGGCATTGTCGCGCTCCAGGGCGATGGAGGCAATGTTGTGATAGACCACATCCATCCCCTCGCAAGCCCGGGCCAGGGCGGCGCGGTCCATGATATCGCCCTGGATGAACGGGACATCCGCAGGGCGCTCGCTGCTGTCCATCAGATCGAATACGGAGGTGGGTTCGCCCTGTTCGCGCAATTTTTCCACCAGCACCTGCCCGAAATACCCGGAGCCGCCGGCCACCAAACTTGCCATTCCTGGATGCCTCCTCTACATGTGGGGTGTATCGATCCGGGGCCGCCTCGGCCGCTTCGACCGCCTCCGTGGCGGCACGGCGTCATGGCGGCACGGGAGGCGGTAAATCCCGGATGCCTTATTCCCATCCGGCTTCATCATGACGGGAATCGCCAGGAAATCTCAACCGGATCTCCGATCGGACCGCACGATGGCGGCATCTGGAACCACAGCAGCACCCACAGAGGAAGGCACAGAGGAAGCCAGGGAGGGAACCAGCCTCGCCCCGCCCCTGTTCATTTTCCTGGAAGGCGCCCTGGTTCCCTCCGGCCTGCTGTGGGAAGGGTTGCTGGCCCTGATTCGCTCCCATCCCCATCTGATAGGGTTGCTCCCCTGGTGGATGTTGGGAGGGACGGCGCGCCTGTACCGGGAGGTCTTCCGCAGGATCGCACTCGAGCCGGAAGAACTGGCCTACCACGAACCGTTGTTGAATTTCCTGCGCGGAGAGAAGGCGCGGGGACGGCGCCTGTTCCTGGTGGCCGGGGAGGAACCGTCCCTGGCCCAGCGGGTGGCCGACCACCTGGGTCTGTTCGAAGCCGTCATTCCGGCCCGCACTCAGCCTGGCGAGGATCAGGCCGCGCAGGGAAGCGGAAAGGAACCGCCCGGCCTGGCTGAGCGGATGCAAGCGATTTGCGGGGAACAGGGATTCTCCTGCGCGGCGCGGGGTGGGGCCGGGGAGCGGGCCCTGTGGGAGTGGTGCCAGGAGATCGTGCTGGTCAACCCCTCCCGGATCGCCCGGAAGAACGCACGGAAGAATGCCGGGGAATGGGGCAAACCGGTGATGACACTGGAAGGCCGGCCGGCGGTCCTCCCCATGCTGGTGCGCGCGTTGCGGATGCATCAGTGGAGCAAGAACCTGCTCCTGTTCCTCCCTCTGTTCACCAGCCACCGCATCCTGGACCCGGTGCTGTTGCTGCATGGGGCGCGGGCCTTCCTGGCCTTCAGCTTTTGCGCATCGGGCACCTATCTCCTCAACGACCTGCTGGACCTGCATGCCGACCGGAGGGATGTGTACAAGCGGCAGCGGCCCCTGGCGGCGGGGCACCTGGGGATCGCCGGAGGACTGGGGTTGATGGTGTCTTCCCTGGCGGGAGGGATCGCCCTGGTATTGTACCTGGAGCCTGTCCTGATGCCGGTATTGGCTCTCTATCTGGCGCTTACGGCGGCCTACTCCCTGTACCTGAAGCGGGTGCTGCTGCTGGATGTGGTCGTGCTGGCCTCCCTGTTCACCCTGCGCATCGTGGCCGGGAACCATACCTTTGGCATCGAGTTCTCCGAGTGGCTGCTGGCGCTGTCCGTGTTCTTCTTTCTCAGCCTGGCCCTGGTGAAGCGATACACGGAATTGCGCTCCAAGCAGGGCCGTCCCCCGGATTCCCCGGATTCCATGGAGTCCATGGCGCGGCGGGGATATCTGCCGGACGATCTGGACATGGTGGGCACCCTGGGCGTGGTCAGCGGCTATATCGCGGTGCTGGTGTTCGCGCTGTACATCACCAGCGAACGGGTGCGGGTGCTGTACCGATACCCGGACCTGCTGTGGCTGGTCTGCCTGATGCTGCTCTACTGGATCGGGCGCACCTGGCTGATTACCCGGCGGGGGGAAATGTGTTCCGATCCGGTCGTATTTGCATTGCAGGACCGGGTCAGTTATATCGTGGGCGCCGGAATCCTGGTGGTGGCCACTCTTGCCTCGGGAAAGTTCGGGTAGGATAAACCCGGGGGAGGGGGGTGATGGGTTGTTACCAGGCCCGGCCCGGCTTCCCATGGGAGGGGCGCGCGGCCTTCCTTCCATAATCAATCCACGCCGGCGGATTCGCGTCCCACGCGGTTGAGAATCCGCAGTGGTTATCCGTGGTGATTATCCAACGCCAACGCACGACATGCCCATATTTTCAGGCCATAAACCCTTTTGGAGTTTCGCCGCCGCGGTATTCGGGGTTCACTCCCTGCTGATGGCGGTGCCGCCCCTGAACAGCGACGAGGCCTTCATCTGGAACTGGGCCCGGCACCTGGCCCTGGGGTACTACTCCCACCCGCCCATGAGCGCCTGGGCCGTGGCTCTGGTGACCTCGATCGCCGGCACCAGCGCCTACACCGTCCGGCTGACGGGGCTGCTGTTCCACCTGGGCACCCTGGGGATGCTGTACCTGCTGGCCCTGGAGTTGAGCCCGCGGCGGCGCATCGCGCTCACGGCCTGCGGGTTGTATGCGCTGATGCCCATCTCGCTGGCGCTGGGCACCATGGTCTCCTCGGACATGGGCCTGATCTTCTTCTGGGCCTTGGCGCTGTATCTCTGCAAGAAGGCCGTGATCGACCGCCGGATGGTTTTTTGGTACGCCGCCGGCGCAGCCGCCGGGGCGATGATGCTCTCCAAGTTCTTCGCGGTGCTGTTCTTTCCCGGCCTGCTGCTGTTCCTGGCGCTCCATCCCGCGCACCGGGGGCAGTTGGCGCGCAAGGAGCCCTGGCTGGCCTCCCTGATTGCGCTGGGGGTGTTCTCGCCCTTTCTCTACTGGAACGCCACCCATGATTGGCTGACCTTCCAGTTCAATTTGGTGAACCGGCAGGCGTCGTCCGGCTTCGCCTGGGCGAAGCCATTGAAATTTATCGGGGGGCAGCTGCTCGCCGCTTCCCCGGTTCTGATGGTAGTGATCGTCCTGGCGCTGGTGGCCTATACCGTCCCCAACCTGCGCCGGATCCGGTTATTGAAGCGGTCCCCGAACTTCCCTGCCTACTCCACCGCGTCTCCCACGGCACGGGTGGACGACACCCTGCTCTACTACGCTCTGATGACGGCAACCCCGTTGATCGTGTTGGCGATCGTGGGGCTGCGGACAAATGTGGGGGCGCATTGGGCGGGCGTGGTGTTTCCCTCGGCGTCCATCCTGGCCACGGCGTGGCTTTTCCGGGCGGAAGGCAAAACGCTCGCGGGGGAGAGGCCGCCGCTGCTTGCGCACGTCCGCACGGCCAAGTGGTGCGTTGGCGGGCTATTGGCCATCTCCCTGCCGGTGTACGTGGTACTGTTGCAGCCCAGGGTGCTCCCGGACAGCTTGTTTTTGTACGACGAGGCCCGCAACGAGCAGCAGGAGGCCGCCAAATACTACGGTTGGAAGGAGGCGGGCGTCCGCATCGCAGAATTGCGGAGCCGCTACGCCGGGTTGGAGGGGGGGCTTTTTCTTTCCACCCGCGATTACAGCGATGCCTCCCTGTTCGACTTCTACACCCCGGGTGGAGCCGATTTCGTGTTGATGGGTTACAGCACCCGGGAATTCCATGGCAAGGAGTTTCTCTATTGGGGAAGACCCCTCAAAAAGCGTGGCGCCAACACCATTTTCGTTTTGGACACCCCGATCTTCCCCGACAGCCTGCACCGCATCGGGCCGCATTTCCAATCCGTGGAGGGACTGGAGACCCTGGAAATTCGCGATGACGAAGGGCGGCTGTTGCGGCGGTTCTTCTTCGCCCTGGGCCGCAACTACCTCGCCAACGAGCCCGACCTGCTTTCACGCTGGTAGGGGGTGATGCGGGTGAAAGGCACGGCCACGGGCCCTGCACGGGCAGACCGGCCAGGATGATGGTAGCATGAAGGGCGGGACGAGGAATCTTCATCGAATTGCATCGAGGTGGAAGGGACAGGCGCGGCAGCGGGATATTCCGGGAAGCATACCTCGCGTTTTCCTTGACCTGATGTAACGCCGGGCACGATCCGCACAGGGCAGGGGAAAGGCGCGCCCGAAGACTCGGGGTTGCCACTTATCCCGACCCGGATTACCCTCATTCGGCGAAGGGACATCATACCCTGTGCTGCTCACACCCTTATCCCAACTGCTCTCGCTATGAAATCACTGGTACGAATCGTCGTGAACGGCATTGCCCGCGAGGAGGCCGTGGCCGGATCGGAACTCCTGATCGACTTTCTCCGGGACGGGCTGGGCCTGACCGGCACCAAAATGGGCTGCGACGGCGGCGATTGCGGCGCGTGCACCGTGTTGGTGAATGGACGCCCCACCCTGTCCTGCCTCGCCCCCGCCGGGGCCATGGACGGAGCCGAGGTCATCACCATCGAAGGTCTGGAGAATGCCCCCGGCAAGGTTGGAACGGGTGATCTCGGACTCCGTGGGCTGCATCCTCTCCAGGAGGGGTTCCACCTCAAGCTGGGTTCCCAATGCGGATTCTGCACGCCGGGGATGATCATGGCCGCCAAGGCACTGCTGGACGCCAATCCCTCCCCCTCGCGGGATGAGATCCGGGCGGCCCTGGGCAACAATCTCTGCCGCTGCACCGGGTACAACGCCATCGTCGAATCGGTGCAGTACGCCATCGGGAAGATGGGGGGGTGACGGGCAAACCGAAAGTTAAGCTCCAATCGACTGGGGATTACATGACTGAAAAAATCAAATCGAACAAAGATGTGCGCTATCTTGTTACGGAAAAGGGCGAAAAAGTGTCCATCGTGCTGCCCCTTCACGAGTATGAATCCATTTTAGAGGATATTGCCGATCTTGCGGCAATCGCGGAAAGGCGGGAGGAGGAAACGATTGCCCATGAAACCGTGATTGCACGGCTCAAGGCTAATGGCCTCCTTTAAGATTGCATGGAAGCGGTCCGCGGAAAAGGATCTCCGTAGTCTTCCAGATGAAACATTGAATCCATGACCAAGCCCAAGGTTATGCGCAGATAAGTAAACCAATAAGCAATTTGATGATCCACGGGCGACCTCACCCCCGCCCTGCGGGCACCCCCTCTCCACAGTGTGGAGAGGGGGAATTCACCCTGAAGATTATTTTGAATCTACCCTGGGAAAGACCTGATGGGGAATCGCAATACCAAAAGGGCATCAGGCCTGATTTGGGAAAACCTGAACACCGAAGCAAAAAGAATGCGCCGGATCCCAACCCCTGCGGAAAAGGCGCTTTGGGAGAGATTGAGAAACCGAAATGTACTGGGACTGAAATTTCGACGTCAGCACCCCATAGATCGGTTCATTGTTGACTTTTGCTGCCCTGAACTCCGATTGGTAGTAGAGGTTGACGGCCCTATTCACGATTTTTCCAAGGAAGAAGATACCCAGCGTCAAAAACGATTGGAAGAACTCAATATGAGCATTATTAGGTTTCCAAATGAAAGGGTTTTCAAAAATATCGACTCCGTCATTGGTGATATTGAAACCATTTTGCGGGAATTGAAACTGAATCGTTCATAATCGAATAGGGATTAATGGATATTCTGATCAATCCGCAGCGCTCCCCCTCTCCACACTGTGGAGAGGGGGCCGGGGGGTGAGGTGCCCCATCATGACCCAACCCAAGGATAAGCGCGAAATTGTCCGGCCCTCGCAGGAATCGATCCAGGCGGCGTTGGGCAAGGACGTCTACAAGGTCGTCGGCAAGCCCCTGCCGCTGGTAGACGGGGTGGAGAAGACCACCGGGCGCGGCAAGTACGCCGCCGACCTGCAATTTCCGGATGCCTTGGTGGGGCGCATCCTGCGCTCTCCCCATGCCCACGCCCGCATTGTCTCGATCGATGTATCCGGGGCGCTGGAAATGCCTGGCGTAAAGGCGGTGGTGACCGGGGAGGACAGCGATACGCCCTTCGGCGTGCTGCCCATCGCCCAGGACGAATTCGCCCTGGCCCGCGGCAAGGTGCGCTACAAGGGCGAGGAGGTGGCCGCCGTAGCCGCCGTGGATGCCTGGACGGCCGAGAAGGCGCTGGAGGCGATCCGGGTGGAATACGAGCCGCTGCCCTCCTACAGCGATCCCGTGGAAGCCATGGCCGAGGGCGCGGAGCTGATTCACGAGTCCAAGCCGCGCAACATCGAGCGCGAGGTGGACCACGAGTTCGGGGACGCGCAAGCCGGGTTCGCGGCGTCGCATGTGGTGATCGAGGAGAGCTTCATGGCGCCGGAGGTGACCCATGCGCAGATGGAGCCCCACGCCGCCGTGGCCCGCTGGGACGCCTTCACCGAGCGTCTGGAGATCTGGCCTTCCACCCAGGTGCCCTACTATGTGCACCGCACCCTGGCGGCGGTTATGAAGCTGGACATGAGCCGCATCCGGGTCGTCAAGCCCATGGTGGGCGGCGGGTTCGGCAGCAAGACCGAGGCGCAGTCCTACGAGATAATCTGCGGGATGCTGGCCCGAAAGGCCCAGGGCACCGTCAAGCTGGTGCTGAGCCGGGAGGAGATCTTCTATGCCCACCGCGGGCGTCCGGCCACCTGGACAGAAATGAAGGTGGGCGCGGCCAGGGACGGCAAGCTGCTGGCCGTCTCCGCGCGGGTAATGCAGCGCGGCGGGGCCTATGGCGGGTACGGCGTCGTCACCATCCTCTATGCCGGGGCCTTGCTCAACGCCATCTACGACATTCCCAACATCCGCTACCAGGGCTACCGGGTGCTCACCAACACCCCGGCCAACGGAGCCATGCGCGGTCACGGCACGGTGGACGTGCGCTTCGCCTTCGAATCCATGCTGGACATGCTGGCCCATAAGCTGGAGATGAACCCGGCGGACATCCGGCAACGGAACCTGCTGGCCGCCCCCACCCTGACCATCAACGACCTGCTGGTGAACAGTTACGGCTACCCGGAATGCCTGGAAAAGGTGGTGGCAGCCTCGGGATTTAGGGAGAAGTCCGGCCAGCTGCCCTACGGCAAGGGCATCGGTCTCGCCGGCTCCCACTACCCCTCCGGTTCCTCAAAGCCGGTCAACCGCTCCAACATGCCCCATGCGGTGGTGACCCTCAAGCTGGACACCGACGGTTCCATCACGGTGATGACCGGCGCGGCGGACATCGGGCAGGGATCGTCCACCATGGTGGCCCAGGTCGCCGCCGAGGCCATCGGGCTGCCCCTGTCGCGCTTCCGGGTGCTGGCTGCGGACAGCATGGTCACGCCCAAGGACAACGGCAGCTATTCCTCACGGGTTACGCTCTACGTGGGCAACGCGGCCCTCCAGGCCGGAATGAAGATGCGCGGCCTGCTCTTCCAGGCGGCGGCGCGGGGGCTGCGGGTCTTTCCGCACGACCTGGAACTGGTGGGGGAAGCCTTCCGCATCATTGCCCAGCCGGACAAGGAAATGTCCTTCAATGAGGCGGTGGAGCTGGCCCTGGATTACGAGGGCACCCTCATCACCAAGGGCACCTACTCCACCCCCAAGATCACCCACGGCGGCAGCAACTACCGGGGGGCCGGCATCGGCGCCAGCCCGGCCTTCAGCTTCTCCGCCCAGGCGGTGGAGGTGGACGTGGACCCCGCCACAGGCAAGGTGGCCATCGAGAAGGTGACCGTGGCCCACGACTGCGGTTTCGCGCTCAATCCGCTCTCGGTGCGGGGACAGATTGAGGGCTCGGTGTGGATGGGCATGGCGCAGGGACGCCAGGAGGAAACCAATTACGAGAACGGGCTGCCCCTGGCCCCCAACCTGCTGGACTACCGGTTTCCCACCATCGTCGAATCTCCGGAGATCGAAACCATCATCGTGGAATCCAACGAGAGCGGCGGACCCTACGGCGCCAAGGAAGCCGGGGAAGGCTCCCTGGCGGCCTTCCTGCCGGCCCTGGCCAACGCCATCGAGGATGCCGTGGGGGTGCGGGTGACCGACCTGCCCCTCTCGCCGGAGAAGGTGTACGCCGCCGTCCAGAAAGCCGCCAAGGGTCAGGCCCAGGCCCAGGCCGCGCCGATACCCGTTCCGGGAGGCAGGACGTCAGGAAAGGAGCGGGCATGACCTACGCATTGCCGCCCTTCGCGCTGCACCGCCCCCAGACGGTGGAGGAGGCGCTGGCCCTGGCCGGGGCGCACCCCGGCGCGCTCTTCCTGGCCGGTGGCACGGACCTGATGGTGAACCTGCGCCGCCGCATCCATGAGCCGGAGCATGTGATCGACCTGAAGGGGGTGACGGAACTGCGGGGCATATCCCAAGACGGAGACACCGTCACCCTCGGTGCGCTGACTTCCATCGCCGAAGTCGCCGCCGATCCATTGGTGGGCGGGCACTTTCCCGTGCTGGCCGAAGCGGCGGGGGTGGTGGCCGGGCCCACCCTGCGCGGAATGGGCACCCTGGGCGGGAATCTCTGCCTGGATACTCGCTGCCGCTATTACAACCAGAGCTTCTTTTGGCGGCAGGCCAACGATTTCTGCCTGAAGAAGGACGGTGACGTCTGCCACGTGGCCCCGGGCGGCTCGTTCTGCTGGGCGGCCTACGCGGGGGACACCGGCCCGGCCCTGCTGTTGCTGGAGGCCACTTTGGATCTGACCGGCCCGGAAGGCGCGCGGACGGTGCCCGTGGCGGAATTCCATGGCAAGGACGGCCGCTCCCCCATCGGCGCGGATCCCGACCTCAAGCGCCAGGGCGGCAAGCAGCCCGGGGAACTGCTGCTGCGGGTGCGCGTGCCGCTGCCCGAACCTGGCTGGCGGGGTGTGTATGAGAAACTGCGGGTGCGCGACTCCATCGATTATCCCCTGGTGGGCGTGGGCCTGATGGCCCGCTTCGCAGGCGGGAACGGAGCGGACGGGAATCTGACGGGCCTGCGGATGGCGCTTACGGCCGTCAATCCGCGGCCGGAACCGGTGCCGGGTCTGGACGAGTTCCTGGGACAACCGCTCACGCCGGAAGTGCTGGACGGAATGAAATCCAAGGCCAACCGCACCGGAAAACCCATGCGCACCGCCGTGGCCGATCCGGCCTACCGCCGCGCCATGATCGGGGCCCTGGTGGAAAAAGCCGCCGTGCGCCTTTCACCCTCCCTGGGAAAGGCTTTGGCGAAGCGCGCCAAGGGGGCGTAGTGGGTGCTGGCCCTTTCCCGAGTTGCAATCCGTACGAATCACGGAGTGGATTGCGGATGAACCCCTCCCCCGGTGCTGAATGAAGGGCCGTTGAATGAAAGATCATGGCGATGCGGAACGCTGGTTGGCTCCCGCCCAGGGGGGGAAGGGCGCTCCCTCGCGGATGGAACTGCTGCGGCTGCGGGCGCGGATTGTGGAAGAAGTACGCGATTGGTTCTGGGATGCCGACTTCCTGGAAATGGAGACCCCGGCCCTGGTGCGGGCGCCTTCCCCGGAAGCCGTGTTCCAACCGATTTCCGTGCGGATGGGGAGAGAGGAGGGGTATCTGGCCACTTCCCCCGAATACCAACTGAAACGGATGCTGGTGGGCGGATTCGAGCGCATCTTCCGCCTGGGCCCCGCCTTCCGTGGCGGGGAGGAGGGCCGCCATCACAACCCCGAGTTCACACTGCTGGAGTGGTACCGCAGCAACGCCGGGCTGCCTGAACTGGCGGCGGACCTGGAAGCACTGCTTTCCCGGCTGGCCCCCCTGGCGGAATCCTCCTCCAATCTTTGGCCCTCCAATAGGGTCACCGCGGCCCGTCTCCAGGAAACCGCCCGCGCCCTGGGGAGCCTTCCTTACCGGCAGGCCACCGTGGCTGGGTTGCTGCGGGAGCATCTGGGGATGGAA
>CAZOXD010000039.1:13648-20905 GCA_964583525.1 uncultured Pseudomonadota bacterium
GGGCATCGTCACCGCGCCCGCCCTGCGCTCCGCGGCTCTGGCGGCGGGGGTGCCGGATGCCGCCTCCCTGCCGGACGACTTCACGGCCGCTTTTTCCACGCTCTGGATTCGAGCCGAGGAACGGTTTTCCCCCGGGCCATTGTTGGTGACCGAATGGCCGGCTCCTACCGCTTCCCTGGCCCGGCTCAAGCCCGGCGACCCCACCGTGGCCGAGCGGATGGAACTGTACGCCGGCGGCCTGGAACTGGCCAACGGCTTCGCCGAGTTGACGGACGCGGCCGAGCAGCGCCGCCGCTTTCAGGCGGACCTGGACGCCCGCGCCGCCCTGGGTTTGCCTCCCGTGCCCCTGGACGAGGCCTTCCTGGCCGCGCTGGAGGAAGGGATGCCTCCCGCCGCGGGAATGGCGCTGGGAATCGACCGGCTGGCGATGCTGCTCACCGGGGCCAGCCACATCCGCGACGTGCTGACCTTTGTCTGGGGAGAGGTGTAGAAGCGGTCTCAAAAATGACTATCGGCACCGCGCCCTTCGAGACACTCGCTACGCTCGCTCCTCAGGAACGCGGATTTAAGCCCGATTTCCTGAGGAGGGTTCCGAAGGAGCCCGTCTCGAAGGGTCGGGCTTTTCCGATCTGCTGCATTTTTAAGACTGCTAATAGTGGAGGGCCCAACACCGGTGCGGAAAAACCGTTCCCATCCACGGGGAGGCGGGAAGAAAAATGGAAATTCCGGCCGGAATCTGGTAGGGATGAAGGCGCCCGAAACAGGGATTCGGGAGGCCGTCTGATACCTCATGTACATTGCAGACCGTGTACATTGCGGACTCATGCCGCCATTCGCGGACTTTCCCGCGGCCTTTCCCAGCGAGGTTCCGCATGCGTACCGCTTCTCAGGGGAGATGATCCATGCCTAAGCACACGCCGGATCCGGCCATGCCGGCAATTCCCGCCAATTTTGGCGACCGCGCATATCCCACTGCCCTGGTGAATGTCACCAATGTCTGCAACCTGTCCTGCACCCATTGCTTCGTTTTTCGGGAGGACAATCCCAACAAGGCGCGGGATAAAATGGACGATGCCACGATGTTGGCGCAACTCCGCGCCCTGCGGGACAAGCATGACATTAAATCCATGCTGTTCATGGGCGGGGAGCCGATGATTCGCAAGAAGCTGGTGATGGAAGGCGTCAAGCTTTTCGAATCCCCGGCCATCGTCACCAACGGCACCTATGGAATTCCCAGCCTGCCCGGTGGACTGGTGACGGTTTCCCTGGACGGACCGGAGCATCTCAACGATCCCATCCGGGGAAAAGGCGTGTTTCAAAAGGTGAAGAAATCCGTGTTCGCCCGCGATCCCGAAGACGGCACCATCGTGATCCTGCAAATGGCCATCACCCGGGAGAATGCCCCCGGAATCGAGGCGTTCGTGGAGGAAGTGAAGGACTGGCCCGTCACCGGTATCGCCTTCACGTTTTACGTTCCCACCCGCAATGACACCAGCGGATTGGCCTGGGCCGATCTGAAAGAGCGGGACGAGGTAGTGCGCCGGGTGATCGAGGTGAAGGTGAAATACCCCAACCGGGTCAAGGCCAATATCGGGGCACTGAAAATGATGATGTCCGATGTGGCCCTCGACTACACCGGGGAGAACGGCGAACATTGCATGATGATGGAAACGCTTCCGCTTTATATGGGAGACGGCGGGAATTTCGAGCGCACCTTCTGCTGTTATGGCAACGACGTGGATTGCAGCCGCTGCGGCGCATATTCCGTTTTCAACACGGCCTATCACCGTATCGTCAAGGGCGACGATGATTATTACCATCGCCTCAGCTACCGGAAACCCTGACGCTCTCCCGTCCGGAGCGCCCTCCCGCGCTCCGGATTCCTTCGGCCCCGGATAGTTGACATTCCAACGCCTCATCTGCTGTTTTGACCATCGCAGCGCATCCGTCCGTTTTCCACAACCGCTGGAGTTTCCATGGCCCACCCGCAGCGCATCGCCATCACCCTGCCCGTTCCGCCGGACGTGGAGAGCACCCAGGCCTACGCCAAGTGGGCGGAACTGGAAGGCTATGACGATGTCTGGTTCGCCGATCTGGGCACAATCGACTCGCTTACCATGGCCGCGGCCGTGGCTACGCAAACGGAACGGGTGCGCATCGGTTTGGCGATCGTTCCTGTCTATACGCGCACGCCGGCCGTGATCGCCGCTTCCGCTTTGACGCTTTCGCATCTGGCCCCGGGGCGCATCGTGCTGGGGCTGGGGGCTTCCTCCCACGCCATGATCGAGGGCTGGCACGGCCTGTCCTTCGAAAAGCCCCTCACCCGCGTCAAGGAAACGGCCACATTGCTCCGGGAAATGCTGGCCGGGGAGAAGACCGCCTTTGCCGGGGAGACCCTGCGCAGTCACGGCTTCCGGATGGGACTGGCCCCAAAGGCGCCCGTACCGATCCATCTGGCGGCCTTGCGTCCGAAAATGCTGGAAATGGCCGGGGAATTTGGGGACGGGGTTGTGATCAACCTCTTTCCCGCCGAAGCCCTGCCGAAAATGCTGGAACATGTGGCCGCCGGGGCGCAGCGCGCCGGCAAGACCCTCGCCGACCGGGAAATCGTCTGCCGCCATCAGGTGATCGTCACGGCGGACAAGGACGTCACCCGCGAGCAGTTGCGCCGGCATTTCGCGCCCTATTTCGCCACCCCGGTCTACAACAAGTTCCTCGCCTGGTGCGGGTACCCCGATGTGGCGCGGGAAATTGCCGCGGGCTGGGCGGAAAAAGACCGTGACCGCACCACGGCCGCCCTCCACGACGAATTGCTGGAAAGCATGGCCATATTTGGAACCATGGAGGAATGCCGGGAGAAAATCCGCGCCCTGGGCCAAGGTGGAATCAACACCCACATCATCGCCTGTCCCACCCCGGACCCCTACCACATCCGAGCCACCCTGGAGACCTTCTCACCACGCACGTTCAGCTTTTAGCAGGGCTGTGATAAATAGCGTATCGGAGGTTGCCTCCGGCGGGCAGGGATTCCACCACTGCACCCCGCAAGGGAGCAAGCCCCCTTGACCCCAAATTATTTTGTATCGACAGCAAGCCGCAAGATATTAGGGTCTCCAGATTTCCGCGGATCGGTGGGGTGCGGGGGGACTGAGTTTCTCCGTATGCTGTTGCTTTTCTGTTTTTTTCATAGCCATTTGAGACCGAACCCAATAACGGAAAGGCATCCCATGAACTCCCCCTATTTTACCGAAGAACACAAACTGATCCGCGAGCAGGTGCGAAAATTCGTCGACCGCAAGGTGCGGCCCCACGGCGAGCAATGGGAGGCGGAGGGAATGATTCCACGGGAGGTGCTGCGGGACATGGGCGATCTGGGACTGCTGGGAATGCGCCACCCGGAGCAGTTCGGCGGCTCCGGGCTGGACGCCCGCGCCTCGGTGGTGATGGCCGAGGAAATGGGGCGCTGCACCTTCGGCGGCTTCTCCGCCACGGTGATGGTGCACACGGACATGGCCGCCCCGCATCTGGTGCGGGCAGGCAGCGAGGCCCAGAAGGAGCGCTACCTGCCGGACATCTGCGCCGGACGGAAGATCACCGCCATCGCGGTCACCGAGCCGGACGCGGGCTCGGACGTGGCCGGACTGCGCACCCGGGCCGTGCCCAGCAACGGTGGGGGGTGGGTGCTCAACGGAGCCAAGACCTTCATCACCAACGGCGTCTATGCCGACCTGTACTTCGTGGCCGCCCGCACCGACCCGGACGCCAAGAGCTCGCGGGGCATCTCCATGTTCATCGTGGAGAAGGGCGCGCCGGGCTTCAGGGTAGCGCGGAAGCTGGAAAAGCATGGCTGGCTCTGCTCCGACACCGCCGAACTGGTCTTCGAGGACTGCAACCTGCCGCCCGAGGCCCTGCTGGGCGAGGAGAACGCCGGGTTCTACGGCATCATGGCCGGCTTCCAGAACGAGCGGCTGGTGATTGGGGCGGCCACCATGGGCGAGGCCACCGAGGCTTTGGCGATCACCATCCGCTACCTGCGCGAGCGCAAGGCCTTCGGCGCACCGCTGTGGGACAAGCAGGTCATCCGCCAGCGCCTGTCCATGCTGGCGGCCCGGGTGGAGGCGGGCCGGCAACTGGTGCACAACACCGCCTGGCGCGATGCCCAGGGTCACAACGTGGTGCGCGAGGTCTCCATGCTCAAGGCCTACTGCGGGGAACTGGTCAACCGGGTCATGTACGACTGCCTGCAATTCCACGGCGGAATGGGCTTCATGCGCGAAAGCACCATCGAGCGCATGGCCCGCGATGCCCGCGTGCAGCCCATCGGCGGCGGGGCCACCGAAGTGATGCTGGAGGAGGTCGCCAAGCGCCTGGACCCCGACCTGATGTGAGAGGGGGTGAACACGAACCCAAGGAGTGTCTCACCTGTTTCCCATCGCGGACACATCGCAATATGCTTGGAAGGGAGAAGCGCGGGAAGGACGAACAACCCGCGAGGCTCTCGCAAGGAATCGCTCCATGGAAACGCCCTATTTTACCGAAGAACACAAACTGATCCGTGAGCAGGTGCGCAAATTCGTCAAGCGCGAGGTGCTCCCCCACGGAGATCAATGGGAATCCGAGGGCATGGTGCCCCGCGAAGTGCTGCTGGCCATGGGCGAACTGGGGCTGCTGGGGATGCGCAACCCGGAAGAGTATGGCGGCTCTGGACTGGACGCCCTTGCTTCGGTGGTGCTGGCCGAGGAATTGGGCCGCTCCACCTATGGCGGCTTCTCCGCCACCGTGATGTTGCATACGGATGTGGCCCCTCCCCACCTGGTCCGCTTCGGCAGCGAGTCGCAGAAGGAGCGCTATCTGCCGGATATCTGCGCCGGGCGGAAGATTACCGCCATGGGCATTACAGAGCCGGACGCGGGCTCGGACGTGGCCGGCCTGCGCACCCGGGCGGTGCGCAAGGACAATGGGGAATGGGTGCTCAACGGCGGCAAGACCTTTATCACCAACGGCGTCCATGCCGACCTCTACTTCATTGCAGCCCGCACCGACCCGGACGCCAAGGGCTCACGGGGGATTTCCATGTTCATGATGGAAAAGGGCGCGCCGGGGTTCCGGGTGGCCCGCGAACTGGAAAAACATGGCTGGCTCTGCTCCGATACGGCCGAACTGGTTTTCGAGGACTGCACGCTGCCCCCCGACGCCTTGCTGGGCGAGGAGAACGCCGGGTTCTACGCGGTCATGAGCAATTTCCAGAACGAGCGGCTGGTGATGGGGGCGGGCTCCATGGGAGCTGCCACGGAAGCGCTGGCCCGCACCATTCGCTACGTGCGCGAACGCAAGGCCTTCGGCGCACCCCTCTGGGAAAAGCAGGTCATCCGCCAGCGCCTCTCCATGCTGGCAGCCCGGGTGGAAGCCGGGCGGCAGCTGGCCTATCAAATCGCCTGGGCGGATTCCCAAGGGCAGAATGTGGTGCGCGAAGTCTCCATGCTCAAGGCCTACTGCGGGGAACTGGTCAACCGGGTCATGTACGACTGCCTGCAGTTTCACGGCGGGATGGGCTTCATGCGCGAAAGCGCCATCGAGCGCATGGCCCGCGACGCCCGTGTGCAATCCATCGGAGGCGGGGCCACCGAAGTGATGCTGGAGGAGGTGGCCAAGCGTCTGGACCCCGATTTGATGTGAGATCCGCGGCCTTTTTCGCGGCCTTTTTCGCGGCCTTTTTCGCGGTGGGCGTTTCGAAGAGCCGTTGTTTTTTTTGGCTGCCTGGAAACGCAACTTGAATAATGCATGGAAATCAATTTCTCCGCCCTCCCGTGTATGTTGAGCCTGCCGGAATCTCCCAGTGGCGCCCACGACGGGAATCGACCGTCAGGGAGGACATGGGGCGGAACAATGCAGCGGACCAATGCAAAGGTGCGGCGATGAACAACGAGCGAATTTCCCGGGAGGTTGCGGTGGCAGTTGTGCAAATCTCCCCGGTCATGTTGAACCCGGAGGAATCCATCGAAAAGGCCGCCGTCTGGAGCGCCCGGGCCGCAGAAGAGGGCGCGAAACTGGTGCTTTTTCCCGAAGCCTTCGTTTCCGCCTATCCACGCGGGCTCACCTTCGGAACGCGGGTTGGCATGCGGGAGGACTGGGGCCGGGAGGCCTTCGCCCAGTATTGGGAGGGTTCCATCGAGGTGCCCTCCCCGGCCACGGAACGCTTGGGGGAAATCGCGCGGGAGCGGGGAATTTACCTCGCGCTGGGAGTGATAGAACGCGACGGGCAGTTCTCGGGAGGAACACTCTACTGTACCCTGCTCTACTTCAATCCGCAGGGCCAACTGATGGGCAAGCACCGCAAGATCAAGCCCACCGCGGCGGAGCGGCTGATCTGGGGTGAGGGGGACGGGAGCACCATTCCCGTCTTCGAAACGCCATTGGGCAGGATCGGCGGGCTGATCTGTTGGGAAAACTACATGCCCCTCGCCAGAGCCTATCTGTACGGCAAAGGGGTGGAGTTGTATCTGACCCCTACTGCCGATCAGCGGGAATCCTGGCAGCCCACCATCCGCCATATCGCCATGGAAGGCCGTTGCTTCGTGCTCTCCTGCAACCAGTTCGTGACCCGGGAGGACCTGCCTCCCGTCTGGCGGGAACTGCCGGAGCTGGAGGCCATGCCGGAAATCCACTCCCGCGGCGGCAGCGCCATCGTCGGTCCCCTGGGGGACTACCTGGCCGGCCCATTGTGGGACGAGGAAGGGATGCTGCTGGCCCAGCTCGACACCCGCGACCTGATCAAGGCCCGCTACGACTTCGATTCAGCGGGCCACTACGCGCGGCCGGACATCTTTCGGCTGGTCGTGGATGAGTCCCCCCGCCCTCCGCAGGTGGTCATCGGAAGCGAAGGGCAGACGGCGGGCTCATCGGTACGGGAAGAAGCCGCCCCCCTGGGCGAGGCCCCGCTCCCCTCCATGCCGCAGGGGACACCGGTGAAATAGGGCCGGAACGGATTTGGGAGAATATTGGTTCAGAAGCAAAAAGGATGCGCCGCAAGCCAACTCCGGCGAGAGTACCAACCTCACCCCCGCCCTGCGGGCACCCCCTCTCCACAGAGTGGCGAGGGGGAATGCCGGCAAGATAAAGTTTGAATCAAGAATGGAAACAGTTAAATGGGCCATCGATTTACAAAAAGAGCTCCGGGCCGGATTTGGGAAAATATTGGTTCCGAAGCAAAAAGGATGCGCCGCAAGCCAACTCCGGCGAGAGTACCAACCTCACCCC
>CAZOXD010000039.1:21005-29619 GCA_964583525.1 uncultured Pseudomonadota bacterium
GCTCCGGGCCGGATTTGGGAAAATATTGGTTCCGAAGCAAAAAGGATGCGCCGCAGTCCAACCCCAGCGGAGAAGGAATTATGGGACAGGTTGAGAAACCGGAAAGTGTTGGGATTCAAATTTCGGCGTCAACATCCCATTGAACATTTTATCGTGGATTTCTGTTGCCCAGAAGTCCGATTGGTTGTCGAGGTTGATGGACCGATTCACCAATATTCCAAGGAGGAAGATGCTCAACGCCAATTGCGATTGGAACAATTGAATTTAAAGGTGCTCAGATTCACAAACGATCAGGTCATGACCGGAATTGATTTTGTAATTGAGGTTATCGAGTCCAAATTACAGGATTTAAAAATACTGAACTCCTGAATTGCAAAAATTTTTTAAGACAACATCAATTGTTTGAGATACTCCCCCTCGCCACCCTGTGGAGAGGGGGCTGGGGGGTGAGGTTTTTCCGGAATTTCTTCCTCCCCTCCGCTCTTGCCCGCTGCCCCGTCTTCCGCTATGAGGGGAAGGCCCAAGGCTCAAGCCCCAGGGCTCAATGCCCAAGGCAAGGACAGGGCAGGGATTCACCTGCAGGCTTTCAATCAACCAACCAGAGGATCACGGAGCCATTCATGGATTTTGGAATCAAGGGGAAAGTTGCGCTGGTCACTGCCGCCACCAAGGGACTGGGCCGGGGCTCGGCCGAGGCCTTGTCCGCCGAGGGCTGTCGGCTGGCCATCTGCGCCCGCACACAGGCCGACGTGGAAAAAGTCGCCGGGGAAATCTCCGCCGCCACCGGCAACGAGGTGGTGGGCTTTAGCGCGGACATGTCGCGGGAGGGCGATATCGACGCCCTGCTGGAGAGCGTGCGGGGCAAGCTGGGCGATCCGGAGATCGTGGTCTGCAACGCAGGGGGGCCACCGACAACTACATTCGCGACCACTGAACTCGACCAGTTCATCCCGGCGGTGGAATTGTCCATGATGAGCTCGATCCGCCTCACCTACGGCACGGTGGAGGCCATGAAATCCAAGGGTTGGGGGCGCATCGTTTTCATTACCTCAATATCGGTCAAGCAACCCATCCCTTTCCTCATGTTGTCCAACACGGCCCGCGCCGGGCTGACGGGCTTCATGAAAACCGCCGCGCGGGAAATCGCCCCCACGGGTGTGACCCTCAATGCGGTGCTGCCCGGCGGGCACCTTACGGACCGGGTGCAGGATGCCCTTAAGTATTTATCCGAACACGAGGGGATGAGCTACGAGGAGGCATTGGAGGACCGCAAGTCGTGGAGCCCCATGAACACCCTGGGCGATCCGGGGGATTTTGGCGCTGTTGTGGCCTTTCTCTGCTCTCAACAAGCCAAATTCATTACCGGGGAAAACGTGCTGGTGGACGGGGGCACCTATGAAGGTCTTGTTTAGCGGGGGAGCACGGCGATGACGGCCAAATCCCAACCTGCCTCCCCCCGTACAATGCCCGGTGGCGCGGCTGTCGTGGAATGCCTGAGGCGCGAGGGCGTGCGCCACGTTTTCAACGTGCCGGGGGAATCCTTCCTGGCCGCCCTGGACGGCTTTTACGACGCCCCCGGGATTACCCTGATCACCAACCGCCAGGAGGGCGGGGCCTGTTACATGGCCGAGGCTTACGCCAAGTCCACCCGCTCGGTGGGCGTGTGCTTCGTCACGCGCGGACCGGGGGCCACCAACGCCTCCATCGGCGTCCACTGCGCGGCCCAGGACTCCACGCCCCTGGTGCTGCTGGTGGGACAGGTGCCGCGGGTCAACCGGGGCCGGGAAGCCTTTCAGGAGATCGATTACAGCGCCTTCTTCGGTTCCATCGCCAAATGGGTGGTGGAGGTGGACCACGCGGCGAAGATTCCCGAGGTGGTGCCCCGTGCCTTTCATGTGGCGCGTAGCGGCCGTCCGGGGCCGGTGGTGGTGGCTCTGCCGGAGGACGTGCTGGCCGAGGAGGCGGCGATGCGCTTCGGCAATCCCGTGCCGCCCTCCCCGCCCCATCCAGACCCCGCGGCAATCGCCCGCATGGCGGAGCGGTTGGCCGGGGCGGAACGGCCGGTGCTGCTGCTGGGCAGCGGGGTGCAGTATGGCCGGGCCAGGGACGCCGCCGTGCGCTTCGCGGAGCATTTCCAGCTTCCCGTGGTCACCTCCTGGCGCCGCAACGACGCCTTCCCCAACGATCATTCCCACTACGCGGGCAGCCTCAACCTGGGGAAGACCTCCGCCCAGCAACTGGTGCGGGAGGCGGACCTGATGCTGGTGGTGGGGGACCGTCTCGGCGAGATCACCACGGCGGATTACGCCCTGCCCCTGCCCGGGCAGCCGGTGATCCAGATCGATATCGACCCGGCGTCCATCGGGCGCACCTTCACGCCGGAGCAGGCCATCGTTTCGGACGCCAAGCTGGCATTGGAGGCCGCCCTGAAGCACCCCGCTCCGCAAAACGGCGCGCGCACCGAATCGCATATCGGCGCACGCGCCGAGTGGATCGGACGCTGGCGTGCGGCGTACGAGGAGTTCGCCACCCCGCCCCAACGGGATGCCGAGGCGGTCGCCATGGAACGGGTGATGGAGGACCTGGCCGCCGTGCTTCCCGCCGATGCCGTGCTCACGGTGGACGCGGGCAACGCCTCGGCCTGGGTGCAGCGTTACTATTGCTACCGTTCGGAGGATTCGCTGCTGGGGCCAATCGTGGGCTCAATGGGCTACGGCCTGCCCGCCGCCATCGCCGCCAAACTGGCGCACCCGGAGCGTACCGTGGTGGGCACCTGCGGGGACGGCGCGTTCATGATGACGGTGCAGGAGTTGGCCACCGCCGTGCAGTACAAGGCCAACATCGTGCAACTGGTGTTCAACAACGGCACCCTGGGCACCATCCGCATGCACCAGGAGCGCGATTACCCCGAGCGGGTAGTGGGGACCAACCTGCAAAATCCCGATTTCGCGGCCCTGGCCCGCGCCTATGGCGCGGAGGGATACAGGGTGGAGAAAAGCGATGATTTCCGCCCCGCCCTGGAAGCTGCCCTGGCCATCGGCAAGCCCGCCGTGATCGAGGTGCTCACCGACAAGGAGAACATTTCCGTGGCCGGCTCCCTGGCCGACGTGCGGGCGAGCGGAGAGCGCGCCCGGCAACGGCGGGAGTAGGGGGGGATGGAGAGGAGGGTTGGAAGTGGGGACCCTCAAGGCACGGCGATCAATAAGCAGCGGTCATTAAACGGAGATCGAAAACCGGGGATCAGAGCACGTTGTCGGTCTCCGGGTCGATGAGGTGCATGTTCTTCATGTTGGCGATCAGATCGATGGTTTCCCCGGCATCCTTGGCGGCGTGGGGGTCCACCCGGGCCCAGACCTCCGTCCCGTTGAGGGAGAAGTTGATCATGGTGTCCATCCCCATCGGTTCCACCACTTCCACCAGGGCCTTGAAGTTCTCCATTCCGGGTTGTTTCCCCGAGCCCCTTTGTTCCGTGATGTGTTCCGGGCGGATGCCGAAGATCAGGTTCCGGCCAAGGTGATCCTTGTACCTGGCCTGTAAATCGCCGGGCACTTCCAACTCCAGGGATTCGCCCAGGCGCACCGTATATTTTTTCCCGCTTTCGATGAGGGTGCAGGGAATGAAATTCATGGCCGGGGAGCCGATGAACCCCGCGACGAACCGGCTGGCCGGGCTTTCGTAAAGCTCCTGGGGCGTACCGATCTGTTCGATATAACCGTCGTTCATCACTACGGTGCGGTCGGCGAGGGTCATGGCCTCCACCTGGTCGTGGGTCACGTAGATGATGGTGGTCTGCACCTTCTGGTGGAGCTTCTTGATTTCGGTGCGCATCTGCACCCGCAGCTTGGCGTCCAGGTTGCTCAGGGGTTCGTCGAAGAGGAACACCTGGGGGTGGCGGACGATGGCCCGGCCCATGGCCACCCGTTGCCGCTGTCCACCGGATAGCTGTTTGGGGCGGCGCTCCAGCAGGTCGCGGATATTGAGGATGTCCGCTCCTTCATGAACCCGGGTGCGGATATCCTCCTTGGAATATTTGCGCAGCTTCAATCCGAAGGACATGTTCTCGAAGACCGTCATGTGGGGATAGAGCGCGTAGTTCTGGAAGACCATGGCGATATCGCGGTCCTTGGGCGGAAGGTCGTTCACCCGCCGGTCGCCGATGGAAATTTCCCCCGAGGTGATGCTCTCCAATCCCGCGATCATCCGCAGGGTGGTGCTTTTCCCGCACCCGGAGGGGCCCACCAGCACCAGGAACTCGTTGTGCTCCACCTGCAGATCGATCCCGTGGACGACTTCCGTCTTGTCGAACGTCTTGAAGACATTGCTGAGGGTAACCTGGGCCATCCGTATTTCTCCGAGGAAGGGAAATTACCATGGGTGGGAGGGAGATATATTGCAAAAATCTTCCCGCCGAATTTTGATTGTTAGTCCGAATTCCAGGGTTTGACAATATCCAAATGATAAAATCCGGTAAATTTCGTCCAGGAATCCAGGGGAATTCCCCCGCGATTCCAATTTTTTCAGTTTCTCGAGGAATTTAAATTGTAAAAATGAATCCAACGGGATAGCATTTTTTCCCTGCAACCCATTTCGGTTTGGCTGATTTTTCATAGAGCGAATCGGATTTACCACAGCTTCCACCTATTTCGAGAGGGGAATCATGAAAAAGACCATATCGTCTGGCGGGAATCGAGGTAAAAAAGTTGGAATGACACGGCGTCAGTTCGTCGGCAATTCAGCCGTGGCTGGGGCTTCCCTGGCCGCCGGTGCGGGATTCCTGGCCGGCAAGGCCCCGGCGTTCGCGCAAGCGCGTTCCGTCCACGTCCTGGCGTGGAGCCACTTCATTCCGGATGCGGATAAGCTGATGCGCGACGAATTCATAGTGGAATTCAAGGCCGCCACCGGGGTTTCCGTCAAGTACGAGACCGTCAACGCCAACGACATTCCCCCCCGGGCCACCGCCGCGGTGGAAAGCGGCACCGGGCCGGACATCTTCCAACTGCAGTGGAACCAAGCCCACCTATATGCCAAGGGGCTGATCAAGCACAATGCCTTCGCCGCGGAATTGGGCGTGGACAAGCATTACAAATTCATTCAGGACGCCGCCCGGGTCGAGGGAAATTTCCGGGGCATTCCCTATTACGGCATCGGCAACGGCAACGCCTACCGCAAGGACAAGTTCAAGGAATTCGGCATCGCTGGCCCGCCGGATACCTGGGACGAGTACCTGAAGATCGGGAAGATCCTGAAGGACAACGACTGGCCGGTGGGGCAGACACTGGGCCATACCTTCGGCGATGCGCCCACCTTCGTCTATCCTCTGCTGTGGGCCTTCGGAGGCCAGGAGGTGGACGAGAACGGCAGGGTGGCCATCAATTCCAGCGGCACCCGCGCCGCCTGCGACTTCCTGCGGGAATTCTGGAACTCCGCCTGCGACGAAGGCGGGCTGGCCTGGGACGATTCCTCCAACAACCGGGCCTTCTACGGCGAAACGATCGGAGCCTCCCTCAACGGCGCCTCGATCTACTTCAACGCCCGCTACAACAACCAGGGCCCTCCCGGGTTGGCGGACAAGATCGGTCACTTCAACAATCCCAAGGGGCCGGCAGGCCGGTATCACGCCATTTTGCCTTTCTCCCACTGCATCGCCCGCTATTCCAAGCAGCAGGACGCCTCGCGGGACTTCATTCGATTCCTGATGCAAAAGAAGGTCTACGAGCGTTATATCCTGGTACAGAAAGGCTATGGCTTGGGCGCCACACCGGATTGGGAGAACCATCCGTTTTGGAAGGAAGACCCCGCGGTGGAACCCTATCGCCTCAACGCCAAGTACGGGCGCAACTTCGGGTATGCGGGGACGTTCAACCGCAAAGCTTCCGAAGTGCAGGTCAAGTACATCATCGTCGACCTGTTCGCCCGTGTGGCCAAGGGTGATTCCACCCAGAGTTCCATCGGTCAGGCCGAGCGCGAACTGAACCTCATCTACGGCTAGGAGTTTCCGGACGGCCGGACCAAACGGGCATCCTGCCAGCCAGGATGCCCGTGCGGACTGCGCGGGAATCGGCATGGATCCTCGCGCGCAACACTATTTTGCACATTGGGAGAAATCCGGGTTTCTCCATCCCTCCCATTTTCTACCAGGCTTAGGGCTGGGTAACGATGAAAAACATGGCTGCCCCATCACCCGAAATAGCCCATCCCCGGCCCAGGGGATTGCGGGTTTCGATCTTCGAAAACCAGGCAGCCCTGGGGTATGCCCTGCTCTTTCCCGCATTGGGCATTCTCCTGATGTTCAAGGCCTATCCCTTCACGCTGGGCATCTGGTTCTCGCTCACGGACAAGGTGGTGGGGGATCCGGGGGAATTCGTTGGCCTCGCCAACTACATCAAGCAAATGAAGAGCCAGATATTCTGGCAGACGGCCCAAAATACCGTAATCTTCACGGCAACCGCCACCGTTTTCAAGACCATTTTCGGAATGTGGCTGGCTCTGATTCTGCACCGTGAATTCATGTTCTCGCGGATCACGCGTGCGGTAATATTGTTGCCCTTCATCGTGCCCACCGTGCTCAGCGGGCTGGCCTGGGTGTGGATGTTCGACGCCACCTTCAGCGTGTTGAACTGGGTGATGACCTACTTCTGGCGGCTTGAATTTCCATTGCTGGACATGAGCATCCAGGAGATGGTGGGCAGTTCCAGCACCCGCCTTCGCATCAACTGGCTGGGAGACCCATTCTGGGCAATGGTCTCCATCATCACGGTGAACGTGTGGCGGGGGATGCCCTTCTTCGCGATCACCTTCCTGGCAGGGTTGTTGACGGTGCCCCAGGATCTCTACGACGCGGGTCACATCGACGGTACGAACGGGTGGCAGCGCTTCTGGTACATCACGCTGCCCACCATCAAACCGATCGTCGTGGTCGTGATCGTGTTTTCCATCGTGGTGACCTTCGCGGACTTCGAGCTGGTGTATGTGCTCACGCGGGGGGGGCCGCACAACAGCACCCATCTCTTCGCCACCCTGGCCTTTCAGTTGGGGATGGTGGCGGGAAATCTGGGGGAAGGCGCGGCAATCGCCCTGTTCATGCTTCCCATCCTGGCGCTGCTGATTCTCTGGCAACTGCTCTACCTGCGCCGGGAGGAGGACCAATAACCGCCATTCACTAGTGCTCAATGGCAGAACTTCGCATCAGAAGTTATAGTCTAACTCATTGATTTTCATTATGAATACTTCGCAGGTTATTACGCGAACTTCTAACGCGAAGTATTAGGGATGAGGTTGTCCGGATTCGCAAGGCCCATGAATTTTACGGGCCGGGCAAACTGTAAATCAACATCAGGGAGTCACACCCAATCATGGGAGCAAGAGTCGGCGAAACCTTCACCAAACGGGTGATCATATTTTATATCCCCCTGTTCATGTTCCTGGTGGCGGTGCTCTTCCCGTTTTATTGGATGGCCATCACCTCCATCAAACCGGACCGGGAGTTGTATACGATCCGCATGTCACCGTTTCTGGTGCGGGAAGTGGATTGGTCCCATTGGATTTTCCTGTTCAAGGAAACCCTTTTCGCCCGCTGGACGATCAACACCTTCCTGATCGCCACGGCGAGCACGGCGATATCCCTGTTTTGCGGCGTGCTGGCCGGGTATTCCCTCTCCCGGCTGAAATATTTCGGTTCCACCACCATCGGGGTGTCGATTTTCATCACTTATCTGGTGCCTCCCACCTTGCTGTTCATTCCCCTGGCGGGCGTGATCGCGAGTTTGCATTTGCTCGATACTCCCTGGGCGCTGATACTATCCTACCCCACCATCCTGATTCCCTTTTCCACCTGGCTGCTGATGGGCTATTTCAAGACCATCCCCCGGGAATTGGAGGAGTGCGCCCGCATCGACGGCGCGACCCGATTTCAAGCCTTCTACAAGATCATCCTGCCCCTGGCCACGCCGGGCATTCTCTCCGCGGGCATCTTCGCCTTTACCCTTTCATGGAACGAGTTCCTGTTCGCGTTGGTCTTCCTTTCCACGCCGGAAAACAAAACGGTTCCCGTGGGTGTGTTGAGCGAGTTGATCCGGGGGGATACGCTGTATTGGGGCTCTCTGATGGCCGGGGCTCTCTTCGGTTCCATCCCGGTGGCGATCGTGTATTCGTTCTTCGTGGATAAATACGTCTCCGGCCTCACCGGCGGCGCGGTCAAGGGGTAGCGCCCGGAAGCGGCGGGGATAGGGAGGTAAGGGGCTATCTACAATATTTTCCTTCACCCGGATGAAGGGCGGGGGCGGTTGACCATGTAGAGTCCCGCGCCCACCATGGCGATTCCCGCCGTCATCACCCCGGTCACCGTTTCTCCGAGCAGCATCACCCCCATCAGGACGCCCCAGACCGGCGAGAGGAATGTGAAGGACTGCACCGCGCTGGCCGGATAGCGGCGCAGCAGGTTCATCCAGGCCAGGTAACTGATAAAGACCACCACCAGGCCCTGGAAGGCCAGGATGCCCAGGGAGAGCCGTGAGAATTCCACCTTGCCCACCGGTTCCAGGAAGACCGCGGCCAGCAGCAGGGCCGGCGTGGATACCAGAATCTGCATGTAGAGCATCTGGAAGCCGCTCATGAG